>CAZYTV010000264.1:648-6096 GCA_964650455.1 uncultured Chitinophaga sp. | reverse complement strand
TCCGCGGCTGTGTCGCGATGGTCGACACGCTCAGCCTCGCGATGAAGGCGTTCTTTCCGGCCAAGCCGGATGAGTTTGAAGAAAAGTATGCCAAGGGCGCCATGCTTGGTATCAAAGGCATGTATTTTATCAATCCTAAAGGAGAAGATAAAAACAAACCTACACAGATCTGGACACAGGGAGAAACAGAATCAAGTTCGGCCTGGTTCCCCACGATTGATAAGACCACACAGAAGACCACCCAGGAACTGACGGTTACCGTGGATAATAAATATGTGACCCTGAGCAATGGTAAGCTGATGTCACAAAAGAAAAACGCCGATGGCACCCGTACCGATTACTGGAAAATGGACCTGCCCCATGCACCTTATCTTTTCTTCCTGGGTGTGGGTGAGTATGCCGTGATTAAAGACAGCTGGAGAGGTAAAGAAGTAAATTACTATGTAGAGAAAGAATATGCACCGGTAGCTAAAAAGATTTTTGGTAACACACCAGAAATGCTGAGCTTCTTTTCTAAAATCACCGGGGTGGATTTCCCCTGGGTGAAATATTCCCAGATCACCGGCCGTGATTATGTGGCAGGTGCCATGGAAAATACCACCGCCACGATTCACCAGGAAAGTGCCCAGCAGGATGCCCGCGAACTGGTGGATGGCAATAACTGGGAAGGCACAATCGCCCATGAACTGTTTCACCAGTGGTTTGGTGATTATGTTACTGCCGAAAGCTGGAGCAACCTGACGGTCAACGAATCATTCGCCGATTACAGCCAGACGCTCTGGGATGAATACAAATACGGTAAAGATGCCGGTGATGCGGAAAACTTCCAGGGGATGCAGGGCTATCTGATGAGTGGCAGTGATAAAAAAGACCTGGTCCGTTTCCACTATAAAGACCGGGAAGATATGTTTGATGCAGTAAGCTACCAGAAAGGCGGCCGCATCCTGCACATGCTGCGGACCCTTGTTGGCGACAGTGCTTTCTTTAAATCGCTGAACAATTACCTGACCACTAATAAATTCAAAGCCGCTGAAGCACACCAGTTGCGCCTGGCCTTTGAAGAAGTAACCGGTCGCGACCTGAACTGGTTCTTTAACCAATGGTATTTTGGCAGCGGGCATCCCCAGGTGGATATCAGCTATCAATACAATGATACGACCGGTATTGCCAAAGTGATCGTAAAGCAGAATCAGAAAACCAAACTATTCACCCTGCCCCTGGCCATTGACGTATATCATGGTGCTGCAAAGACCCGTTATAATGTTTGGGTAAAGAATGCAGCAGACACTTTTACTTTCGCTTATAAAACCCGGCCCGACCTGATCAACGCAGATGCTGATAAAGTGATGTTATGGGTGAAGAAAGACGCGAAGACACTGGATAACTATATTCACCAGTATACCTATGCCGGCAATTATGTGGACCGTCGTGAAGCCATCGAATTTGCCGCAAAAAACCAGGCCGACCCCAAAGCCGTTGCCTTACTGAAAACTGCATTGAATGATCCATTCAAAGGGCTCCGTGGTTTTGCCATCAGCAAACTGGACCTGAAGAAAGAAGCCGTAAAAAGCAGTGTGGAGCCGGTACTGGCGGATCTCGCCAAAAATGATAAAGCGGCAACGGTGAAAGCTGCGGCTATTAACCGGCTGGGGGAATATAACAAGAAGGAATATGCGGAGCTCTTTAAAAATGCGGTGAATGATTCCTCCTATACTATAGCCGGTAATGCACTCGCGGCCCTGGCGAATGTTGACCCGGAAGCCTCAGCAGCGATTGTAAAAAAGTTGGCTGACACTAAAATGAAAGGGGTGCTCCAGGAAGTCGTGATGGGTGAAATCCTGAAATCGGGCGATGAAACAATGGCTGATAAAATCATTGGTGATTTTGCTGCCATGCCGCTAAGCCAGGGTAAATTCCAGGCATTAAACGGACTGAGCACTTATCTCTCTGCCATTAAGAATATTGAAAAAATCAAATGGGGTGTGGATGAAGTGGTGAAGTTCCGCGAGAAAGTTCCGGAAAACTTCCGCAACCAGACCGATCCTTTTATCAATGGCATGGTGCTGAAAGGTATCCTGGCCGCAAAAGGAAAACAACTGAAGGAAACTCCGGATGATAAAGCGCTGGCGGAGTTGGTGGAATATATTAAGGCGACATTGCCGGAGGCGGATAAGAAGGGCTTCTAAGCGTATTCTGACTTTGTAATAGAGCCATTGCCTGCGGGTGATGGCTTTTTTAATTCAAAAATCAAAAGTAAAAAGTAAAAACTAAAGCGGGAGGAGACAGGTTTAATAGCAAAAAATATAAATTCAGATTATAAATTATTTCTGTACAATCAAAGAATCTTTAATTCAACGAAACAATCCTTTTAATTATTGAGGTCCCCGCTGTACCTAAAGCGATGCTTAATGCCTATTGATACTTAATTAATCCTAAGAAAAATAGCACCACTGAGTCCAAAACTAGTTTCTCAGGAGGGGCTGTTAACTACTAAATACCGACTACTAACTACCGACTAGTTTACCAGCTACCACTCGATCCTCCCCCACCAAACGATCCGCCGCCGAAGCCACCAAATCCTCCGCCACCGCTGCTGCCGCCACCACCGCCAGACCATCCACCACCACCAAAGCCACCTAAGCCGCCTAAGCCACCCCAGCCGCGATAACCACCACGGGAAACGTAAGTACCTCCTCCACGGCCGGAGCCAAAGATGATGATCAGGACAATAATAATGAAGATGATGGTCCCGATACTGGGTGCCTTTGAAGATTTTCGTTTGCCATAGCCGGCAGGTGCCTGGTAACGGCCTTCTGCGGCTTTTATCAGATCATCCACGCCCTCATCAATGCCGCGGTAATAATTACCTGCTTTGAAATTAGGAGTGAATGTATTGTCAATAATGCTTTTTGACAGCAGGTCTGTAATAGCTCCTTCGAGACCATAACCAACCTGAACAGTCATTTTACGGTCTTCAGTCGCTATAAGAATTACGAGTCCGTTATTAAAATCTTTATTGCCGACACCCCAATTACGTCCCAGTTCGATCGCTGCATCCTCGATGGAATATCCATCAGTTGATTTCACCAGTACGACAGCAAACTGGTTGGAGGTAGAGTCATCGTACTTTACCAGTTTGTTTTCCAGTGCAGTAATCTGTTCGGGGGTAAGAGTACCTGAATAGTCATTGACCAGCTTTGGCGGACTGGGCCGGGTGCTGATAATTTTTTCCATCTGTGCAAAAGACAGTAAGGAAAAAAGGAGGACAGGTATCAGTAATAATTTCTTCATGGATGTCATTTGCCGAAAACGATCTGATCCGGCAGTTCATTTTTATCAGTATCGTTGTCGTAAGGGAAATGGGTGGTCAGGGCTTCCCCGATCTGGATCACACATTCAGCGATGCCTTTGGCGTAATCCTGTTTATTGAAGTTGCTGAGCATTTCTTTCACTACCTGGTTCCAGTAATCAGGGCCGGCACTTTTGTAAATGCCTTCATCGGCAAATACCGCGAGCTGATGATCTTTCAGGGCCACATACACCAATACCGCGTTGCGGTCATCCGTTTTCTCCATTTTAAGAGAAAAGAATAATTCAGCAGCCCGGTCGATTGCGTCCATAAAGCGGCAGCGGCTTTCCACATACACCCGCACTTCCCCGCTGGTTCTTTTCTCCGCCTGACGGATCGCTTTTACGATCAGCCGGTTTTCTTCCTCATCGAGGAGCGGTTTGCTTTTTGGCCAGGGAAATAGTTTCACCGGAAAATTGATTAGGTATTAAAATTTTATTTCGACTGCTTTATCGGTGCCCGCGTCTGCCTGAAATCCTGTTTTTGGACTGAACCCAAAGATTCCGGCTACAATATTGGCGGGGAAACTGCGTATTTTCTGATTGTAATCAGCAACGGCCGCATTGAAATCGGTACGGGCCACTTTGATCCGGCGCTCTGTGCCTTCCAATTGTGTCTGAAGTCCGGAATAAGCGTCTGTGCCTTTCAGATTCGGATAGCGTTCGATCTGGATGATCAGGCGGTTCACCGAACCGGCCAGTTCGTTCTGCAATTGCTGCTGCTTTTCATAATTCGCCCCGCTGAGTTCGGTAACCGAGAGACCGGCTGCCGCACGGCCACGGGCTTCTGCGATTTTTTCCAGGGTGCCCTGTTCAAAATCAGATACGCCTTTCACCACATTCACCAGGTTGGGAATCAGGTCGAGGCGGCGCTGGTAGGTGCTTTGAATTTCGGACCATTGTTGTCCCACCTTCTCCTGTTTTTTCACCAGCGAATTATAAGAAGAGGAGATCCAGATCAGTAAGATGACCAGGATCCCTCCTCCAATGATCAGACCGAGATATTTCTTTTGCATGTGCAGCCTGGCTTAGAATTGAACCTTAGGTGCTTTTTCCGCGCCTTCATCGGCTTTGAAACCTTCTTTAGCACTGAAGCCAAACATACCTGCCAGCAGGTTCATCGGGAATGAACGCACTTTTACATTGTAGGTATTGATCGCATCATTAAAGACTTTCCGGGAATTACGCACATCGTTCTCGATGCCTTCCAGTTGATTTTGTAATTTTTGGAAATTCTGGTTGGCTTTGAGATCGGGGTAATTTTCCACCACGGCCAGTAAGCGGCTGAGGGCACCGGTCATTTGTCCCTGTGCGGCCTGGAACTTTGCAATATTTTCAGGAGTCAGCTGATCCGCCGTGAAATTTACGGAAGTGGCTTTTGCTCTTGCTTCCACCAGACCGGTCAGGGTTTCCTTCTCGAAATTGGCGGCACCTTTTACGGTATTCACCAGGTTATCGACCAGGTCACCTCTTTTCTGGTATTCTGTATTTACGTTATTCCAGGATTTTTTAACGCTTTCGTCCTGTTTGATGACGCCGTTGTAGCCATTGCAGCCCCATACACCGAGTATGAGAAACAGGCCAAGAACAACAATTAAAGCGACATTACGGGTTCCTTTCATTTTACTGAGTTTTTGATTTGACATTAAAATTAGTGCATTTGGGAATTCCGTTGACCGAATTTCGGTAAGAGCAAGCTGAATACCGGTAAAAGGCCCTGCGGGCGGCGAAACCAGTTAGAAGTCGGTAGTTCGTAGTCAACAGCCCATACTATGGGGTTAGGGTTGAACCTGCTTTCTATGGACTTCCCTTAAAAAAAGAACCCTTCCAGGCCTGGAAAGGTTCAATATTATCTTTATATCCCCGCTTTAAGGACTACTAACTACTAACTACCGACTACTAACTAGCTTTGTACTGCTGCGATCCCCGGCAACACTTTCCCTTCAAAGTACTCCAGCATCGCCCCGCCACCGGTGGATACATAGCTTACTTTGTCAGTGAAGCCGAACTGGTTAACCGCAGAAACGGAATCACCGCCTCCCACCAGGGCGAAGGAGCCGTTCTGGCTCTGACGGGGCAACTGAATACCGCGTCGGTGTC
>CAZYTV010000264.1:0-638 GCA_964650455.1 uncultured Chitinophaga sp. | reverse complement strand
GGAGAAGGAGCCGTTCTGGGTGGCTTCTGCAATGGCTACAGCGATGGCTTTGGTGCCATTCTGGAATTTCTCCATTTCAAAAACACCCATCGGGCCATTCCAGAGAATGGTGCGGGACTTGCGGATCACTTCGGAAAAGATGCCTTCGGCTTTCGGTCCGATATCCAGACCCATCCAGCCATCAGGAATAGCATCACTGGGACAAACCTTTGTATTGGCATTGGCATCAAACTTATCAGCGATCACCGAATCTTCCGGCAGGTGAATGCTGACATTTCTGTCTTTGGCCAGTTTCAGGATTTCGCGTGCGGTATCCAGACGATCTTCTTCGCAAAGCGAATTACCGATTTTGCCGCCGCGGGCTTTCATAAACGTATAGGCCATGCCGCCGCCTATGATGATATCGGTGGCTCTTTCGAGCAGGTTCTCGATGATTAAAATTTTATCGCTCACTTTAGCGCCACCGATGATGGCCACACAGGGTTTTTCTGATTGGTGCAGGACTTTCTCCGCGCGTGCCACTTCACCTTCCATCAGGTATCCAAAGAGTCTTTTTTCAGGCTGGAAGAATTTGGCAATCCGGGCGGTGGCGGCGTGAGCACGGTGAGCATTACCAACGGCGTCATTCACCCGTACAT
>CAZYTV010000263.1:0-6170 GCA_964650455.1 uncultured Chitinophaga sp. | reverse complement strand
ACAACAGCGTGTCATGCTGAGCGTGGCGAAGTAACCCTTCGGCAACCCTTCGGCAAGCTCAGGGTGACAGGGTTACCCGGAAGTAATGATTTGAAAATGTGAACTAATTATGAATTTAGAAATATTAACACCAGAAAAAAAGCTGTTCAGTGGGGAAGTGTACGGGGTGCAGATGCCCGGTATCACCGGTAGCTTTGAAGTGCTGGATAAGCACGCACCCATGGTCAGTGCCCTGAAAGCCGGTAAAGTAAAAGTGCTGAAGGATAAGACCAATGCTGCAGCGGCTAACTATGAAGTGCAGGGTGGATTTGTAGAAGTGCTGAACAATAAAGTGACTGTACTGGTGGAAGGTGCTGTGGAGTTATAATTGCACAATCTGATATTTTATAGCGGATGTTTTAATGAACATCCGCTTTTTTATTTTATCCCGGCCGCATATTTTATCCCGCCCCAGCAATGCTCCAGGAAAAGGATTTCTGAATAGGATTCTTCCGTATGCCCCAGGGCGGTATAAAAACTCCGGCCTCCATCGTATTCATGATACCACGATACAGCATGGTTTTCACCATTTTTACCACCGGTGTAGCTGCTTTCATCAATCTTTAAAATCGGTTGGGTGGACGGGTTGATATTTTTAAAATTATACCATTCATCAAACCGCTCCCAGCTATCCGGTAAAGGGGCAGAGCCCGGATGTGTTTTATCCGTACGGTACAAGCGGGCAGTCTGTTGTTTAGGATGGCTTTCAAAACTGGCACCCACCAGTCCAACATACCAGGGCCAGTCATATTCCGTATCCGTAGCGGCATGAATACCCATAAATCCCTTTCCAGACCGGATAAATTTTTCAAATGCGACCTGCTGAGTACTGTCCAGCACATTGCCGGTGGTGCTTAGAAAAATAACGGCATCATACTGCTGCAGGTTTTTCTCATTGAATACAGCGGCATCTTCGGTGGTATCGACCACGCATCTGTGGGATGTTCCCAGTTTTATCATTGCTTTTTTCCCCGCAGCAATGGAAGCATGCCGGTATCCCAGTGTTT
This sequence comes from uncultured Chitinophaga sp., assembly GCA_964650455.1. Lineage (GTDB taxonomy): Bacteria > Bacteroidota > Bacteroidia > Chitinophagales > Chitinophagaceae > JJ008. The sequence goes on along the minus strand of CAZYTV010000263.1, from coordinate 5,124 downwards.
TTGAGAACACAAGCAGTTTTATTTTCTCTTTATTACTGAATGCGGTCAGGGAAAAGACAGCAATGGATATAAGTATGAAAATTATGGTGATTCGTGTCAGCATATAATATTATGGATTGGGCTTCATTTTTTTCTTCAGTTCCTGTTCGGCATACCCGAATATTTTTTTCATCAGGTCAGTTTTACGGAATTCATACTTCGACCGCACCTGCTCTTCTTCATTTGCCACCATCAGGAATAATCCGTCGATCACCCGGGCGGTAATGAAATCAGTCAGGCTGTTCTCCAGTGGTTTATTGATAAACGGAATGCTGTTGTAAAGGCTGGTGATACTGCTCCATTCCTTATCGGCACCTTCCACTTTTATCGTACTGTCCACTATAGGACGGAATCCGCTCATTAATGAAGGCTTCATCGTTATTTTAAAATACTCAGTTGCGGCATGGGGATTATCCGTTACCAGGATTTTTGCCGCATCTCTGACTGACATACTTTTTAAGGCATCAGAAAATGCCGGACGGGCAACAGCCACAGCGGAAGACATGGCCCTGGTAAACTTGCCGGTAACCTGGTTGATGGCTTTATCAAAACCAAGATCTCGTAAAGTCCTTTCAATTTTTTCCGCTTCCCCGGGAAAAGCAAAACGAACCAGCGGGTTTCCATTGGGATCCGCAAATGCATCAAAGCCTTTAAATAATCCCTGGGAGAGGGCCTCTTTTAGCCCCATGGCCATTTCCAGTTCGGAAGGAACCAACCCAAGATTTTTCAGGGTACTGCATTGGAGTCCGGTCAGCCCGAACAGGAGCACCAGTAAAAATTTGCGCATAAAAATTAATTAAGTTGAGGATCTAACGGGAAGTTGATCATCATTTCAAATTCGCCCCCGAGATGGCGAAGCGCTTCTCTCCATATTTCTTCATGTTTTTCAAGGAACACGAGTTTCCGGTTAGCTTCCACCGTAAGCCAGGTTTTTTCGGTCATTTCTGTATTCAACTGACCCTCACTCCAGCCGGAATAACCAATGAAGAACCGTATTTTATCCGGGTCCATCCGGCCTTCTTTCAGCAGGGTGATCACGGCCTCAAAATCACCACCCCAGAAAACACCCGGAACGATTTCCTGTCCGCCCGGGATTTCCTCCGGCATCTGATGCAAAAAATGCAGGGAGTCTTTCTGTACAGGACCGCCATCGAATACGGGAATCGGGTGTCCTTCCAGTTCAGGGATCAGTTCATCCAGTGTGTTTTCAATGGGCCGGTTCAGTACAAAACCAAAGCTGCCTTCGGTCTGGTGTTCACAGAGCAACACCACCGTCCGGAGGAAATTCGGATCCTTCAGAAAAGGGTCAGCAATGAGTAATATGCCGGATGCCGGATCAATCATAGTTCAATTTAAGGGTAAAATTTATTTTTTACCAGTCCTGTTCAGAAATTAATTACCCGGGATGAAAGCTAAACGGACGTTAAATTGATCTTCCGGTAGTCCGGGAGCAGTAGTCGCAGCAACAGGCTCCGTACATTTGCTGCCGGATCAAAAGCCGGATAGTGTCGTGAAAATAAACCGGATACAGTATATTACAAACCGATTGGACAAACCGTGAAACGCATTTTTACCATAATTACAGTACTGATCAGTTTATCGATGATCGGGCTCATCCTGATCCAGGTTTCCTGGATCAATAATATGGTGCTGCTCCGCCAGGAGCAGATCAAGCACAGTGTGGAGGAAAGCACGAAGATGGTGGGCAATGAACTGTCTCAGCACAAGAGCAGTTTTTCACCCCGCAATGCCAGGAAGGGGCTGCTGAGTGATGAGTTTTCCCTCGATATTTTTAAGCCGATCACTATCGGTCAGCGCTTTAATCTCGAAGACATTAAAAACAAGATCAGGCGGGCTTTTTTGCAGAATAAGCTGAAAAACATTCCATTTGAATTCGGAATAGCCTCATTTGATAAGAATGATAATAATGTGTTTGAGATCGTATCGCCCAATTTTGTAATCGCCTATGAGGACACTATCAATAACTGGACCTGCCCGGTACTGATGGAGGCGTTCAGCGGGACTGCGGGTGAAAACACTACAATCAGCGAAGGCCTTTTTATAGTGATTCCCAATATTAAAAGCCTGGTTCTGAAAGATCTCCGCTGGAGGATTGCCACTTCTGTACTGTTTACCATCATCATCCTGGCCGCCTTTTATCTTACCGTTCGCACCATGTTGCGGCAGAAAAAACTGGGAGAGATCAAGAATGACTTTATCAATAACATGACGCATGAGTTTAAAACACCGATTGCCACCATCTCGCTGGCTGTGGATGCCATGCGGAATGATAAAGTGATCAGTGACAAGGACAAACTCAGGTATTTCAGCAGTATCATAAAAGAGGAGAATCAGCGGATGAACCGGCAGGTGGAAACCATCCTGAAAGCCTCGCAACTGGAAAAACAGGAAGTAGACCTGAATCTCAATCCGGTCCATGTGCATGAGATCATCAAAGATGTGGTGGGAAATTTTGCCCTTCAGCTGGAAAGTAAGAACGGTAAAGTGGACCTTTTGCTTAATGCCACCAATGACCTGGTGGAGGCTGATGAAGTGCATTTTTCCAACCTGGTCAATAACCTGGTCGATAATGCGGTGAAATATGCCCGCGATAACACCCCGCCACAAATCCGTATAAGTACCCAGTCCGGCAGTAAATACTTCACCCTCCGTATCGAAGACAATGGTATCGGTATGAACCGCGATACCTTAAAACGCATCTTCGAACGTTTCTACCGGGCCCATACCGGCAATATGCACAATGTAAAAGGCTTCGGTCTCGGCCTCAGCTATGTAAAAACCATGGTGGAAGCACACCACGGGGAGATCAAGGCTGAGAGTACTCTGGGTAAGGGAAGTGTATTTACGATTGATATACCATTGAAGAAGGGCTAGGGGTTGGCGTTTATTTTTCAACACCCTTCCGGCAAAAAAGCCAAACGATTATCGCGCCTATCATTTAAAACATCAAATATGGGTAAGTTAGCCGTAATTAAAACCAAACAAACTACATCCAGTGTCGCTGACTTCGTTGATGCAATTACGGATGAACAGAAGCGGAAAGATACCCAGGTGATTCTTAAGATGATGAAGAAAATTGTAAAAGTGGAACCGAAAATCTGGGGTAGCAATATGATCGGTTTTGGTCAGGTGCGGTATAAAAGCCCGGCTACCGGCCGGGAAGTGGATTGGTTTAAAATCGGGTTTTCACCCCGGAAATCAAATTTCTCCCTGCACCTGGTGATTGATATAAAGCAGCATGCTGATATCTTGAATAAACTCGGTAAGCACAAGACCGGTATGGGTTGCCTCTATATTAATAAACTGGCTGATATCGATCTGAAAGTACTGGAACAGTTAATAAAGGTAGCCACACAGAAATAGTATTTCATCACCTCTTCTAAAGAATGTATCCAAACGACTAAACGACTAAACTTCTAAACATCCCTCCCGGCCTCCCCACAACAAACTCCCATCCCCATAACTCAGAAACCGGAACTCATTTTTCATTGCGTATTCATATACTTTCCGCCAGTCTTCGCCAATCAGTGCCGCCACCAGCAAAAGCAACGTTGATTGCGGCTGATGAAAGTTAGTGATCAGCCCTTTGATGATCCGGAACTGATACCCAGGTGCAATCAGTATCTGTGTCCTGGTGACCAACCGGTCCAGTTTGTTTTTCTTCATCCACATCACCAGGGCTTCCAATGCCTGTTTTGCAGTAATATCTTCTCCCTTTCTTTCATACACTTCCCATTGAGTGATCCCCCCACTCACCACTAACCACTCACCGCTCACCACTTTTCGACCTATCCAGTAAAGACTCTCCACCGTCCTCAATGAAGTAGTTCCCACCGCAATAATATTTCCATGGAGCGATTGGATCAGGTTTTCAATTAAGCCCCTGCTTACATCGATCCATTCCGCATGCATCTCGTGATCTTCCATCAGTTCAGCCTTTACCGGCTTAAATGTACCGGCTCCCACGTGGAGCGTTACATAATCAAGCCTGATATTTTTATCCTTCAGTGAATTGAAAATATGCTCTGTGAAATGCAGTCCTGCAGTCGGGGCCGCTACTGAACCATCATGCTTTGCATATACGGTCTGGTAACGTTCGGAATCACTGGTCTCCGCTTTACGTTTGATATAGGGTGGGAGGGGAATGGCACCGGCAGCATGCAACAGTTCAGCAAAACTCATAGTGGTTGGTATCCAGCTGAGTTCAATGATAAAGCAACCGGATCGTTTTTCAATATAGGCCGCTTGTAGTAAAATTTCATTTCCGTTTTGGTCAATCCTTTTCTCCAGCACCTGACCCGGTTTCCATTTAGAAGCACCACCTACCAGGCATTGCCAGTATACTTTTCCGGGTTGCAGCATGGCGCTGGTGATATCTGCATACTGTTCATGTGGCTCCAGGCAAAAAATCTCAATTACTCCACCGGTACTTTTCTGAAACAGCAATCGGGCTTCCACCACTTTGGTATTGTTAAATACCAATAAAGAATCAGCAGGAATGTGACCGGCAATCTGCCTGTAGGTATCGGTGTTTATTGTTCCCTGATTATAGATCAGCAGTTTCGAGGCATCTCTTTCTGCCAATGGAAAAGCGGCAATACGGTCATCAGGTAACGGGTATGTGTAGTCGAGAATTGAAAGTTCTTTGGGATGATTCATGACACAACTGACTGTTGTATGGTAAACATCAAAGGTAAGAATGAGTAATGAGTAATCAGTAATGAGTAGCCGGCCGTAATGAACTAAGCCTTTATACACCCTGCTTTGCGAAAAGTAACAATTCTATAAAGACTTTTCCTCCCATACTCATTACTGATTACTCATTTAGGCCAAGCGGCTCACGATTTACAGCTATTCACATCTTATCCACCGCAATCCACACTCGAATCACACTCTTTTTCGCCAAAATTGCCTCCCATCGGCTAAAACCCTTACTGGTGGCTGTTTTCGCTTGATTTTCAGGTGTGGAAAAAAGAAAATGACGAAAATTTGGTTCCTAAGTGGGAAAAAGTGTTATTTTGTGTCAATTAATTCAAAATTGAGTCAATTAACTGATAATGACAG
>CAZYTV010000262.1:4001-6183 GCA_964650455.1 uncultured Chitinophaga sp. | reverse complement strand
TTAGAAAGTAAGAACTTACCGCAAAAGTAGGTATAAAATAAATTCACCTACTGTAACTTTCTTACACTACCCTTCGTATCACTTAAAATCAACTGAATCATGAATAAAATAGTTGCCCCGTTTTTATTGCTAATCGCCTTCAGTACAGCGGGTTTTGCACAAAAAACAATCAATGACCCGAATGTAGACGTAAGGGAGGCCAAAAATTTCCAGGCGATTGAGCTTTCTAATGCATTTGATGTATACCTCACCCAGAGCAATGAAGAATCCGTTGCGGTCAGCGCTTCTGAACCCAAATACAGGGATAATATCAAGGTGGAAGTAAAAGGTGGCGTATTGATCGTTCGTTATGACAATAAAGGGAAATGGAATACCGGAAATAAAAAGTTGAAAGCCTATATTTCTTTTAAACAGTTGAACCGCCTCAACGTGAGCGGCGCTTGTGATGTGTATATCGTTGATGATTGGAAAGCAGAAAACTTAAAGTTAGATCTTTCCGGGGCGAGTAATTTAAAAGGTAAAATGGAGGCGCAGAAATTGATGGTTGACCTGAGTGGTGCTTCAGACCTTACATTGAACGGGACAGTGGGCCAGCTCAATATTGAAGCCAGCGGTGCGAGTGATTTTAAAGGATTTGACCTTACGGTTGATTTTTGTAATGAAAAGGCAAGCGGAGCCAGCGATATTAAGATCACGGTAAATAAAGAATTATCTGCTGAAGCCAGCGGAGCCAGTGATGTAAAATACAAAGGCAGTGGCCTTATACGTGATATTAAAACAAGCGGAGCGAGCAGTATATCAAGGAGATCATAAGATAAAATTGAAAAGTATAGTTAAAAAGCTGTTGTGAAAATAGAATCACAGCAGCTTTTTACTTTTTGTTTGGCTGCTATCCTCTATGACCTTACATTTGCACCGCGAAGTAGAGCAGCGGTAGCTCGTTGGGCTCATAACCCAAAGGTCGGGAGTTCGATCCTCCCCTTCGCAACAACGAAAGCCATCCGCTACGGGTGGCTTTTTTAAATTTTCCGAAACAGTTGCACTTCAACTGGCAAGGACTGACTACCTCCTCACCACTTGCTGCCTGATGCGTGCAACCTCAGGTCAATCATGAAAACAGGATTTGTAAATATTTTTGGCCGGCCCAATGCCGGAAAAAGCACACTGCTGAATGCCCTGATGGGTGAGAAGCTGGCTATTGTTTCCCCCAAAGTGCAGACCACCCGTCACCGGATCAAGGCTATTCTCACGGATAAGGACTACCAGGTCATCATATCCGATACACCGGGAATCATCGAACCCAGGTATAAGCTCCATGAGAAAATGATGATGGCCGTTAAAGGGGCATTGGAAGATGCGGATGTGGCTTTATTGATAGTGGATGTGAATGAAAACTGGGAAGAGTGTAATACCATTTTTGCAGCCCTGAAACTGAAAGTACCGGCGATCATCGTGATTAATAAAATTGACCGGGCTCCGCAGGATAAAATAAAAGAAGCGGTCGCTTTTTTTGAACAGCAGCCTTATTGTAAAAGCACATTGACGATTTCTGCCTCCAGCGGTATTAATATAAAAAATTTTTTGCGTCCTATCCTGGCCCTGTTGCCCGAAGGCGAACCCTATTATTCCGGGGATGATATCAGTGACCTGCCAACGAAGTTTTTTGTGAGTGAACTTATCCGTGAAAAGATTTATGAAATGTCGCAGGACGAGATTCCGTATCATACCGCCGTGCTGGTCCGTGAGTTTAAAGAAAAAACCACACTGGTGAAAATCGTGGCCGATATCATCGTGCACCGGGAAACCCAGAAAGTGATCCTGATCGGGGAGGGGGGCAGTATGATCAAAAAAATCGGTTCAGCTGCCCGGAAGGATATTGAAGCATTCCTTCAGCAAAAAGTATTTCTAGAGTTGTTTATCAAAGTAAAACCGAAGTGGAGAGAGAATGATTTGCAGCTGAAAGAATATGGTTATTGAGGTTAATTTCTAAATAAACGTTGTCATCCCGAGCGAAGCGAGGGAGCTTCACCCGGGATTAACCGGAATTTTATTTGAAAAGTATCATAAGCGAAAGTTTATCAGAAAAGTATAAGGTTATAATTTTAATAAGTTTAAAATGTCATTTACCGTAGCAATTGTTGGTCGTCCGAATGTAGGAAAAAGCACCCTGTTCAACCGTTTA
>CAZYTV010000262.1:0-3991 GCA_964650455.1 uncultured Chitinophaga sp. | reverse complement strand
TTACTGGAACAGCGTAAAGCCATTGTGGATGATATCAGCGGGGTGACCCGTGACCGTCAGTATGGGGTGGCCGACTGGAATGGTAAGACTTTTAATGTAGTGGATACCGGTGGTTTTGTGCAAGGCAGTGAAGATGTATTTGAAAGGGAGATTGCCAAACAGGTACTGGTGGCCCTGGAAGAAGCCAATGTGATCGTTTTCATGGTGGATGCCGCCACCGGGCTGACCAGCCTGGATGATTCCATGGCCAATTTGCTGCGCAGGAGTACTAAACCGGTTTTTTTAACCGTTAACAAAGTAGATACCAATGAGCGCCTGCTCGACGCTTCCGAATTTTATAGTCTGGGTTTTGAACAGATTTTCTTTATCGCTGCTGCCAGTGGTAGTGGTACAGGTGAACTGCTGGATGCAGTAGCAGAGCTGATTATCGATGACGACGCTTCCGCGGAAGCACTGGAGATGGCAGCCCTGCCCAAGTTTGCCATCATCGGCCAGCCCAATACCGGAAAATCTTCCTTACTGAATGCACTGGTGGGTACAGAGCGGACCATTGTCAGTGATATTGCCGGCACCACGAGGGATACCATTCACACACACTATAATTTATTTCAGAAAGAATTTGTTCTGATTGATACGGCCGGTATCCGCCGGAAAGCAAAAGTGCATGAGGACCTTGAATTCTATTCAGTGATCCGGGCCATTAAGGCGCTGGATGAAGCCGACGTTTGTTTATTGCTGCTGGATGCAGAGAAAGGTATCGCGGCACAGGACCTGAATATATTCGCCCTGGCTGCCAAAAAGGGAAAGGGGATTGTGGTGCTGGTGAATAAATGGGACCTGGTGAATAAAGAAACCAATACTGCCAGGGATTATGAAACCGAACTGAAGAGACGGTTTGCGCCATTCAGTGATGTGCCTATTTTGTTTATTTCTGCAAAGGAGAAAACGAGGATCTTTAAAGCCATCGAAGTGGGACTGGAAGTCTATGAAAATCGCCAGTATAAGATACCTACTTCACAACTCAATGATATTATGCTGAAAGCCATTCAGGCTTATCATCCGCCGGTGGTGCGGGGAAATCCGATCAAGATCAAATTCATTACCCAGTTGCCGACACCGGTGCCTTCATTCGCTTTCTTCTGTAATTTTCCGGATGATATCAAACAGCCATACAAAAATTACCTTGAGAACAAATTACGCGAGAATTTTAAACTAACCGGTGTGCCGGTCCGTATTTTCTTCCGGAAAAAATAAGGAATTATTTTGAAAACCGGCTGCTGAGTTCAGCGACCTGCTTCCTGAATTCCTTCAGTTCTTCCTGCTGTTGCAGAATAAAACTGTTGTCTTTCAGTTTGCCAATCACTTTCTCCATCTCCGCTTCCGTATCATACACCATTTTACGGAAGGGGTTCCGGTAATCCTTGGCACGGGACTCATAGATACCTGTGGTTATCCATTCTTTGGTACGGACACTTTCTTCCAGTAAACGAAGCAATGTTTTACGGGTCAGCCCGGTTTTTCCCAGATGCTGTATTTCAACTAATGCAGCATATGCCTGCTGAAACTTTTTAACAGGGTATGCCGTACTTTCCTTTTTGTAAAATTCATGGACCTGGTCCCAGTCATTGATCCGGCCGGTCCTGATGGAACGGACCAGGGATCGGATAGCGGGTTCCGGTATCAGCTGACCGCCGATATTTTTCCAGGCCGTACGGCCATCTGCTTCCGGCAGTTTTGTTTGCAGTTGCTTCCAGCCGGTGATATTATTGGTTTCAATATAGGTAATCAGTTGGGTGGTGCCGTAGTATGTAATCAGTTCTTTGTATAAACGGTATGCTTCCGGTATTTTAACGAGTTGTGTTTTACGGGATGAATTTTCAAACCCTTCTGCGAATAGCTCGATTCCCCGGAGTGCTTCCGGATTTTTTTCCAGCAGTTCTTCTCCTTTTTTCAGGAGGTCTTTTTCAGCAAGCGTTTTTTTGTTTTTCAGGGCCCATGCAGTTGCGGCTGATTTTTTAAACAGGAGAAGGCTCTCAAACATTTCTTCGATACTGTCGGGGGCCAGGAAATCATATTCAATGACCTGCGATTTATCCAGGCGTTTATCGCGGCTGTGGTATTTACCCGCATTACGGGCAAGGGCATACATATTGTACATAAACCAGTACCCCGGCATGATCACCAGTTTGTCCCGGCTTACATCATTACTGACGAGGGAGAAAGGAATGGGTATATTCAGTTCTGCCGGAAAATCGCCTTTGGCGATCAGGGTAAAACTGGCAAATTTTGAATTGTGTTTTAAACTCACACAGAGCCCGGGCCAGAATCCACGTCCTGCAATAATCTCCCCATCAGCACCTCTTGAATTATGATTGGATCCAATGGTAGCCCCGGCGGCCATATTACTCTGCCCGAGTACAGTAGCGGCGCATAAAAAGGAATTATTATGGTGCTGCTCGTGAGCAGGAAAAATCAATGAGTTCAGTACTTCACAACAGGAAATCGTCGAGTTATCGCCCAGGTAGGAATTGATCAGGCGGGCGCCATATTTTAACTGGGAATTGGTACCCATCATAAAACGCACCGCTTTCACACCATAGAAGATCCGGCATCCGAATCCGACGATCCCGTTCACCAGTTCACAACCTTCCCCGATCTGGGATTTGGCTTCCGGTGAAGAATTGATGGTAAGGTTCTTGATTTTATTGGCCCCCTTCAGGTACGCATCTGATCCGATCCAGGTATCCTTGATGATCTTGCAATTCTTAATCACGGTTCGGTCACCGATCTTGCCATAATAACCCCGTTTGGTATCAAATTTATTATCGGTAAACTCCCTGAATTTCTGAAGGAGCTTTTCATCATCCCTGTATTTTGACCAGAGCCAGGCATCACCGGCCTGCATTTCATTAAAAGGAAGTATACTACGTCCGCCATTTTCATTACAAATTTCCATCCACACCCGTACCCCTTCATTTTCTCCTTCTTTTAAAACCCCGTTACCAAATTTGGAGTGGTTGGTGGTGGCGAGTTCGTTTATATTCACCAGCATCACATCATTGCCGACAATATAATGACTCATGAAACTTACATTATCGATCACCACATTGTCCCCGATATCACAACTGATGATGGTGCTGTTATAAAGCCCCACCGGCATGTGCAGGTTGTTAAACTCATGGAAAAAGGGTTCCAGTTTGCCGATACGCACCAGCCCAAAGAAAGAACATCTTTTGACCAGCAGGGGATCAAATGATTCGGACACGAGCACTTTGGTCCAGTCATCCGAACTGTTGTCATTTTTTTCCAGCAGCTGAACTTCAACCGGTGTCAGTTTACGGTAGCGGATACCACTCCGGTGCTGGATATTTCGCAGGTAATATTCATTCTTTCCCTTTGGAATAAATTCTTTCGGGATAAAACCGTATCCAAGGGATGAGATGGCTCTTTTAGTAATGATGTTCATGTTGGGGCAAAAGGATTTACTCTACCGTTACTGATTTGGCGAGGTTGCGGGGTTTGTCCACATCACAGCCGCGGGCCAGGCCAATATAATAGGCCAGCAGTTGCAGCGGAATCACACTCAGCATGGGGGCCAGGATCTCATCAGCTTCCGGCACCACCATCACATCTTCGGAGAGGGAAGCAGAGGTTTCATCCCCTTCCGTGATGACCGAGATCACCCTTCCTTTACGGGCCTTGATCTCCTGCATATTACTCACCACTTTTTCGTGGAAGGAATCCTTAGTAGCCACAAATACCACCGGCAGGGTTTCATCCACCAGGGCGATAGGCCCGTGTTTCATTTCAGCAGCGGGGTAGCCTTCCGCATGGATGTAGGAGATTTCCTTCAGTTTAAGGGCACCTTCGAGGGCGACCGGGAAATTATATCCTCTTCCGAGATAAAGGAAATCATGGGCGTCTTTGTATTTCTCAGCCAGCGCTTTGATATGGTCACTGTGTTGAAGTGTCCAGGCCACTTTCTCCGGAA
>CAZYTV010000261.1:0-6193 GCA_964650455.1 uncultured Chitinophaga sp. | reverse complement strand
ATCAAAATTAAAAAAAAATAAATTAAACAACAACCTTATTAAAACAATAAAAAAATATCCGTTTACCGTATCCGTTGTAATAAGATAGGTCCCGGCGGCTGTAACATTGACGTTTACGCTGATCGTATTGGAATCGGCCACCAGGGGAACCCCGACTTTATAAGTACCGGATATGGTTTTTGGCAGGCAATCACCGGTTAAGTCACTTTGCATGCTGCCTTCCGCCGGGGTATCCGGACCTTCATAACTAAGCTCTTTACTACAAGCCGCCAGCACCAAAACGCCCAGCACCAAAACGCCAATTTTTCTTTTCATAAACCAAAATGCCTTTTAAAACGCTAAAAATAAGATTATTTTATTTATTGATCCCTGTCATTGCTGAATCCCTGGTCGTGGGGCAAATATTATGCTACATTTGAGAAATTTTACCCGGATGAGAAACGTATTCTTCTGTTTATTATTATTTTCAGTGGTTTCCTGTAAGTCCCAGTCTTCAGCCAGCCATGATATCCATTATGGGCCTCAGGAGTTTGAGAAAGGTCTTCAAAGTGATAAGGTACAGATTCTTGATGTACGTAAAGCCAGTGAGTTTAAAACAGGTCATCTGAAGAACGCCCTGCAGGCGGACTGGACGAATAAAGAACAATTTTTTGAGCGGATCAAATATGTGGACAAAGACCGGCCTGTATATATCTATTGCCTTGCAGGTGGCCGGAGTTCGGCAGCAGCGGCATGGATGCGTAATAATGGTTATAAAACGGTGATTGAACTGAATGGAGGTATCAATGCCTGGAAAAATGCCGGGAAAACGGTGGAGGGCAGCAGCCAGGAAAAACAGATGACCCTTGAAGAATACGAGGTTTCTATTCCCGTAGGGAAAACAGTACTGGTGGATTTTGGTGCAGAATGGTGTCCTCCCTGTGTGAAAATGGAACCGGTTCTCGCTGCGATAAAGCAGGACGCCTCTCTGAAATTTGATTTGATAAAAATCGATGCCGGCATACATACCGACCTGATGAAAGGAATGAAAATTGAATCGATTCCGGTGTTCATTGTCTATAAAAATGGTAAAGAAACCTGGCGAAGGGAAGGCATCGTGAGCCAGGAAGAACTGGCCGAACAGCTCAAATAAATTTGCATGAAACAGTTCCGGCATTTATTAATGATAGGGTTAATGACCCCTCTTTATCTGTTTGGCCAGCTACCAAAAGTGGAATTGCTTACCTCAGGTACAGCTACCAGCATCAGGGGGCTAAGTGTGGTGAATGATCAGGTCATCTGGGTCAGTGGCAGTAAAGGCACGATAGGTCGTTCCATTGACGCTGGTCAGACCTGGAAATGGTCGGTGGTCAATGGCTTCGGTAGTAATGACTTCCGGGATATTGAAGCATTTGATGCGAACACAGCGATTATTATGAGTGTGGACGCCCCTGCCTATATTTTAAAGACAACCAATGGCGGGGATACCTGGAAAATAGTTTATGAGAATAAAACAAAGGGTATGTTCCTCGACGCCATGGAATTCTGGAATGATAAAGCCGGTATTGTGATCGGGGATCCTATTGACGGCAGGTTTTTTGTCGCCCGGACTTTTGACGGAGGTCTCAGCTGGCAGGAAATTCCCGCAGATAACCGTCCGGCGGCCGACAGTGGTGAAGCCTGTTTTGCTTCCAGCGGTACCAATATCCGGGTACTTGACAGGGATGAAGCTGTATTTGTAAGCGGTGGTCTCCGCTCCCGGCTGTTTACCCGTAAACCCCCGGAATTACTGCCCCTGATACAGGGCAAAGAAACCCTGGGCGCTAATTCTATAGCGGTCTGGAATAACCGAAAAATGCAAGGCGGACGAAAAATGATGGTGGTCGGAGGTGATTTTACCCAACCTTCCTCCACTGAAAAAAATTGTTTTTATTCCAATGACCGCGGCAAAACCTGGACAGCCCCGGAAGTAGCCCCTCATGGATACCGAAGCTGTGTGGAGTATATCTCCCTGCAGAAAGCAGTTAGTTGCGGTTTAAACGGGGTGGATTTTACGAGTGACGGTGGGCGCAACTGGAACTGGATCAGCCAGGAAGGCTTTCATGTGTGCCGGAAAGCCAAATCAGGGGAATCTATCTTTTTTGCCGGAAATAACGGAAAAATCGCTAAGATTGTATGGGACTAAAATCCCAGCAAACCTTAACCTGTGTTTAAAAATTTCCTGGAACAGCTCCGCATGAAACGGCTTGCCCGTCAGCTTCGTAAGCCGGAAGGACAAGCCGGTATTGAAGTAGCCCGCCGTATGAATACAGCCAATGAATTTCTCTATGATTTTACGCTCGATGAAATGCTGGTCAGAAACAACCAATCCATCCTGGAAATTGGTTTTGGTAATGGCAAATTTTTTTACAAGCAATTCAACCGCGCTGACGACCTGCGGATAACCGGGTTGGATTTTTCAGATGAAATGATCAGGGCTGCAAAAAACCATAACCAGGATTATCTCGGTCATGGCAAACTCATGCTGGTGAAAGGTCAAAGCGATAAAATGCCTTTCCCCGCCGATAGTTTCGATATTGTTTTTTGTATTAATGTGGCCTATTTCTGGAAAGACCCGCAGGATCATCTGCTCGAAATACACCGGGTACTTAAACCGGGGGGACGTCTATATACAACAATCCGGACGGCGGAAAGCCTGGCAGCTATGCCTTTCAGTCAATATGGATTCAGGACCTATACGGTGGAAGAATGGAAACTTCTCTGTCATTTGAACAATCTTTCTTTTATCCGCTCCTCCCATGTCAATGAGCCGGAACTTCCTGCACCGGGAGCAGCCGGCAATATCCGATCGGTTTGCCTGGTGGCTGAAAAAAAATATTTATAAATTCTGAAGTATCTCTTTTACACTGGGTCTTTTCTTGTAATCTGTATCAAAAAAGCGATAGGTCACCGTTGATTCCTTATCAATAATGTATACAGCCGGCACCGGAAGATATTTACCATTGACCCCATTATTCTTTTCTATATCAAGTCCGCTGCTCCGGTAACGGGCAAGGGTAGTCTCCTCCATTTCATACTCCACCTCATACCCTTTCATAATCTTCATACCTTCATCATACAGCACCGGGTAACTGGCTTTTGTTTTTTCTACGGTTCGTTTTACATTTTCAGGTTTTTCTGGTGAAATAGCCACCACCGTAGCTCCTTTCTCCTGGATCTGTGTTAAGGAATCCTGTAAGCGCGACAGTTCACGGTTACAATAAGGGCACCAATATCCTCTGTAAAACACCAGCACCACTTTCCCCTTTTTAAGGAGGTCTTTTAGCCTTACCTCCTGCCCATCCTGATCTTTTGCTTTAAAATCCGGTGCTTTTGACCCGATAAAAAGACCTTCCGGTTTTTCCTGTGCATTGACATTTGTCAAACTAAAAATGAGGGCACAGTATAAAACGATATTTTTCATATTGTCAATTATACCCGTAAAAATAGGTACTACACTCAAAATCCTGCATTCTTCATTTCAGATTAACAGAAGATTATTTTTTGTAAATTTGCAGACCGTTGAATCCCATAAATATACGATGTATGCCAAGTTCACCGTCTCATTCAAATTCACATTCAGAAAAGTATTTTTTGCAGATACTGGTTGGCTTTGCCTGCCTGATTGCTTTTGTCATGATCACTTTTTACGCATTCTTTGAATTAAGAGCTACAAAACAGTGGTATTTCTGGGCCGGGATAGCTGCCTTTCTCCTGGTGGCCGGAGTTTATTTCTGTATGAGTGCTTTCGTGCATAAGATTAAATCTGATTTCAACCGCAGGGCCAAACAACGGGAGCAGCATAAAACCTTTATGGCTGACAATTAAACCTGGTAATTTCACCCGGGTTGTTTACTGAACATCATAAAAACAGCCCCCATCAGTAAAACAAAGCTGGCCGCATAGCGCCAGTGAAAGGGCTCTTTCATCACCCAAACAGCAAATCCGCAAAACACCAGGAGTGTGATAGCTTCCTGTATCATTTTTAGCTGGAACAGGTTAAATCCATCCACCTTTCCAATCCGGTTGGCCGGCACCATCAGTATATACTCAAATAATGCAATCAACCAGCTCACCAGGATCGCTTTCCACAGTGGCCAGCCCTGGTGCTTCAGGTGATAATACCAGGCAAAAGTCATAAATACATTAGAAGCGAAAAGCAGGACAATAGTTCTCATACTAATCGGTTTGTTTTTTATACTACCATATAAAAAAAAGCCCGTGTTAACGGGCTCTGTTATTATTGTTTTACGAATTCGGAATTATCACCCGTTTACCGGATCAGACTACCGACTACCGACTCCTGACTACTGACTAATTCTGTGTTGTC
Source organism: uncultured Chitinophaga sp. (assembly GCA_964650455.1). Lineage (GTDB taxonomy): Bacteria > Bacteroidota > Bacteroidia > Chitinophagales > Chitinophagaceae > JJ008. The sequence goes on along the minus strand of CAZYTV010000261.1, from coordinate 1,845 downwards.
TTCAGATTCCTGAAATCCACCGGTACCAGTTTACTGACCCCCGGCTCCTGCATCGTCACCCCATAAATTACATCCACGGTGCTCATGGTCATTTTATTATGCGTTACAATGATAAACTGTGAATTGTCACTGAACTGGCGGATCATATTGGTGAACTTGCTCACGTTGGCATCATCCAGCGGCGCATCCACCTCATCAAGAATACAGAAAGGGGCAGGTTTGATCAGGTAAATTGCAAACAAAAGTGCTGTGGCAGTAAGTGTCCGCTCTCCCCCGCTCAACTGCGTAAGAGAAGAGGGTCGTTTGCCTTTAGGCTTGGCCACTACGTCGATACCACTTTCAGCCAGGTTTTCCGGGTTTTCGAGTACCAGGTCGGCCTGGTCATCTTCCGTAAACAGTGTTTTAAACACTTTCTGGAAATTCTCCCTGACCAGGTGGAAAGTGTCCAGGAATTTCTGGTTGGCTGTTGCTTCCACTTCTTCAATCGTTTTCAGCAAACTGTCTTTGGCATTTACGAGGTCTGTCTTCTGTTCCACGATAAAGTCATAGCGTTTCTTCATTTCGGTAAACGCTTCGATTGCTGTCGGATTCACTTCGCCCAGATTTTCCAGGCGCTTTTTCATCCGGTCTGCCTTTTCGAGCAGTTCTTCCACCGGCACTTCTCCGCTGCGGGATTCACCAAGAATATCCTCCAGGTTGATGCGGAACTCCACATTGAGCCGTTCTTTCATACCTGCCAACTGAAGTTTCAGTTCATTGAGTTTATCCTTAATTGCAGCCAGCAGGTATTCCACCTGTTCTTTTTCTTTTACCTGGTGACGGATCTCACTTTCTTTTTCACTCAGCTGGTTCCGGAAATTATAGTAAGCCTGGTCGGCTTCATTCAGACTCCGCTCCTCTTCTTCCTTGCGGCGCAGCATTTCCAGTAAAGTATCTTCTATTTCTTTCAGCAATCCTGCCGATTGCTCAATATTATTGCGGGTGTCGGCGAGGTGACTGGTATTACTTTCTATCTGCTGACGAAGATCATTGAGCTGTTTATTTTTAAAATCAAGCTCCTGCCGCAATCCACTGATCTTACTCTGCTGTTTGGTTACATTCAGGTTAAACTCATTGTACTGACGGGTGGCTTCATTGTAATCAGCTTCTGTTACTTTAAATGCCTCATCCGCTTCTGCCAGTTTAGCGGAATTTGCCAGCAGCATTTCATTGAATTCAGCCAATTCGTTTCGTACCCCGGCCACCGAAGTATGGGTTTGCTGCATCTGGCTGTTCAGTTCCTCCAGGCGGTGCTCGCTGCTCACCTGCATACTGTGGATGTTTTCCAGTTTATTATGCAGGGAAAATACTTCATTGGTCAGGTGCTGGATTTCCCTTTCCGTCTCACGGATGGCCGATTCCCGGAGGTCTTCATTAAAAGCGATCACTTCGTTATGCCGGGCCTGGATATCAGCGCGCAGGGCTTCCACCACGGTATCCTGGACTAAAATCTCCTCTTGTAATTTTTCCAGGTTTTTAGCACGGCCGATCTTCTTTCCTTCAATCAGTCCAACGCTGCCCCCGGTGAGCGAGTATTTCCCTTTAACATATTTACCATGCTTTTCTATCACCACAAAACCGTTGCTGTTTTGCAGGGCATCTTCACTATCTGCTATAAAAACATTCCCCAGGAGGTGTTCGGCCAGTTTGCGGTATTTTTCCTCCACTTCCACCACACTCAGTGCGGGAATGGCGCCTTCCAGCTGATGGGCAGCAATACCACTGGCACCAGTGTTCACTTTATCCAGCAGGAAGAAATTGGCTTTCCCTTTTTTATTTTCATCCAGCAAATGCACAGCCTGTAAA
>CAZYTV010000260.1:0-6196 GCA_964650455.1 uncultured Chitinophaga sp. | reverse complement strand
TTTTGATTGTGTGGATACATTTTGATACGTATTGACACCTAATGACACTTGTTGATATAATATCAGTAATTAAATAAACGGATAAAATATGTCAGAAATTAAACCCAATGAAGTTTATACCACTCAGGAAGTAGAGGATTTACTTAAGGTTAGTAAAAGCACTGTTAAAAGGCTTATTAAAAGGGGGCTGATAAGAGCGAATAAGATAGGCAAGCAACATCGGGTGTTAGGTCACGAACTTTTGCGCATGCTATCACCTGATATTGATACTAAGGCTACGGATATCTATCAAAATGTCAAAAGAAAAACTATTGAAAAAACTCGTAATTGGTAATAATTTTTTATGGAGATAATTATAAAACCAAAAAATCAATGGTGGAAAATTGATTGGCACGAAATTTGGGAGTTTCGGGAACTCTTCTATTTTTTTACCTGGCGGGATATTAAAGTAAAATATAAACAGACATCCCTGGGTATTATATGGGCCTTACTGCAGCCCCTGGGCCTGATGTTGCTTTTCACCCTGCTTTTTTCCAATGCCTGGAAGTTTGATACCAGCCCCCTGCCCTACCCGGTCTTTGTATTATCAGGACTGATTCTCTGGAACCTGTTCCAGTCTTCGGTATCGCATGCCGGAGAAAGCATGATTCAGCATGCCGGAATCATTAAAAAAATTTACTTCCCCCGCCTGATCATTCCCGGCTCTGCGGTTCTTGTCGCCCTCTTTGATTTTTTAATGGGGCTGTTGATCTTCCTGGTTTTCTGTATCATCTACAAACAGTCCTTTCACTGGTATACACTCCCGTTTTTCCTGGCCGGTATTTTAATGATGCTGCTGACTGCATTCGGCACCGGCACTTTTCTAGCTGCGCTGAATGTGAAGTACCGTGATTTCAGGTACACCATCCCGTTTTTCCTGCAACTGATGTTTTTCAGTTCACAGATTATTTACCCGGTGCATAGCGTAACCCAACCGGTTTTAAAATATGTACTTGCCTTAAATCCGGTCAATGCCGCCATTGAATTGTTTCGCTGCGGGCTAACCGGACATTCGCCGGATACATTCATGCTGACCATGGGAGGATTAACCACCGGAATCATCCTGATTGCCGGACTATTTTATTTCAGAAAAACAGAAGCTTATTTCGCTGATATTGCCTGATGAAACCGGCCATTGACATACGAAACCTTGGCAAGCAGTACCTGCTTCATGATGCGCCACCTTATATGGCCCTGCGGGATATTCTGGGCCAGTCTGTGAAAAATGTATTTTCATCTGCTTCCAAAAAAGAGGAAAAATTCTGGGCCCTCAAAGATATTAACCTGAGTATACAACCCGGGGAACGGGTTGGTATCATTGGAAGAAATGGAGCCGGCAAAAGCACTTTATTAAAGATCATCAGCCGGATCACCCCTCCCACTACGGGGGAAGCCTTTATACGTGGAAGAGTAGGCAGCCTTCTGGAAGTAGGTACAGGGTTCCATCCGGAATTAACCGGTCGTGAGAACATTTATCTCAATGGTTCCATACTGGGCCTGAAAAAAGCAGAAATTACCCGGCAACTGGACGCCATTATTGATTTCAGCGGCGTGGAGAAATTTATCGACAGTCCGCTCAAACATTACAGCAGCGGCATGCAGTTGCGATTAGCCTTCTCCGTGGCAGCCCACCTGGAACCGGAGATACTGTTGATTGATGAAGTGCTGGCGGTAGGCGATATGGAGTTTCAAAAGAAATGCCTGGGTAAAATGGAAGAAGTCAGCCGCAAGGACGGTCGTACCATTTTATTTGTCAGTCATAATCTCGACAGCATCCGCAAATTCTGTTCCTCCGCATTGTTATTAGAGGGCGGTGAACTGATCGCAAACGGTCCGACAGAAAAAATCATTCAGCAATATATATCAGGTCACCTGTCCACCATGGCAGAACAATCATGGCCGGCAGGTATTTACGCATACAACAGGCAGTTGCTGTTAAAAAAAGCCTGGTTGCACGGAACATCCGGAACAATGACAGACCGTTTTGATACCACTGAAAAAATTGGTGTAAGCATTATTTATGAGGTGCTGGAAGACGGGCCGGTATTTACGCATGGACTTAACCTTTTCAACCAGGAACAGGTCATGATTTTCAGTTCACATGATGTTGTTTCCCTGCTGAGCGGTACAAAAAGAGCCAAGGGACAGTACCAGGCTACAGCCTGGATTCCCGGCCACCTGCTGACCGAGGGAATATACAGTATCAATACCGCCCTGTTTAATCCGAATCCCCTGGATATTTTTATACACCAGGCCGATGTACTGCGTTTTGAAATATTTACCGATTATTCAAAATTGACCGCCCGGGGAAATTATACAGAAGATATTCCGGGTATCGTGCGTCCCCTGATACAGTGGGAAGCAGACAAAACTAAATAAAACAATGCACTTTTTTAATAAAGAAAAAAAAATCGGATTGAACGGTATTGTCAAGGGGCATCACCAGGTGACCTATAAATCAGTACCGGCTGTAAAAAGTCCGTTTGATTATGTCTTATACCAGATGCTGATTTTCCGGCTGCAGCCCGACCTGATCATTGAAATAGGCACCCATAAAGGCGGTTCCGCCCTGTACCTGGCAGATTTATTGAATGAGACCGGAAAAGGTCATTTACATACGATTGACCTTCCGGAAAACCAGGAAGATCCTGCACTGCACCATCACCCCCGGATAACGGTATTTAAAGAAGGTTTTAAGGCTTATAATACGGATTCACTCGGTCAGTACTCCTGTATCCTGGTCATTGAAGACGGATCACATCAGTATGCAGATACGCTGTCAGCCATGGAAAAATTTGCCCCGTTTATAACACCCGGGTCCTACCTGCTGGTGGAAGACGGAATTGTAACTGAGATGGGCATTGAAAAAGATTTTGACGGCGGGCCGCAAAAAGCAATACGCCGTTTCCTGTCCACTAATAAAGATTTCAGTATCGACCGCAGTTATTGTGATTTCTTCGGCCCAAATGTTACATTTAATGTCAATGGGTATTTAAAAAAACACACCGGATCATGACGGCCAAAAAACACTGGACGGGGGAACGATGGGAAACCGATGTTCAAAATGAAACAGCGCTTGAACATTTGCACCGGTATGCACTGGCAATGGAATTATCAGCCGGTAAATCCGTACTGGATATTGCCTGCGGAGAAGGATATGGCAGCCGGTTATTATCGGCAAATGCTGCTGCCGTTACAGGAGTGGATATTGATGAAACCACAATACGGCAGGCAAAAGAAAAATATAAAGCTGCCAATATTCAGTTTCTCACCGCAGATGCCAGGGCCACTACCCTGCCGGGCGGTTCATTCGATCTTCTTGTTTCCTTTGAAACACTGGAGCATCTCGCCGAACATGACCAGTTACTCACTGAATTCAAACGGCTGTTGAAGCCAGACGGTCAACTAGTCATTTCCACACCCGACAGAGTACAGTATTCAGTAAATCCCGGTACCATCAACCCCTTTCATAAAAAAGAACTTACCCGGCCGGAATTTGAAGCGTTACTGCAGAAATATTTCAAACAAGTACGGATACTGACACAGGAAACCTGTCACAGTTCAGTGATCAGCCATCCGGCAACATCCCGGTTCGACCGGTATAGCGGCGATCAGCAGCAAATTCAGAAAAATGAGCCGGTGAAAGGGCTTTACCTGCTGGCGATCGTGTCTGATGCCACCCTGCCTGAAATAAACAGCAGTATTTTTAATGCCCGGTCCATGCTGCAAGCCGCTATAAAATCGCAGGAAGATTTAGTCAGGCAGACCCTGACTTACCGGGTTGGCCATATTATCCTTTCTCCGTTAAAATGGATTAAAAAACTTTTTCAATAATCAGGCATGCCGCAGGTTTCTGTCATAATTCCCAATTATAACCATGGTTCTTACCTGCGGCAAAGGATTGAATCTGTCATTAACCAGACCTTTCAGGATATTGAGCTCATTATTATTGATGATTGTTCCACGGATAACAGTCATAAAATCATTCAGGAATACGAACAACATCCGCTGGTCAGTTTTGTATTTTATAATGATTACAACACCGGCTCCCCGTTCAGCCAGTGGCCGGTTGTACTTCAGGTTGCCAATGCCGAATGGATATGGGTGGCAGAAAGTGATGACCTGGCCGACCCCCGTTTCCTGGAGAAAATGGTTCCCCTGGCGACAAAAGATGAACAAACCAGTCTCGTGTATTGTGATTCAATGTTTCTTTCTGCCAATGAATATGATCCTCAACACAGCTATGCTTTATTAAAAAACAAGCGGTATAATGTCAGTAAATGGAGCCACCCATATCAGCAGGATGGAAAGGCCGAACTCAATGAATGCCTGAAAAAAGATTGCACCATCAACAATGTAAGTGCTGTCCTGTTCCGTAAATCATTTGCCCGGAAAGCGCTGAAATACCTGGGCAGATTCCGTTTTCATGGTGACTGGATGTTTTATATCAGTATGGCTGAACAAGGACAGATCATCTATTTACCGGAAGCCCTGAACCAATACCGCGAACACGCCGGCAATCACTCCAAATCCATGTCCGGAGAACACTTTAATAAACCGGAATGTTTTTATATCCTGGATCACCTGCTTCAGCAGGATTATATAACTGGGAAAAAAGAACTGATCCGTCATTTTATTAAAGCATATATCGGTTTTGGATTCCGGAAGGAGAAGCCCTTCTCGGCCAACGGGTTGTACCGGCAATACCAGAAGATCAATCCCGGGCTGGCAAGAAAGGTATTGCTGCAATTGCTTAAAGCTAAACTCATTCCCGGATGAGGATCTGCCTGGCCACCACCCATTTTACACCCGTACCCGGCGGTATATCCAATTACTATACCTGCCTGAGCCGGCTATTAACAGAAGCCGGACATACGGTAATCCTGCTGACTATTGCCACCAATAAAAACCAAACGGAAGACAGCATCATTGATGAAGGGTTGTTTATAAAAGTGACGCTCGCCAAAAACTATCAGCATTACCTCCGCCATTACCGTTCTTATTTCCGTCCGGGCAGCTATGCAGCCGATGAGTGGATCGCTACCGGAATGGCCATGCGTGACTGGCTCCTTCAGCATACCATTGAATATAACATTGACCTGGTTGAAACGATGGACTATGGTGGTGCCGGCATTTTCATGAAGCAACCCGGTCTGCCACCACTTATTATTGATGCCCATTCCAGTGCCCTGCAAATTGACAGGGAATACCCCATGCACCCGGATGATCACCTGGCCGTGATCAAAAAACTTGAATTGTATTCTTTTAAATATGCAGATGCCATTATTGCGCATAGCCCGATGAATCTGGAAGAAATCAGGCCTATGACATTAGGAATATCCGCTTTCAGCCCTGCACCCTGGTGTTTACCACAGCCATACCCTTTAAAAAGGCAAGCCAGGAAAAACAGTTTTCTGGTCATCAGCAGCCTGCAAATGATTAAGGGAGCTGAACTCATGATCCGGGCTGCCGCAATTGCCGGCAAGACTTTTGAAGATATTTGTATTTACTGGGCAGGAGAAGACAGCTATTCAGCCCCCGGGGGTAAACTGACTTCAGTATACCTGCAAGAAAAATATCCGGATACCTGGGGCAGGCACCTGGTATGGCTGAACCAGAAAAACAGGAACGAAGTAAACCAGTTGATGGCTGAAACGGAAGCGGTGCTCATACCTTCATTATGGGATAGTTTCAACTATGTGGTACCCGAAACGATTTCATCGGGTACACCCCTGATCGTATCCGATAAAACCGGTGCCGCTTACCTGGTAAAAGACCATCCACTGGCTGCCATTTTCCGGGCCGGAGACGCGGAGGCACTGGCCAATCTGCTTATCCGGTTTGATGATACTTTTAAACAAACCACTCCAGGCCCTTCTTCACCTGTTAATTTGAATGAGTATTTCAGTCCGGAGCATATTATAAATGACCGGATGATGGTCTACCAGGAAATACTGAATAAAGAAATCAAATCGCGTACAACAGAAATAAAGGAAGCCTTATCATTCCTGGAGTCATACACAACGCCCTGGAGAAAATATTATTTACGGTTGCGGAAAAAAATAAAGACCCTGATCCGCCCGGATTTCAATAATTTGAATCACTAAGCATTCACACGCTGGAGTTTTCATGGAGGGAAAAAAAATCATATTGGTCT
>CAZYTV010000259.1:0-6211 GCA_964650455.1 uncultured Chitinophaga sp. | reverse complement strand
AAAAACTGTTCAGCAATATCGAATGTCACCATTTCGGGAGTACCGAAAATGGGCTGGTGGCTGTGGAAGGTAAACTGGTAAAAGGGGTGAAGATCGAAGATGCGGAGAAAGCCGTTATGGCAGAACTGGAGAAAATGAAGACCAGCCTGGTTACAGAGCAGGAATTGCAGAAAGTGAAGAACAAAACGGAGAGTATGATCGCTTTTGAAGATATGAGTGTGATGAACCGGGCCAACAGCCTGGCCTATTATGAAACCCTGGGGGATGCGGCCTGGATGAATTTTGAACTGCAGAAATACGGGGTGGTAACGGCTGAGGATATACGAGATGAGGCGGGAAAGATATTCAGAGAGGAGAATTCGAATACGATTTACTACTTGGCGAAATAGTTTCCTTCCGTACGCTCATGCTTCGGCAAGCTCATGGTTCGATAAACTCACCATGACAGATGATGCGCTTGTCACCCTGAGCGTGTCGAAGGGTGACCAAGCAATGCTTCGGCAAGCTCATGGTTCGATAAACTCACCATGACAGATGACGCGCTTGTCACCCTGAGCGTGTCGAAGGGTGCTTCAGCAATGCTTCGGCAAGCTCATGGTTCGATAAACTCACCATGACAAGAACACTGCGCTTCGAATAGGGTTCTTAGGACATTTAAATTAAATATCAGGCCGATTGTATAACAAGTAATATTAAATGTAAATGACTATCGATAGAAAACAGGCTCCTCCCATTGTGGATGCCGTGAATTTTAACCTGCAACTGAAACCTTACCAGGGCTATACCCTACGGAATGGGGTGCCCGTGTATGCGGTGAATGCCGGGGCGGAAGAGGTAATACAACTGGAATGGGTATTTTTTGCGGGGAACAGCCAGGAGGAGCAGAACCTGGTGGCAGCGACCACTAATTTCCTGCTGCGGAATGGTACGAATACGAAAACCGCTTTTCAGCTAAACGAACATTTTGAATATTACGGGGCTTATGTAAACCGGGCCTGTTATAATGAAACCGCCACGATCACCCTGCATTGCCTGAATAAGCATGTGGGCGAATTGTTGCCGGTGGTCAAAGAAATGATCACGGAATCCACGATGCCTTCGGAAGAGCTGGCCATTTACCAGCAGAATATGAAGCAAAGGCTGAAAGTAAGTCTGAAGAAAAGTGATTTTGTGGCGGGCCGGCTGATTGATGTTTATTTATACGGAGAAAAACATCCCTATGGGAAGTACAGCAGTGCCGAAGATTTTGATGCACTGGAGAGGGACCAGCTCCTGCACTTCTATAATCAGTATTATACGCAGGGTAAACTGATTCTGTTTGTGGCGGGTAAATTACCGGACAATCTCAATGCCTTACTGGATGAACATTTTGGGGATCTGCCCAATAATCCGGTGGAAGTAAAACAGCATCCGCTTGTGCTGGCCACTGAGAAAAAATACCGGGTAACCAATGATCCCAATGGCGTGCAGGGCTCGATCCGCATTGCCCGGACTTTTCCGAACCGTCACCATCCTGATTTTTTAAGGGTACAGGTGCTGAATGCTTTGTTTGGTGGTTTCTTTGGTTCCAGACTGATGAGTAATATCCGCGAAGACAAGGGCTATACCTATGGCATTCATAGTTATCTGCATAACCATATCCAGCATTCGGCCTGGATGGTGAGTACCGAAGCCGGCAAGGATGTATGTGAAGCCACTCTGGCCGAAGTGTATAAAGAAATGAAGGGACTGCGGGAAGAACTGGTGGAGGAGGATGAGTTATTACTGGTCCGCAATTACCTGATGGGATCGATCCTGGGGGACCTGGATGGTCCTTTCCAGATCATCGGCCGCTGGAAGAATATCATCCTGAATAATCTGCCCGAAACCTATTTCTACGACTCCATCAATACGATTAAGACGATTTCGGCAGAGGAACTGCAACAACTGGCACTGAAGTACCTGCAACCGGAGGAGTTTTATGAACTTATAGTAGTTTAAGGAAATGTCGTAAAAGCTGCGAGTTGCGAGGTATGAGCTACGAGACCGAAAGTTAGTAAACTGCTTTATGTCTCGTAGCTCGCAGCCCGTACTTTGTATTTTGTACTTCCTCACCCGCATCTTTTCTTTATCAAATAATCCACACTCCACTTCCCGGCTCCTGAGATAAAGAGTGTGAGAAGCATAATAATATAGTACAGGGGAATTTCATATCCGTTTTCTCCGGCTTCAAAGCCATTGACCCAATGTACTGTTTTGATGGCAACCATCATGGTGATGATGAGAGGCAGGGCGATCAGCCGTGTGCCGAGTCCGAGGACCAGCAATACCACGCTGGCGGCTTCAGTGCCGGCAGCGAGATAGGCGTTCAGCAAGGGAGCGGGTATGCCCAGAGAGCCAAACCATTCACCAATACTGTTGATATCGGCCCATTTCATTTTAGCCGGGGTAAAGAATCCCCAGGCCAGTACCAGGCGCATGAGTAGTAAAGGCAGGTCATTCAAAGCGGATAATCGGTTACCTGCATTCAGGCAGAAGTGTATTATTTTTTTCATTGGTTTAATTTTTAAAACCGGCAATCAGTTCCTGTTGACGGGCATTTTCAAAAAAGGCAATGACCTGTTGCTGGTCACCGGTGAATAATATGATTTGAAAGAATTGTTCAAACAGGTTAAAAAGTTCTTTGATGGATCGTGGTTCATCAGCAAGAAAAAGCAGGAGCTGACAGAAGGCCGGTGAGAGGTCTGTAAACAAAACATCCCCTTCCTTGTTCCTGTGAGCCATGACATAGTAATCTTGTTTGTCCGTATCCTTAATAGCGGCTGGTTTTATCCGGTGAACAGGATAGCTGAGCTGTAGTAAGCGGTGCTCCGGGTTAATCACCAGCCGGCTGAACAGGATATCCCCCAAAGGATCAGCAATGGACGGGATATCCTCCATCATGAATAATTCAGTTTCTGTCCATTCGAAAAGCAGTAAATCCTCTAATGCCGGGTATCGCTGTAAAAGGTCAGGTTGTGTTTGCCTGATATAGTCACTGAACTCTTTGGGCATATACCATACCTGGGCTGACTGGCAGCGGTGTTCTGCAAAAAACTGCTGAACCAGGTAATCCCAGTCATCGGGATTAAGCAACTGTCGGGTGAGCGGATAGGCGTTTTCCAGCATATCCATCACTACATTAATTACCAGCCGCCGGTATTCGGTAATATTTTCATGATGGATTCCTGGTATATCAGGAAGCTGACCTGTACGGCAATAAGCGGCTAAGCCGGACTGATAAGTATGCGTGGCTTCAGACAATAGCATAGTGATTTTTTTTCAGTGCGGTTTTCTTTACTGACCGGAGTTTATCCAGTTCTGTTTGCATTTCCTCCAGTTCAGGGATATTAAAATCCCGTTCCAGTAATACCGGCACATCCCGGTTTATTTGCTGAAGTGTATAGCCAAAAAGCGCATATACCGGGTCGATGATGGCTTCACCGTGGGTATCTATAATCAGGGTGTCGGAAACCTGTTCATGACCGGCCATGTGGATATACCGGACCCGGTTCAGGGGCAGGGTATCAATAAACTGCCTGGCGTCATAGCGATGATTAAAGGCATTAACATATACATTATTCACATCCAGCAGTAAATCACAATCGGCTTCTTCAAGGATATGATTGATAAATGCGGATTCACTGATTTCCGGTGCCACGGGGGTGTAGTAACTGATTATTTCAATAGCTATTTTCCGCTCCAGTAAATCCTGCACGGTTTTAATCCTTTCTGCCACATGTTTTACAGCATCTTCTGTAAAAGGGATGGGGAGCAGATCGTACAGGTGCGCATTATCACATTTGGTGTAACTGAGATGTTCTGAATACAGCACCGCCTTTGTCTCCGCCAGGAAGGATTTGATTTTTTTCAGGAATGGATAATCCAGTTCATCCGGGCTGCCAATGGAAAGAGACAGCCCATGGGTAAACAGTGGATATTTTTCAATCGCTGCTGAAAAATGTTTTTTCCAGAATCCGCCCACACCAATCCAGTTTTCCGGCGCTACTTCAATAAAATCAGGTTGTAAAGCATTGTTTCGCAAAAAATCAACAGCAAAATCTTTTCGATAGCCAATACCGGTCATGCGGGGAGGTTTATAAGTTAATAGGTTGACAAGTTGATAAGTTGAAAGGTTAACAGGGCAGGTGGTATTCCCTGCCCTGTCGGGAGGTTAATTTTTTTTCTTCTTTTTTGTGCCGCCGCATTTTCCTTCACCGCATTTTCCATCCATTCCTTTTTTGGAAGTGCTGTCCATTTTTTTCCCTTCACCGCATTTCCCATCTGTGCCTTTTTTAGTGGCAGTATCCGATTTGGATTTTCCGCCACAGGCCAGTTCCAGGTTTTTGGGGTTATTGTTGTCCAGTAAATGGGTTCTGACTTCCCCGCCGTTTCCCAAATTATTAAAACTGAATAAGCCGGCTGCGTTTGCGGTAAGGCCCGAAACAGCGATGATGGCGCCGGCTACCAGTGAACCTTTAAGGATTGATTTTTTCTGTTGCATTTTTTTTGATTTAAGTAAGAAAAATTAATTACAAGAGAATAGTTGTTGCCGGAGTTAAATCCTGACAACCGTATTATTTTTTTATCAAAAAAATGGAAAGAAAGGGGTGAGATAAGGGGGTTACAGGCAATGGAATTGTGGTGAGTGACTGATATACCAGTTGATTTTCAGCGATAAAGAGCAGGCATGAAGAAAGCCTGATTGAGCGAATGTATGGCTGTTAAATTCCTGTTAAGGGGATGCGGTGCTATACATCAGCTTAATTTTCAGGAAGACTTTTGATAATTTTTTCTTTCAGGGCATCATTATTTAAGTCTGCTGAATGCTGATGTGTATGTTGTTGCAGCAGTTGATCCATTTTCCGGCTCTGCTTTTCATAAGCAGTACAGGCATCACAAATACTTTTGTGAAGTCCCAGGCCTATTTTTTCCTTCATGGAAAGACGAGTAACTGATTTTTTTTCGATCAGTTCCGTGGCCTTTCTGCAGGAAAGCATGAAAAAGTGAGCAATTTTTTTCATCATTTATTTTTTAAACCAGTGTAATTCAAGACATTTTCTTAACTGGAGTTTGGCCCTGTGTAATACCTGCCAGAAATTAGACGCCGTAATTCCCAGTTCCTGACAGATTAATTCCCCTTTTTTATCTTCCAGGTATTTCAGTTTCATGGCGGCGTTCCAGTGCGAGGGAAGCTGATCCATGCAATTATTCAGCACGGTGGCAAAGGCAGGATCATCTAACAGCGCAACATCCGTGGACTCCCAGGCCTGAGGGCGTTCCTCATTTTTCCATTCACCATCCGGCTCAAAAAAAAAGGACAGGTCTGTTCCGGTATTGGCAGCCGGGTTTTTATATAGTTTCCGGTAATATTCCGCGATTTTATTATGAAGGATGGAAAACAACCAGGTTTTAACCTCACTTTTCCCGGAAAACCGGTCAAAACCCTGGAAAGCCGCCAGGAAAGTATCCTGTACCAGGTCTTCAGCAGTTTCTTTCTTATTGGTTTTATAAAAGGCCCAGGTATACAGTTCGTCTGTATATAATTCCACCCAGCATTGTACCGTAGCGGCGGGATTTGTTCTGTCCATAACGAGCTGCATGGGTTAAAGGTAGGGAGAAAAGCGGCGAGCGGCGTGGTACGAGTTTCGGGACTGTAAGGCGGGAAACTGTTTTAAGACTCGTAGCTCGTACCTCGTCACTCGTACCTTACCACAGTTCTTTTTCATCAGATTAACGGTTACTTGAAAAATCCCGAACTTAGACCTATGTTATTCGACCGCAAAGAATTATCTGACGAACAGCTTGTTCATTTTTACCGCCAACTCCTCTGGCCCCGCATGATTGAAGAGAAAATGCTGGTCCTGTTACGCCAGGGAAAGGTATCCAAATGGTTCAGTGGCATTGGCCAGGAAGCTATAGCTGTGGGTGCAACCCTGGCTTTACAGGAAGATGAATGGATTATGCCTATGCACCGCAACCTCGGTGTGTTTACTTCCCGCAACATGCCTTTGAGTAAACTTTTTATGCAATGGCAGGGAGCGAAGGAAGGATATAGCAAGGCACGGGAACGAAGTTTCCATTTTGGCAGCCGGGAACATCATATCTGCGGAATGATCTCACACCTGGGGCCGCAACTGGCCATTGCCGATGGGGTGGCACTGGCCCATAAATTAAGGAAAGAAAATAAAGT
>CAZYTV010000258.1:0-6255 GCA_964650455.1 uncultured Chitinophaga sp. | reverse complement strand
TCCGGTGAGGGTCTTCTGACCATCTCGTATAGTTCCTGCAACGGCGATTTGTTTTGGTTTCGTACCTTTTGCCATAACTGTATAAATTCCTAATAAGTACCGACTGTTATCGGGATTAAATCCCGCAAAGGGTGGGCTTCAAAGTAATCCCTTTTTCTGACTTTGGGATTCAGGAATCCTTGTATTTTAAAAATAATTCAATCCGATCGCTTCCCGCACCAGTTCCATGGTGGCACGGGCACTTTTGCGGGCTTTCTCAGCCCCCATTTCCATGACTTGCTTAAGGTAGGTTTCATTGTTGCGGATGGATTCAGCCTTTTCGCGGATGGGAGTAATAAAACGGATCATGTCTTCCGCGAGTTGTTTTTTCATATCACCGTAGCGAATCGTGCAATGGTTATAATCTTCATCATATTTACGGATCACATCATCCGTACTGACCAGCTTCATCAGCCCGAATATGTTCTCGATATAATCAGGTTTAGGTGTGTTCGGCACCGTAGGACCGGCATCTGTTTTGGCCTTCATCACTTTCTTCCGGATCAGTTCATCTTCATCACTCAGGTATAAGGTAGCCAGCTGGTTTTCGCTCTTACTCATTTTACCGGCACCATCCAGGCTGGGCACTTTCACGAGCTCTTCTCCAAAATTAAATGCCATTGGTTCCGGAAATACATCCCCATACCGGTGATTGAAACGGTTTACATAATTGCGTGCCATTTCCAGGTGCTGCTCCTGGTCCTTTCCCACAGGTACATACTTTGCCCGGTGAAGTATAATATCTGCTGCCTGTAAAACAGGATAGGTGAGCAATCCGGCATTGATATTCTCCGGCTGCATGCGGATCTTGTCTTTGAATGTAGTGGTCTTTTCCAGTTCCCCCACATAAGCCAGCATATTCAGGTAGAGATAGAGCTCCGATGTTTCAAAAATATGGCTCTGGCAGTAGAGGGCCACTTTCTCCGGGTCCAATCCGCTGGCGATATTCTCCGCAAGCACCCGCTGCACATTCATCTTCAGTTCCTTTGTATCCGGATGGGTGGTCAGGGAGTGCAGATCGGCCACCATAAAATAGCACTCAAACTCTTCCTGCATCCGGACATAGTTCCGCACCGCCCCGAAATAATTACCGAGGTGTAAAAAACCGGTGGGCCGGATGCCGCTCATAACTAATTCCTTCTTTGCTGCCATAGGGCGGCGAAGATAAGAATTAGTCAGGATGTTCACTCCCGGAACAGGGCTTACCGCTAATAAAACTCATGCCCCCGGCTCCGTCATACGGATTATCTTTGCGCCATGGAAGTTAATGATCAGTTGGTGGACAAACTGGCCCATCTCTCCCGTCTGCAGTTTACAGAACCCGAAAAAGCGGGTATCAAAAACGACCTGCAGCGGATGATCGGTTTTGTGGAAAAACTGAATGAGCTGGACCTCGCCGGCGTGGAACCACTCCTGCACATGAGCCCCGAAGTGAATGTACTAAGGGATGATGTGGTCCGTGGTTCGGTCAGCCGGGAAGATGCTTTACGCAACGCCCCGCTCCACGATGAACAATTTTTTAAGGTCCCTAAAGTGATAAAAAAATAATATGACACAGGGTATCATCCATCTGGAAAATATTCAGAAGAGTTATTATATGGGCAAACAGGCCCTGCCGGTACTGAAAGGTATTTCCCTGGATATTTTCAAAAATGAATATGTAGCTCTGATGGGACCATCCGGTTCCGGAAAAAGCACCCTGATGAATATCCTGGGCTGCCTGGATACCCCTACGGACGGCCGGTATATCCTGAATACTAACGACGTCAGTACTATGGCCGATAATGCCCTGGCTGAAATACGTAACAAAGAGATCGGATTCGTCTTTCAGCAGTTCAACCTCCTGCCCCGGCTGACTGCGGCTGAGAATGTGGCCCTTCCCCTGGTTTATGCCGGTATGAATAGAAAATCACGCACCGAAAAAGCCATGCAGGTACTGGAAATGGTAAGTCTGACTGACCGGAGCCATCATAAACCCAATGAACTTTCAGGGGGGCAGTGCCAACGGGTGGCCATTGCCCGCGCCCTGGTCAATGATCCCTCCATTATCCTGGCTGATGAACCAACGGGTAATCTTGATACCAAAACATCCTACGAAATCATGGAGATTTTCAACACAATTCATAGTAATGGCAATACCATCGTCCTGGTTACCCACGAAGAAGATATTGCCAATCACGCCCACCGGATCGTGCGCCTGCGCGATGGTGTGGTGGAGACTGACAAAAAAAATGAAAAGGCTGGCCAATATTTGCATCATTGATGCGTTAAAATCCGGCCATGGCCGGGAACATTTCTTTCAGCAACTTTGTTGAGAAGCACATTCAACCCACATGGCAAGCAGGATATACACCAAAGTCGGAGACAAAGGATCAACTTCACTTATTGGCGGCACCAAAGTGCCCAAATCACATTTACGTATTGAAGCGTACGGTACCGCAGACGAACTCAATTCCTGTATCGGCCTTTGCCGTGACCTGATCACTGACGAGAACAGCCGCATTATCCTGCAGGAAGTACAGGACCGCCTGTTTACCATTGGTTCTTCGCTGGCTTGTGATCCCATCAAGGAACCCATCATGCGCCTCCCCGACCTCAAAGAAGCGGATGTGGAATTACTGGAAAAAGAAATGGACCGGATGAATGAGCAACTTCCGGAAATGAAAAATTTTATTCTTCCCGGCGGTCATCCTACGGTGTCACAGCTTCATATAGCCCGTTGTGTGGCCCGGAGAACCGAACGTTGCTGTGTACGTCTCGAGCTGGAAAGCCTGGAAGTGGAACCGGTGATATTGAAATACCTGAACCGGCTGAGCGACTACCTGTTTATTCTGAGCCGCTATACCTGCATGCAGCTCAATGCTACCGAAATTGCCTGGAAACCCAGAATTTAATGGGCCATTTTCTTTATTGCATACAACCAGGATCTGCAGGAAAACGACATATTATTTTACCTCATTTCATCGTTTAACATTAAACCAGCGATATGCGTTCCATAACCGGAGTCCTTCTGTTCCTGCTTTTTTTCAGCAGTTGTCAGCCCGAGCCGGTTGATCCTCCTCCTGCGGGACCACCCAGGGACACTACCATTGTGAACATTCCTTATGGAACCAACCCCTCCCAAAAACTGGATCTTGGCTTACCGGCTAACCGAACCAATAACACGCCATTGGTTGTCGTCATTCATGGGGGTGGCTGGGCTACGGGAGATAAAGCCGAACTGACCTGGTTACTCAATGGATTAAAGGCAAGGGGATTTGCCGTGGCCAATATCAATTACAGGCTTTCCCTGAATACTTCAGATAATTACAAAATGCAACTGGACGATGTGGACAGTGCGGTTCAATACACGTTGCGGCAATCCGCCGTTCATTTGTTTAACGGGCAAAAACTCTATATCACTGGTCACAGTGCCGGAGGCCATCTCTCTTTATGTTATGCCTATACCCGGAATACTGCAGGAAAAGTAAAAGCAGTGGGGTCACTCGCCGGACCTACTGATCTGCATAGTATGGCTTATTATAATTTTAATATTTATAATCCCATCCTGGAACCTTATCTCGGGCTTCCTTTATTTCCCGCCACTGCGGAAGCAACGGCCCGATATAAAAACTGCAGTCCTTTTTACCAGGCCAGCGGGACTACACCCGCCAGTATTTTTTTCCATGGCGAACAGGATATAGTAGTGAGTCCTGATCAGAGCAATTCGCTCTATAACAAGCTGGGAACCCTGGGTGTTGACCGGAGACTGGTCAGTTACCCCTTCACGTTTCATGACTGGTGGGGTGATGGCACCAAAGTCACCAATACCCTGGAAGAATTAAAAACCTGGTTTAACGCTCATCCCTGAACGATTTTCCCGTCTTTCATGTGCAGGACCCGGTCACTCAGCCTCGCCAGTTCCTCATTATGGGTAACGATCAGAAAGGTCTGACTGAACTGGTTGCGCAGGTCAAAAAATAACTGGTGGAGATCTTTGGCATTCGCTGAATCAAGGTTTCCGGTAGGCTCATCCGCAAAAATAATATCCGGCTTATTGATCAGGGCCCGGGCCACGGCCACCCGTTGTTGTTCTCCGCCTGACAATTGATTGGGCTTATTTTCCATCCGGTGAGCTAAACCCAGCATTTTCAGCAGTTTTTCAGCTTCCTCTTTAACCACCGTTTTTTTCCGGCCCGAAAGCCAGCCGGGAATACAGACATTCTCTAGAGCAGAAAACTCGGGAAGCAAGTGATGAAACTGGAAAACAAAGCCGATATGTTTATTCCGAAAAGCGGCCATTTTTTTCCCGGAAAGGCTGTGCAATGGCACCTGGTTCATCTGTACTTCCCCTTTGTCTGCTGTATCCAGGGTACCCAGGATATGGAGTAATGTACTTTTTCCGGAACCAGAAGGCCCAACAATGGATACCACTTCTCCCCGGCTGATTTCCACATCCACACCCATTAATACTTCCACCGTTCCATACCGCTTATATATGTTTTTTCCGCTAATCATTCATCAAATATCGCAAATAACGGGGGCTGGCAAAAAACGGGTTACCGGCCTTTGAAAAGATTTTAAGATTTCCTTCAAAATGCCGTGTACAACTAAGGATTTGGAAAATTCATTAATACAACTACATTTGCGGAAAATTAAGGGGAATTGCCGGGCGAACCGGAGCCCAAAAACTTCCTGAAAAACAGGGAGCTTTCAAAAAATATAAACCCTGAGAAGATGTTCTGGACACTTGAATTAGCCTCGTACCTTGAAGACGCACCCTGGCCGGCCACTAAAGATGAGCTGATTGATTACTCTATCCGTTCCGGTGCCCCCATTGAAGTGGTGGAGAATCTGCAGGAACTGGAAGATGAGGGAGATGTATATGAAACCATCGAGGATATCTGGCCTGATTATCCCACCCAGGATGACTTCCTCTTTAACGAGGACGAGTATTAAACCCACAGAAAAAGTGATATAACCCCTTTCTGAGGGGTTTTTTTATGTCTTCCCGGTTCAGTCAATTTTATACTTACCCAGGTCTGCCGGGTTGGTTATCGCTATAAATTCCATTTTACCCCGGTTTTCACCCCGGGCAATTTTCAGGAAAATATCCAGCGACTTCCAATACTGATGATCGCGGTTGGTATCCAGTACCAGCAAATGCGACATGATAATATTGCCGGCCATTTCCACCAGGCGCCGGGCATGAAAATCGGTGTATTCATTATTCCCCACTTCCATCACATTCTTTACAGCTTCTTCATACTCATTGGTCATTTCACTGATATAATTGCGGTAACCCAGCAATTCGGGTTTTACTTCCATTTGCTCATAGGCTTTCATCTGAGCCAGGTACCCGCCGGTGGTTACACCACGCACTGCCGCCACTACCTGCAACTGGGTGGTACCCTCATAAATACTCGTGATCCGTGCATCCCGGTAAATCCGTTCAATCGGGTAATCCTTCATAAAACCAGATCCCCCGTGGATCTGCAGGGCATCATACGCTACCTGGTTACATATTTCAGAAGAAAGCCCTTTGGACATGGGTGTGAAAATATCGGCGAGTTTCTGATAGGTCTTTAACTCTGTTCTTTCCTCCGGCGTGAGGTTTTTTTCTTTGGAAATATGTTCATAGGCTTTATATACATCAACAAAACGGGCTGTTTCATACAACAGGGAACGGATAGCATCCACTTTCGCCTTCATTTTTGAGATCATTTCATATACTGCCGGAAATTTGCTGATGGAACTTCCAAACTGTACCCGCTCACGGGCATAGGATACGGCTTCACGCCAGGCGGCATCTGCAATACCAACAGACTGTGCAGCGATACCCAGTCTTGCCCCGTTCATTAAAGCCATCACATATTTGATCAGGCCGAACTTCCGTTGTCCCACCAGTTCGGCAGGTGCGTTTTTAAAAACGAGTTCACAGGTAGGTGAACCGATAATACCCAGCTTGTGTTCTATACGGCGTACCGTAACCGCATTGCTGTTGCGGTCATAAATGAACATGGACAAGCCACGGCCATCCGCTGTTCCTTCCTCAGATCTTGCGAGCACCAATGAGATATTCCCATCCCCATTGGTGATAAAGCGTTTGACCCCATTGAGGTACCAGGTACCATCCACCAGGGCGGCTTTTAATTGTACGGCCTGGAGATCTCTTCCTGCATCGGGTTCGGTCAGGTCCATCGCTGCCGTTTCTCCGGAAGCACTCCTCGGCAAGTA
>CAZYTV010000257.1:0-6285 GCA_964650455.1 uncultured Chitinophaga sp. | reverse complement strand
GCTTCGACAATGCTTCGACAAGCTCAGCATGACATCGGTTGTCACCCTGAGCGTGTCGAAGGGTGCTTCGACAATGCTTCAACCGGCTCAGCATGACTGGGGTCTTTGTTGCAGGGTGTAACAGGGTTCTGTCTTACCTTTAAGCTGTTTTACAGCAGCAACCAAAACAATTATATATGCGGTTTGGAGTCATCGGGAGCGGAAGCTGGGCCACGGCCCTCGCCAAAATCATTACAGATAAAAAGCAGCCGGTCAACTGGTGGGTACGAAATACAGATACCATTGCTTTTTTTAAAAAGAAAAGCCATAACCCGCATTACCTTAACTCCGCCCGGTTTGATACCAGCCTGCTGCATCTTTCTACAGATGTCAGGGAAGTAGTGCGTAACTCAGATGTACTTGTCATTGCCATTCCATCAGCGTATGCAGCTTCGAGCCTGTCCGGGCTCACTGCCGATGACTGGAAGGGAAAGAAAGTCGTATCGGCCATCAAAGGACTTCTTCCTGAAAAAAATATCCTGCTGAACTTTTACATGCAACAGGAATTCGGTCTGGGACTGGAAGATTATTTTGCTGTACTCGGTCCCTGCCATGCAGAAGAAGTAGCAGAGGAGAAATTATCCTACCTCACTTTTTCAGGTATTGATACAACGGCAGCGGCTTTAATTGCTGAACACTTTACCACAGATTATATAAATACCGTGGTCAATCATGATATCCTGGGCGTACAGTATGCCGCCGTCCTTAAAAATATTTATGCACTGGGAGCCGGTATTGCCCATGGACTTGATTATGGCGATAATTTTCTCAGTGTGTATATTGCCAACGCGGCTGATGAAATGGCGGGTTTTCTCCGCCAGTTCGGTGCCGAACATATTACTGTCGGCGATCATGATGGCGAAGATCCGCTGACACACCGCAAGACGCCGAATTATGCTGCTTCCGTTTACCTGGGCGATCTGCTGGTAACCTGTTATTCCCTGCATAGCCGGAACCGGCGTTTCGGGAATATGATCGGCAGGGGTTATACGGTTAAATCAGCCGAACTGGAAATGAATATGGTGGCGGAAGGGTATAATGCTGCCCGTAGCATCCATCATATTAATCAGTCACTTGAAGCAGCCATCCCGATTGCAGAAACGGTTTATCAGATTTTATGGGAAGATGTTAAAGCCTCTGATGGCTTTAAACGCATAGAAGGGGTAATGGTCTGAGTTATAAACAGACTTTATGCCACTTTTTTACCATGGATTTGTACCTGCCGGAATCGGGTTGATGTTGCTGAGCCTGGCCGCAAAACAGGCCTGGATGTACTGGAAGAAAAAGCAGATCAGTCAACGGTGAGTAAGGTATTTTTATCCTCATGTCTATTTAATTATATACATGGCCACGAAAGACACGAAAAGGCACGAATTTAAAGCAATCCCAGGTAGGCATGGCTACCGGCTTCGGGCTACCGGCTGTTCCTGATCATCTTTTCAGAATATCTCTCCAACCTTTTAACTTTATCACTTATTCCCCCGATTATGATCGCCTTTTTCCAGGTCCTCTTCTTTATTGCCGCACTGGTTTTGATGGTATTGAATTTCCTTGAATTTAATAAATGGAATGAAAGCCGGAAAGCCGGCAGTGTGAAAGTGTATCCGATCCGCTGGTTTTACCTTGTCCTCACCACACTTGTTGCACTGGGTTGTTTCTTTAATATCCTGATCGGCTGGATCAGTAAGGCTTAAAAGAATAGATCCGCAGCAATCCCATCGGCCAGCAGTTTTCCTTCTTTTGTCAGTATCAGTTTTTGATCAAGGAGCAGTAGCAAACCATTTGTAATATATTTTCTGGTACCTGCTTCCAGTGTTTTTCGTTGTGGCTCATTCACCAGTTTCAGGTCCAGTCCTTCCATGGTGCGTAACGAAGTCATGATATATTCATTCAGTTGCTGGGTAGTAGTCAGTATTTCTTTTTCAAATGGAATCCGGTCCTCCTGCAGTGCAGTGATATAGGTATTGTTATTGGCGATATTCCATTGCCGTTCAGTTCCCGTGTATGAATGTGCGGATGGCCCCAGTCCGAGATAGGGTTGGTTTTGCCAGTAAGAAGAATTATGGCGGCTACGCATTCCCTTTTTTGCAAAATTGGAGATCTCGTAATGTTCATAACCGGCATCTTCCAGCCATTGCATCAGCAGGAGAAACTGTTCGGACTGTTGTTCCGGATTTACGGGGACATACTGCTTATTCCTGATCAGTTTATCCAGGGGTGTTTTGGGTTCAATCGTAAGGGCATAACAGGACAAATGCGGAATACCCAGTGAAATGGCTTTTGAAACATTCTGCTTCCATTTCTCATCGGTCAGTCCCGGTGTACCATAGATCAGGTCAATAGTGATATTGTCAAAATAACGTAGGGCCAGGGCTAGTCCTGCCTCCGACTGTACTGCTGTATGTGCCCGGTTCATCCAGCGCAGGTCGTCTTCGAAAAAACTCTGGACCCCGATACTGAGCCGGTTGATCCCGGCCGTTTTCCATTCCCGCAGTTTCTCATCCGTCAGGTCATCCGGATTGGCTTCGAGCGTGATTTCTGCATCCGGCAAAAGATTGAAATATGTTTTTACTGCACTGATCAGTTCAGCAGTCTCCTGGCTTTCGAGCAGGCTCGGTGTACCCCCGCCAAAATACAGGCTGCTGATGGCCTGCATTCCCGGAAACTGATGCTGCAGGCGGATCTCTTTCAATAAAGCCGCCAGTAATTCGTTCTTATACCGCAGGGAGGTGCTGAAGTGGAAGTTGCAATAGTGGCAAGCCCTCCTGCAGAATGGTATATGGATGTAAATGCCTGCCACCTGTTTGTTTTTTATTGAATAATTTAGCCCCAGATCAACCGGAAATCCGCTGAAAAGCCGCATGAGAAAATACAGACTGCAAATATCGGTACTGCTGGCCTTGCTTGCAGCTATTTGTACCCAGGCCCAGGAGAAATACCAGCTAAGGGTCAGGTATGCGGATTCTCTTTCCTCACGGCTTGCCGATGAATCATGGGTTGAAAAAACATTTTCCTCCCGTATTGCATGTGCAGCATATCTGTCCAGGCTTCCTGCAGTATTACAGGCCAAAGGTTTTGTAACCGCTTCGCTGGACAGTATCCGTTTAGACAGTACCGATGCCGCCATTGTACTTTACCTGGGGCAACAATACCAATGGGCCCGGCTCGATACCAGGCAGGTGGAACCTTCATTACTGGAAGCGGTAGGATGGCGTGACAGGAATTTTACCGAAAAGCCAATGGATTTTGTCCAGGTACGCAACTGGCAGGAGAAATTGATGTTGTACCTCGAAAACAACGGGTATCCTTTTGCAAGGATCTATCTCGACAGCCTGCAAGTGGACCAGGACAAAGTAGCGGCGGTTTTAAAAGTGGATAAGGGGCCATTGTATAAGATTGACAGTATCCGTGTTTATGGTAATGCGAAAATCACATCGGCCTACCTGCAGCGTTATCTCGATATTCCCAACGGCAGCCGCTATGAACGGGAGAAACTGATGCGTATCAACCAGAAAGTGCGGGAACTGACCTATGTGGAGGAAGAGAAGCCCTTTGATATTACCTTGCTCGGCACCGGTTCGGTGGTGAACCTGTATCTCAAACAAAAGAAAAGCAGCCAGGTCAATGCCCTGATCGGCTTTTTACCCAATAATGACCAGTTGTCGTCCAAAAAACTGCTGCTGACGGGTGAGGCCAATATCCTGCTGCGTAATTCACTTGGTGCCGGGGAAACCATCGGGCTGAACTGGCAGCAATTACAGGTGAAGTCCCCCCGGTTGAATATACTCTACCAGCATCCCTACCTGTTTCAATCTGCCTTCGGGCTGGATTTTTCATTTGATATGTTCCGGAAGGACAGCAGTTTTGTCAACGTCAACCTGCAGGCCGGTGCCCAGTATGTGCTGAATAAAAATCAGTCAGGTAAACTATTCATCCAGCGATTCCAGACCATCGTGAGTGAGGGAGGTATTGATTCCGCTTTTGTGGTGAATTACCGCCGCCTGCCGGACCTGGGGGATGTCAGTTCCTTTAATGTAGGACTCGACTACGAATTGAACAGCACCGATTACCGGCTCAATCCGCGTAAAGGAAATGAATTAAGAATCATCGGTTCTGTGGGGACGAAGAAACTGAAAAAAAATACCAGTGTCCTGGAGTATAAAGATCCCTCAGACCCGGCTTTTGATTTCGGGTCATTGTATGATACTGTAAAGCTAAAGACCTACCAGTTCCGGGTAAGACTTACTGCGGCTAAATATTTTCCGTTGCGCAATAAACGCAGTACGGTGAAGACGGCCATCAATGCCGGTTTGTTTGAGAGTGGTTCGATCTTCCGGAATGAATTGTTTCAGTTGGGCGGTTACCGCCTGTTAAGAGGGTTTGATGAAGAGAGTCAGTACCTGTCACAGTTTGCCATTGCCACCGCGGAATACAGGTACCTGGTCGGTCAGAATTCTTATTTCTATGTACTCGCTGACGGGGGGTGGGGCCGGAATAATGCAATGAATGCCGGGCAATCGTATACCTATTTGGGTACAGGTCTGGGCCTGGCATTTGAGACAAAGGCCGGTATCTTCAACCTGGCCTGGGCGGTAGGAAAAAGGAATGATACGGAATTTAACCTGCGCCAGTCAAAGATCCACTTTGGTTTTGTGAATTACTTCTGATGGCCGTTAGCAGCTTTCGGCCGGGTTGGGCCACGAATTGACACGCCTGTCCCGCCTCATGCGGGGAAAGCACACGAATTTTCCCGCTAAGCCTTAAAAGACTTTATAATAATTGAAGACTCTTCCTCTATCGAAAAGTCTTAAAAGCTTTGCGGGCGATAAAATAACCGCGAAGCGGGTAATACTTCCCGTCCTTCCAGCAATATTTTGCCGGTAAGACGGGAAGAACGATAACAGAAGCCACTTCGAGGCTTTAGTGTAGCCGCGAATTTTTCCCGCAGAGCTTAAAAGAAAGAACGATAATTGATTGAATCTTCCTCTATCGTAAAGTCTTAAAGGCTTAGCGGGATAAAAAACCGCGTAGCGGGTATTCTTTTCGGCAATATCTCACAAACACCTCTTATATATCAACCCTCACCGCTATTTTTGCAACACAATTTTTTTTACTTGAAGCAACTGATCTGTTTACTGGTATTTGTGATTGGACTGGCGGGCAATACCCAGGCACAGACAACAGCAGATAGTACAGGTGCTCCGGCAGATACAGTACGGTTGGCCGATAGCTTGCCGGTGAAAGATACGGCGGCACCGGTGGTAATACCCACCGTACTGGTAAAGCGGCCCTTGCTTTTAGCAGACAGCAGCTGGACACTTCCCGTCACTGAACTTGTCTCTGGTCCAAAACTTCAATGGCTGATCCTGGCCCATCATCCCATTTACCAATTTAGTTTTAAACCGGTTGCCGGTACCCGGAAAGCGGTATTATTGGACAAAGGCGAGGAGCGGGTAGTCAGGGATAAAGACCTCCTGTTTTACAGCCTGCTGCTGCTTATCATCGTTTTCGCCCTGTTCAGGCGGGCCTTCCCGAAATATTTCAATGACCTGTTCCGGCTTTTTTTCCGGACCACATTGAAAGAAAGGCAGATCAGTGAACAACTGATGCAAACTCCCGTACCTTCTATTTTACTCAATGGATTTTTCACGATCAGTGCCGGTTTTTACTGTTGTTTCCTGCTGGTTCATTACGGGCTGAATCCAATGGGTGAGTTCTGGACCCTGCTGATGTATTGTGTGGGAGGACTGGCTGCGGCTTATTTTGTCAAGTTTATCGGGCTCAAAATTTCCGGTTGGATCTTCAATCTGCAGGCAGCAGCCAATTCATACATTTTCATTGTGTTTATTATCAACAAGATGATCGGGATATTGCTGCTCCCCTTTTTACTGGTACTGGCATTTTCGTCCGGAACTGTGTATAGTGTTGGTCTCAGCTTGTCCTGGTGCCTGATCGGCGGACTACTGGTTTATCGTCTTTTCCTGACCTATACTGTTGTCCGTAATCAGGTCAAAGTCAGTCCCTTTCATTTCTTTTTGTACTTTCTGGCCTTTGAAATTGCACCCCTTTTATTGGTTTACAAGGCTTTGTTAGTGTTTTTCAGCGAAAACTCTTAACTTTGCAGCCAACTTTAGCCGATCCGAACATGAGTACAAATGGGGTTAAAAAGGCCGGTTCTCAGGCCAAAGCAATACAGAGAATTCTTATCACCCAGCCCAGGCCTGAAAGCGAGAAGTCGCCGTACTT
>CAZYTV010000256.1:0-6310 GCA_964650455.1 uncultured Chitinophaga sp. | reverse complement strand
CACTGTCCACTTGCCACCATCCCGGAATACGGTATCAATAAAGACCCCATCTAAAAACACCAGCGCATAATCATGCGGTTCCCAGATGGTCAGTTTGCCGCTTTTATGGCCAATCAGTTTTGTCCGGTACAGCATCAGTCCCTGGTTCTGATCCAGCATTTCCATCGGCAGTGGCTGCGGGCTGGTAACGGGTGTCGGCAAAACATCCCAGATGGACTGGACCCGTTTCATGGGAATTTCCTGCACATAGATCACCCGTTGCGGAGCAGGAATAGCCGGCAAGGGTGCTGCACTGTATTTACTGATCAGGTTGCGGAGCATAAAATATTTGGCCGTGGGTTGTCCCTGTTCATTGATTGGCGCATCGTAATCATAGCTGGTGATATCGGGCTGGTAGGCCGTTGGCGAAAAGGCATTGGCCCCTGCGGTAAATCCAAAATTGGTCCCCCCATGAATCACGTAAAAATTAACGGAACGGCCGGTCTTCAATAAAAACTCAACTTCCTTCTTTAGTTCATTGGTGTCGGGGCGTTGCCATTTCTCGCCCCAGTGTGTAAGCCAGCCGGGATAGGTCTCACTGCTGAAAGCCGGTACATTGGGGTTTCTTTTTTTCGCCTGTTCAAAATCTGCTTCGCTGCTGCCACTGTCGAGACCGATGGCAGCTCCATCTATATTGCCGGCTTCGAGCATATAGGGCGTGGGACCATCCGCAGTATAGAAGGGTACATTAATTCCGTTCTTCAGCCACAACTGGCGCAGTTTTTCCAGGTAGGCCTTATCATTCCCAAAACTTCCGTATTCATTTTCGATCTGTACCATCAGGATGGGACCACCTGCTGAGCATTGAAGTGATCTGACTTCCTTTGCCAGCGCGCTGATATAGCTTTCCACCGCTTTCATATAACGCGGGTCGAGGCAACGGATCTTTATATCCGGAATCTTCAGCAGGGACACCGGCAATCCGCCAAAATCCCATTCGGCACATACGTAAGGGCCGGGACGGAAAAGCACCCACATCCCTTCCTGCTGACAGATACGGACAAATTCGGCGATATCCCGGTTTTCCGATTTAAAATCAAATACACCCGGTTTTACCTCATGATAGTTCCAGAATATATACGCCGCTATGGAATTGCAGCCCATGGCTTTGGCCATCTGAATCCGGTGCCGCCAATACTCTTTTGGAATCCGGGCCGGGTGCATTTCCCCGCTGATCATTTGCAGGGGTTTGCCATCAAGCAGGAAATCATTTTTTCCCAATGTAAATTGATGGGGTGATTGTGCCTGCAGTACCTGCATGCTCAATAATAGCAGTAAAACGCCTATGTTTTTTCTCATACCAATCAATGATTTAAAGGAGCCCTACTAAAGTACTGCATTCCGGCCGGGACAGGACACTACGGGATAAATTTGGGACAACCGTTTGCCTGTTTAAACTACCTTTGCGGAAATTTTAAAAATCCCTTAATTATGGAATACAGGATAGAAAAAGACACCATGGGTGAAGTAAAGGTTCCTGCCGATGCTTATTATGGTGCACAGACACAGCGCAGTATTGACAATTTCAAGATTGCCCAGGATATCAACCGGATGCCAAAAGAAATTATCCAGGCCTTTGCTTACCTGAAAAAAGCGGCGGCGCTGACCAATTTTGACGCGGGTGTATTGGCTAAAAATAAAACCGTACTGATCGGTAAAGTGTGTGATGAAATCCTGAAGGGTAAACTGGATGATTATTTTCCATTAGTGGTCTGGCAGACCGGTTCCGGCACCCAGAGCAATATGAATGTAAATGAAGTGATCGCCTACCGGGGTCATGTACTGAAAGGGGGCCAGTTGACGGATAAAGAAAAATTCCTGCACCCGAATGATGATGTAAACAAATCGCAGTCTTCCAACGATACTTTCCCGACTGCTATGCATATTGCCGCCTACAAGATCCTGGTGGAAACCACTATACCCGGTATCACCAAACTACGTAATACCTTAGCTGCCAAAAGTAAGAAATTCATGAAAGTGGTCAAGATCGGCCGGACCCACTTCATGGATGCCACCCCCCTGACCGTAGGCCAGGAATTCAGCGGTTATGTATCCCAGTTAGACCATGGACTGAAAGCCATTAAAAATTCACTGGCTCACCTGAGTGAACTGGCCCTGGGTGGCACAGCCGTAGGTACCGGAATCAACACCCCTCCTGATTACGACAAGAAGGTAGCAAAGCATATTGCCACCCTGACCAAACTGCCTTTTGTAACGGCAGAAAATAAATTTGAAGCCCTGGCGGCACATGATGCGATCGTGGAAGCACACGGTGCATTGAAAACAGTGGCCGTAAGCCTGATGAAGATCGCTAATGATGTACGGATGCTTTCTTCCGGTCCCCGCAGCGGTATCGGCGAGCTCTTTATTCCTGACAATGAGCCGGGTTCTTCCATTATGCCCGGTAAAGTGAACCCCACCCAATGCGAAGCCCTTACCATGATCGCTGCCCAGGTCATGGGGAATGATGTAGCCATCAATATCGGTGGTGCCAACGGTCATTTTGAACTGAATGTATTCAAACCGGTCATGATCTATAACTTCCTGCACAGCGCCCGGCTGATCGGCGATGGCTGTGTTTCCTTCAATGATAAATGTGCCGTGGGTATTGAGCCAATTGAAGCGAATATCCGGAAGCACGTTGAAAATTCACTGATGCTGGTAACGGCATTGAATACCAAAATCGGTTATTATAAAGCAGCGGAGATTGCCCAGAAAGCCCACAGGCAGGGAACCACCCTGAAAGAGATGGCGGTGCAACTGGGTTATGTCACCCCGGAACAATTTGACGAGTGGGTGATTCCTGCCAATATGGTGGGTAAGCTGAAATAAAAAAGCTAGTATTTTCCCTTAGTAAAAAGAGAAAACACCCTGTTTTCTCTTTTTTTTAGGATTAAATACTTGTTTGCAGCGCACAAATCACTGTACTTTACTATCGTAAATTCAAAATTCCGTCTAAACCCATTCCGCCTTATGAAAAGTAATGCACGACCCTTATCATCTCTGCATGCCCCGCAGCTAACCGCTGTTAAAAAGGGCAACAGCACTTCCTCGGAACAAATTAAATCAGCTTACCTGAAAGCCATTCTTTCCGGATCCAGGATTATGTCCGGCACGGAGAAGGCCACGCCGGTGGAGAACCCGGACAGGGCTGCTGCCATCCGTTATATCCGTGAAAGTGCCACGAAAAAGAACAAATAAAAAATCAGCCCGGCTGAATTTACCTTCTTCAGAACCCTGAGCATTAAAACAAAAAAGCCTCTGCTTGCGCAGAGGCTTTTTTTTTTAGCACCTTCTCCAATACTTATAACTTACTACTTTATCTTCACAAACTTTACAACCTGCACTTCCATATTGTTCCCATTATACAGTTTGAGAAAATAAGTACCAGCCTGGAGCTTTTGCAGATCCATGGAAAAATCGTTGCGGAAACTGCTGGCGGTGAGTAACTGCCGGCCGTTTATATCCATTACCTGTGCATATAGTGGTTTACGTAAATCCCTTTTACCATGTATATTCAGGATATCGGTAACGGGATTGGGATAGATACTGATCATATCATTCACCTGTACAGGACCGGTACCCGGATTTTCGTTCAGGGCTAAAACGGTACCCGCATAGGTATATTCCATAATAGCACCGCCATTGCTGGTTGCCGAAACATCACGGGCTACATAGAATTTTAATGCATCGGGTGATACCCGGATCCGCCTGATGCGGTTGCCATCCCCGGCAAAATAAGGGATGGTATCGCCAATTACATCCGTACCGGCTGCATTCAGTTTTACCCGGTAAACCCTGTCTTTTTTCAGGGGACTGATAAAGAGTGAATGTTTCCAGCCACCAATTTTCCCGGAACCATAGAAGTCCACACTGGATGAAGCAATGGTAGGCCATAACTGGTTATTGGACTGGGCCATCAGGGCCGCCATGCCTGAAGCCGGTTCTGTAAAGGTGGTAAAAATGGGCTCCTGGTGATTATTTGCCGGGACAGAACAAAATACATTTTCGTTGGCACTGGTATTCTGTCCGATCTTGTAGCCGTTCACATTATCATCGCAATAACCGGACACCTGGTCCCATCCATAATTCTTACCCGATACAATGATATTGATTTCATCATCTGTCCGATCCATCTGTTCGGTACTGTAAAGAATATTCGTCCCGTTTACATTGCCCCATACCAGTCCCTGCGCATTCCGGTGTCCCAGTGTAAATACATAATCCTGCGGTGTAATGGAAGCCGCATTGAAGAACGGGTTATCATTGGGAATCCAGGCATCCTGCCCGGCATCACCGTCACTTTCAGTATTCAATCTCAGCACTTTCCCTTCAAGGTTATTCAATACCTGTGCATTCTCCGCCCGGGTGGTATTCAGAAACTGTCCGGCACCCATATCACCAATCGTATAATACAGGCGGTACTGGGTATGTGCCGCATCCGCCCCGGGTTCGATCACCGGGCTGATCACGAGTCTGCCTGAATTATGGTCACTGCTGCCCGGAAGGGTACTGATAATAGTAGTCGGGTTTGAAAGGGTGTTGCCATCATAATCAAACCGGACAATTTTAGTGGTGTAAATACAACTGGTATTCGTACCAGGACAGGAACCTTTGTTATAAACATAAGCCGCATAAACCCATGGCTTGGCTGAACGGGTGGCCTGATTTGTTGAATAGAGATTCGGATGAATGGCCAATCCCATTAATCCGCCCTGCGGCTGGTTAGGAGCAGCGGCTGTAAAATTGATGGATCCGTCTGTAGCCCGCAGGTCCACTAATACTGTTTTGTTTCCGTTGGCAATATTGATACGGGAAATCAGGTAAGCCCTGTTTTCGGTGACCCAGAGGGAATCATTGGGACCATATACCACTTCCCAGGCAGCATTCAACCCTGAAACGACTGTCCGTTTCGTAAAGGGTTCACCCTGAGCGGTTAAAGAAATGGAGTGCCCGGTCAGAAAAATAAATGCCAGTAAAAACAGGTAAGGTTTTCGCATAGAGGTGATTTCGGATCTAATGTACAGCTAAGAAACCCCTTTAACAATAGGGATTTTTACACATTCCGTGCATAGTATTTGGTGCAATAAACAAGGGTCTTTCCTATTTGCAATGGGAAATCATTAATCTACTTTTAATGCCGGGAGTCAGACCTTGTGAAACAGAAACCCATTCCATGAAAATAACTATACCTAACTGTACCCATTCGTTCCTGCTTATCCTGCTGACAGTACTCCTGTCAGTTCCGGGAAGGGTTATGGCACAGAATATTGACTTTGGTAAAAGTTATATTAATGTCACCAAAGGATTGAATGGTGGCACGGTTGAAACAGGTGACACGCTGGAAATCAGGGCCACTTTTGTGGTACGTTCCGGCACCTACGATAGCTGCCGTTACCGGGATGCTGTACCAGTTGGCACTACCTATATACCCGGCACAGTGCGGGTATTAACCAATGAAGGTAAAATTTACAAACAATTTACAGATGGGTATGGTGATGATGCCGGATGGATCGCAGCAGGTACCGTCACTATTCACCTTGGATACAACACGGCTGCTGCACCGGCAAATGCTTTCCGGCGTGGACGGGTGGTGAATACACACAAGCCTTCATTTTATGGAAATACCTGTATCATGATTGCCTCTTTCAGGGTTAGGGTTACCGCACTGACCGGAAGCAATATCAGTACCGGAGGCGGGAATATGACCTATAAACTGGGCGCTGCAGCCGTCTCCACCTTTACTTTTCCGACAAACACCCTCAGGGTCTATACTAATTACGGGATCTGTTCCAACTCCATTGGCGCCAATTCGATCGGAACTGAATTCAACGGAACATTTGGCAGCGGGCGTCCGCGTAACAGGGGCACTTCCGCCAATGTACCAGTTGGATATACCTATAGCCATTTTGATGCGAACATGCCGAATGACTATTACTATGGTATCGCGAATAATACTTCCACACGCACTGGTTATACGACCAGTAACAGTTGGGCTATTCCTGATCCTTCAGCCCCTTCACACCGTGTATTCAGTGTGTGGGATATCATTGGAGACCATACCGGTGCAGCATCACCCACATTGGGTAATCCGCCATCGGATACAGTTGCCAATGCCAACGGGGGGTATATGCTCGTCATCAATGCAGCCTACCGGATTGACTCCGCTTTTCAGCAAACTATTTCCGGACTTTGCCCCAACACCTACTATGAGATATCCTGCTGGATGCGGAATATCTGCTCTAAATGCGGTTGTGACTCAAACGGAAAA
>CAZYTV010000255.1:0-6379 GCA_964650455.1 uncultured Chitinophaga sp. | reverse complement strand
AGTTGGAACAAAGTAAACCTGGAGGGAATCTATGATGATAAAAAAGCCCGTCAGCTGAACCGGTACAGTAAGGGAATGATACTGGGTCATATTGCCTGCTCACTTTCGCACCGGAAATTATATGAACATATCGTTGAAAAAGGATACCGGCGGGTACTCATTTTTGAAGATGATGCCGTGCCCTTGTTTGACCGTGACGGTGAACTGCAGAAAAGTTTGGAAGAATTACCGGATAATTGGGAGATGATTTATTTCGGGTACAGTAAAAATGAAATCGCCACCCCTGCATTGAAACGGAAACAGTCTTTCTACAAGGTGATCAGTCACCTGAAACTGATAAAATGGTCACCCCTGATGGTCAGTAATTTTTTGCCCCGGCCCTATTCCCCCCATTTGCAAAAAGCAGGATTTCATGACCTGTTGCATGCCTACGGGGTTACGCTGGAGGCCTGTAAAAAACTGATACCCGCGCAGACGCCGGTGGTATTTAATGCGGATCCTCTCGTAACCCACCTGGTCATGAAGGGGGAACTGAATGCGTTTATCACGCGGAAGAAATTTTTTACCCAGGAGCAGTTCCTGGATGCATCCCACCGATCCTTTATCCATCACTGATCAGATAATCCGGTAATTGCGGAAACTGAAGGGCCGGACACCAGTTTTCTTTTCAAACCAGTACAGGAATCTTTTTTTAATGGAGAATTTCTTTTGGGTGATGTCCAGTTGTACATCAGGGTTACCCTTGCTTACCCGTTCTTTCATTACGGCAGGGTGCTTGCCAAGGAATTTTCTAAGGGAATCAAAATCATTGTAGTCAAAGAAATCGTCTGTTTTCAGAAACGCCTGGAATTCCGCCTCATCACCATGCCAGAATACACCGGTGTTCTTGAGTTTGCGTTTCATCAGTTCCGGGCTTTTCACCCACCCGTAATGATACACCCAGGCCGGGATTTGTTTAACATGCAACCGGGTATTGCCTTTGCGGAAACCCTGTGCATCGCGGAATGCTGTGATCGTTTTATCATTCCGGATAATGCGCACTTCTTTAGTATACCATTTGCGGCTATCACCCACATAATCATAGGTGCCGTAGAAATGGAGGTAATGGAATAACAGCCCTTCCACTTTTTTATTGTCTTTATACATCAGGGCGGCATCGCGGATGGCTGCATGGTACTGTTCCGGGATTACTTCATCCGCCTGGATATAAAAAAGCCAGTCTGAATCAGCGGCACAGGCTGCTTTAGCTTTATCCGTTTCAACGGCCAGTACTTTTCCACCCTTCTTCAGGGCCGGGTCCCAGACCGAGTGAATGATCTTGATTTTTGGATGGCCGATGGCCAGGATCAGGCCTTCGGTATCGTCCTCACAGTCGCCAATGCTCACGATCATTTCATCCACCACCGGTAATACAGACAGGATCGCTTCCACCACCGGGTAATCATTCAGCACCGCATTCTTTATAATCGTAAAACCAGAAATCTTCATAGTGCAAAAATAGTCTTTCTGCATCGGCTTCCCGAAACAAACAAGAAGCGGGTAAAAGATGTAACTTTCTTTTTTATCAGTATGAATATTCCTGCACTGATTCCACCCCGTTACCGGTCACTGCTGCTGGCCGCCCTGCTGGTCACCGGCCTGCTGTTTTTCAGGGCCCTGCTCAGTATTGTGATGATAAAAGGTTTTTTGCTGCTTTTATTCCCTTCGGTCCGGCGGGAATTCGGGGCGGTGTTTAAGCGGCCGCTGTTCTTCCTGCTGACCGGCATCATACTGTTCTATGCCTGGCTGCTTTTCCTGGATCCGGCCATATATACCCTGGAAAGAATGGGCTTTCACCTGACTGTTATCAGTATACTCTGCCTGTTACATTTTATGGCGGCCACATCTGATTGGTTACTTCCCTTTATATTATCATTGGGCGTACTGAGTACGCTGCCCAGTTTGTATGATATGGTCATGCACCAGGGACTGGCGGCTTTATATGAAAAAGGGCAGGTGGCCTATACACTTATGCTGGGCGATCACCAGCGGTTTACGATCTGGATCAGTGGTTGCCTGGCCCTGTCCTGGTATTACTGGCTGATGGAACATAAGAAATGGGCCGCTTATTTTATCCTTTTCTTCACCGCCTTCCTGGTATTGCTTTCTGTCCGCACGGGCTGGCTTTTTGCCGGACTGATCAGTTTGTCCGGCGGACTAATCTATTTGAAAAGACAGGGGAAAAGAAAATATTGGGTTTGGTCTTTCCTCGTTGTAGTACTCTTATCTGCCCTTGCATTCAGTATACCATTTGTACGGAACAAGATACAGTATATGCAATGGGAATGGAGGGAACAAAAAGCAGCAGAAAAACTCGGCAGTTCGGATGCGGTACGCTGGATGGTGAATGAAAGCGCGGTTGAACTGATCAGGGAAAATCCAATGGGGCTTGGTGTTGAAAAATCCGCCCTCGCCTTAAAGGAAAGAATAAAAATAAACTACCCGGAGGCTGTTGTGAACTACCAATGGCCCTTCAATCAGTACCTGAAATGGTGGCTCAGCGCCGGCTGGGTGATCGGCACCCTCCCTTTATTACTGGTGATTTACCTTTTATACCGGCTATACTTTACCCGTAATTACCTAACAGCGGTATGGGTATTGTTTATAGCACTCACCGGAATTTATGAAAGCACATTGGAGATGCAGTATGGTTTTTTCTTAGCCGTGTTATTTACCGGACTGATTTATCTGTATGAAAGTGGCTTAAGTAAAAGATCATTTAAAAAGAAAAGGCAATAATTTTCCCGCAGATTTTCGCAGATCAGTACGCAGATCGGCGCAGATGACTACAAGTCTGGTGAATGGCTGAAGGAGTTAATAAAGAAAAAAATAGCGGTGCGGATTCCGGGATCAGATCAGCGTTAATCTGCGGTAAAATGTATTCGATAATTTCCTCGCAGCAGCAGCACTATCTTTACATTATTTATGACCAATTTCATCCCCATCTTCCCTCTTGGCATCGTGGTGTATCCCGGCGAAAGCCTGAACCTGCACATATTTGAGCCCAGGTATAAACAACTGATCCAGGAATGTCATGTGGCAAAGAAGCCATTCGGCATTCCTGCAGTCATCAATAATAAACTGCAGGAATTCGGGGCCATGGTGGAGATCGCTGAACTGACGAAAGTCTACGATAACGGGGAGATGGATATTAAAACAAAAGGGTTAATGGTCTTCCGTATTCTTGAACTGATTAAGGAAATACCGGATAAATTATACAGCGGCGCTATTGTTACTTACCCGGATAATTATGGACAGGGCAACCCGGATACCATGCGTAAACTGATGGCCAGTATCCGCGAACTGCATGGACTTTTAAAACTCAGTAAGGAGTTTAGTAAACCCGATGAAGAAATGAACAGTTATGATGTGGCCCATCATATCGGACTGTCTCTCGATGAAGAATACGAACTGATGGGATTAATGGACGAACGACAGCGCATTGCCTATATTAAGCGGCATCTAATAAAGGTCATCCCGATGGTATCCGGACTGGAACAACTAAAGGAAAAGATCAAACTCAACGGGCATTTTAAAAACCTGGGTGGATTTAATATACAATAAAGAATAATTTGCCAATTAGCCAATGTGCCAATGAACGTAGTAAGAAGTCAGTTTACAAATTTGGGCTATCTGGGTGCTCAGTTATTTTCGCGTCATATCCCGGCTCTTACCCAAAATGGGAATCATTGGGTTCATTTATTTACCCTTTTTTAAGCGACTTATAATCTTTTGTACTCTTCCACAATTGGCTAATTGGCACATTGGCATATTGGCACATTCTGTATTTATGTATTTCCCTACTTTTACTCCCAATTTCATGCTAATATGGTTACTCTTTGCTTTGATTTTGGCAATACCCGTAAAAAAGTGGCTGTCTTTCACGGATCTGAAATGAAAGAAGCGGTTGTGTTGCCCGATGATTCGGTGGCAACCATTCAATCCCTGGTCGATCAGTTCAGACCCGCTAAGTCTATTCTTTCTTCGGTGATCGACCACAACCCGGAGATCGAGACCCTGCTGGCAGTACATACGAAATTTCATAAGCTGAGCCACCTGACCAAAGTGGCTTTTACCACTCCGGTAGGCAAACCCGAAACCATCGGGGCGGACAGGCTGGCACTGACCGCAGCAGCGGTTCATTTTTATCCAACCTATAATAACCTGGTGATCGGAATGGGCTCCTGTATCACGTATAATTTTATCAATAAATACCATGAGTTTTTGGGAGGCGCGATTTCCCCTGGACTGGAAATGCGGCTCAAGTCTCTTAATTACTATACCGCCAAATTACCCCTGGTAAAGGCCGACAGCAATGTACCCCTGATGGGCTATGATACGGCTACCAATATCCTCTCCGGCGTGGTGTTGGGTATGGCCAAAGAGATGGATGGTTTTATAGAGGCCTACCAGGAGAAATACCGGAACATTAACGTGCTTTTAACCGGGGGCGATATAGTGTATTTGGCTTCACACCTTAAAAACAGGATATTTGCAGACCCTGATTTAATATTTAAAGGTCTGTATGCAACGAGCGAAGTTAATAACCCCTAAGATAATCAAGGCGTTACATGGGTCCAAATGGATTTTTGTAGTGCTGTTTATGGCTGCTGCGAGCCCTGTTTTTTCGCAGGACAACTCCCCTTATTCCCGTTTTGGGCTCGGGGACCTGGTTCCTGGTACCAATATTATTAACCGAAGTATGGGAGGGGTTACCGCCGGTTATTTCGACCAGCTTTCCATCAATTTCAATAACCCGGCTTCCTATTCCACCTTCCAGGCCATCCGGGAAAGGAAAGCAAAAAAACTCAGTTCCGGCCGGGCTATACTGGACCTCGGACTGAACTTCGAAAACCGGACTTTACGCGAACCTGATAATGCGACAAAGTTTACAGCCAGCAATGCACTGTTTTCTTATGTGCAGGTGGGGGTGCCCCTGAAGCAAAACTGGGGATTCAGCTTTGGTATCCGACCTATTTCCCGGATCAGTTATAAAATCCTTACCGGTGAACGGTTGAAAGACCCGACAACCGGTTTGCCGATCGACAGCGCCGCCACCTTGTATACAGGGGATGGGGGCTCCTACCTGATTTCAGCCGGTACCGGTTTCTCTCTTTTTAAGAAAGAGAAACATGGCCTGATGGAAGGACTGAGCATCGGGTTCAATGGCGGGTATTTATTTGGCGAAAAAGATTACAGCTCCCGCCGGGTACTGATCAATGATACGGTTTCCTATTATAAAGCCAATTATGAGACCCGCACCAACTTTGGCAGTCTCTACTATAATATGGGGGTACAGTATAAATTACCACTCAGCAAAACCATGCAACTGACCATCGGGGCTTTTGGTAATTTCGCCCAGAAGCTGAATGGCAAACAGGACCGTGTTCGCGAAACCTTTGTCTTTGATGACAATACCGGTAATGTACGGCTCGACAGTGTTTCGGATGTCCGTGATGTAAAAGGAACCATTGAACTTCCGTCCAGTATGACCATTGGATTTATGCTGCAGAAATTTGCCGTTCAGAATAAAGAAGGCGGCTGGATGTTCGGTATGGATTTCGCCACACAGAAATGGAGTGATTACCGCTTTTACGGTCAGGCCGATTCCCTTCGCAACAAATGGGAACTCCGTACCGGTTTACAGATCAACCCCGTACCCCGCCGCAATTATTTCAGTAATATCTCGTATCGTTTTGGACTTTTCTTCGGTCCTGAATATGTGAAAGTGGGACAAAAACTGCCTCAGGTAGGTGCCACATTCGGACTGGGACTGCCGATGGCCATCAGCCGCCAGGCACCTAACCAGGCGACATTCATCAACCTGGCTTTTGAATATGTGAAAAGAGGCAATGAGAAAAACCTGCTTCGTGAAAACCTGTTCCGTTTTTCACTGGGCTTCTCGCTCAGTGACATCTGGTTTATCAAACGTAAATACGAATAACCGGCCTCATTTTAGCTTACCGAAAGCTGATGCTCATGATGCATACCTACAAAATAATTACAACAGCCTTGTTCATAACAGGCTGTTTTTTTATGGCCGCCTGCGAGAATGATGATAAAGTGCTCAATGACTGGACCCGTCGTGTGGTGATGAAGGAAGAGGCAAAGGATGTGGTCAGCTATATGAGTCAGGACGGCGAACTGCGGGCTAAACTGACTGCCCCGGTCATGATCCGCACCAACAGCGATACTATTACGGTGGAGTTTCCGAAAAGCCTGCACTGCGATTTTTATAATGACAGTACAAAAAAACTGGAGACCTGGCTGGATTGCCGGTACGGCATCTATTACGAAAACCTCAATAAGGTCTATCTCCGCGACAGTGTGGTGGTGATCA
>CAZYTV010000254.1:0-6472 GCA_964650455.1 uncultured Chitinophaga sp. | reverse complement strand
ATGTAACCCGCTTTACGAAATCCCGTTCGTACTTCGTACTTCTAACTTCGTACTTTATCAGTTGTCGGATGTCAGTTGCCGGATGTCAGGAAACAGCCCCTTCTAAATCAGTCGGGAGTTAGGAGTTAGTAGTCGGGAGTAAACAGCCCCTTCTAAGAACGTTCAATCTAAATTATCGAAATGTAACCCGCTTTACGAAATCCCGTTCGTACTTCGTACTTCTAACTTCGTACTTCTAACTTCGTACTTTCTCTCACTCCCATCGATCCGTACGGAACGGGGAAGCAGGAAAACCGTCTTTGTTGTAAAGATTAGCGTCTACCGGGCTATTGGCCCAGGCATAACGAACTGCAACGGGCACGGGTACCTGCTTACAGGTTACAATGATCTGCCGGCCACTGATGACGGCTTCTGCCCAATAGAATTTTTTATCGGCCCCGGCAACGGCAAATTGTTTTAAGGGACCATTCCTGGCAAGTAATCCCTTACCGGTATTTTTAAAACCGAGGATCACCTGGCTGCCTTTAATTTTGTAGGCACTGAAAACAGGTCCGGTACTGGGGAGACCTGCTTTACCATAAGCCACACGCATCGCTTCTGCGGCCAGCCGCTCACCTACTTCCTGCTTTTGTACCGGGTGAATATTTGACGGATTGCCGATATCTGTTGTAACAGCCATGCCGGTATTGGGTAATGATAAAGTGGCGGATTGTGCTTCTCTCAGGTAACCCCAGTTGGCATCTGCAGGCTGTGTGTGTACTGTGCCAAAAGACGATAACTGCACAAAGAGAAAAGGAAATTCGCCCTGGCCCCAGCGCTGACGCCAGTCACTGATCATAGCCGGAAAAAGCCGGTTGTATTCGATGGCATCCGCCTTATTATCCGCATTGCTTTCTCCCTGGTACCAGATCACGCCCTGTATACTCAATGGGATAATTGGCGCAATCATGGCATTGTATAAAACGGCCGGCTGGTGTTCAAGAGCACCAAAACCACCGGTCAGATCAGGTAATGCCGCGATGATATCATAGCGGGCATTCCCCTTGAGTGCTATCGTATGTGCACCAACGGTGACCCCAAATTTAGCTGTTCCATCACTTAAACCACCACCACCCTGGTCATCCTGTACTTTGATCACCAGTATATTCTTACCTGCTTTTAAAACACCAGCAGGTATCTTATATTTCCGCAGGGCATCCCATTGACGGTTGCTCCCGATAAATACTCCGTTTATATAAGTGGAGTCAATATCATCAATAGCCGGCATATCAATCACGGCTTCTTTACCGGCGTCCTCTGCAGCAATATTGAATGACAGGCGAAACGCGACGATACCGTCAAGACCGGGAAATCCCTGTGCCTCCCAGGGTTTGGGCAGGTACATTTCCTTCCATTGACTATCATCAAAACCAGGTTGCACCAATTGTTTACAATATTCTGCCTTTGCATCTACTGAACGACGGAAAGCGTCCCGACCTTCCTGTAGTTTGCGGCCCATATCCTCCAGTTTTAAAGGATGTATATTCTTTATAAAATTCTGAGAATAGTTGGGGAAATCGTGCAGCCCTTCAAAGCTGGTCCATGATTGTGCCGGTGTTCCGCCCCAGGCGGTCACGATCAGTCCAACAGGCACTTTTAATTCTTTCTGCAATTGTTTCGCATACCAGTAAGCCACTGCTGAACAGGTTCCCACTGTTTCCGGATTCACAGCGGTCCATTTCGTCGAAACAGCCAGATCCTTTTGCGGGGTGGTAGCGAGTGTTTTTTCCACCACCATAAAACGGATATTGTCATTGCGGGCGGTCTTCAGTTCCCCGGGATAAGTTTCTTTCAGCATATCCATCCGCCATTCCATATTGCTCTGTCCACTGCAAACCCATACTTCACCGATGGCTACATTCTTATACTCGAACTGCACCTCTCCGGCCCACACCAGCATGGCACCTGCGTTACCTGCTGCGGCCGGATCAAGATAAACCGACCAGTTACCCGCCGCATCTGCAAATGCCGGATAGTTTTTTTCACGGAAATCCACCTGTACCAACTGACCTGGAGCGGCCCATCCCCAGATACGATTTGTTTTCTTTTGCTGTAGCACCATATTATCGGCAAAAATTGAGGGCATCCGGAGCTGTGCTGAAAGGGTTCCTGCAACAAAAAGTGCAGCCAGGATAAGTATATTCTTCATAAATCGTATTTGAATAAAGTTAATTCTATCTGTAATAACAGGCTACTTGATTTCTATCATAACGGTACGGCTCCCTCTTCCCCTGCTGTCAAATACCCTGAACTTTACCGTTCCTTTTTCTTCAACCGGACCGGTCACCAGTTTACTTCCCGGTTGCGGATCTTCGCCGTTTACCGTGTACCTGATCTGAAGTCCCGGAAACTGGCAATTGGCCAGTATCTTTCCGTTTTCCACCATTATACCGGCCGGAGGAATCCTGTAATTAAATCCGCCGGCAAAATAATCCAGCCTGGGTAATTCTCTTTTACCAACCTGGTTCAGAAACACCGACCAGGCCTCATGATATAATTGCCGCGCCCGTGTAGTATCCGCTTCAGTTGCCCAGCCAGGATCTGCTGCCCAGGCTCTTTCCGCCACACCCAGCAATTTTGGCAACAACAGGTATTCCATAATATCTGTTGTACGCTGGTTCTCTGCCCATAACAAACCCTGTATACCAACTATATTGGATTTACCAAAATCAGTCAGCCGGTCTTTGCCGGTAAATACAGAAGGATCGACCGGGTTTCCCTCCGGATCTTCTTTTGAATTTTTATAATAATCATAGGGAATAAAATAAAACGGCTTGTCAATATCCTGGAATCCGCCCCAGTAATATCCGGGTTCATCCGGGTGCTTATAATAGGCCAGGTCAAGATAATTATTGCTCACCGGGGACAACACCACTTTATAACCCGCATTGGCCAGGCGATAAGGCAGGTCTTCAGCACCCCAGCCGGTTACATTATTCCATACATGCAACTGCATTCCTTCATTGGCCATCCGGGGATTTACGATCATGACATTTTTCCCATCCAGTTTTGTCTTTCGCATCCCTGCTTCCTCCCACCCCGATAAAAACAAACCTTTTGATTTCAGGATTTCATCGACCTGCTGAAAATAATAATACCAGAGATCATTGGTTTCCGTCAGTTGCGGATCGGCTTTGATCAGCTCCTGGCAGAGCGGTGATTTTTCCCAGGCACCGGCCGGCACTTCATCACCTCCCATATGAATGGTATGGAGTGGAGCCCCTGCTTCTTTATACATGGATTGTATTTCACTGATCACCTGATCCAGAAAACGATATACAGAAGGCCTGGCCACACACATTACATTATCCGTCCATTGCTGGGCAGAACTGTAAACCGATTCATCCTTAAAATCACGCAGCAGGTATTTTTCTGCTTCCTCTTTTTGTCCCGACTGTGCCAGCTTCTCATAACGAGCATCCATTGCTTTTATCGCGGCCCGGCTATGACCCGGTGATTCAATTTCCGGTATCACGCGGATATGACGGGTTGTTGCATATTTCAATATCTCCATAAAATCCGGCTTCGTATAAAAACCCGTACCGAGTGTTTTGCCAGGAACCGGCCCTGCTGCATAGGAAGCAGGCAGCATGGTTTTACTGTCAGGACTATGTCCCCGCACCGCTCCTACTTCAGTCAGTTCAGGCAATGATGGAATTTCAATCCGCCAACCCTCATCATCACTGAAATGCAGGTGAAGCACATTCAGTTTATACAGGGCCATCATGTCCAGTATTTTAAAAACCGTTTGCTTTGACTTAAAATTCCGGGCCACATCCAGCATCAGGCTTCGGTAGTTAAAACGGGGATAATCCTGTATATCCGCCTGTTGAATATCAATGACAAGGGATGGTTGTTTCCAGGCCACCGGAGGTATCAGTGAAAACAAAGATTGAATACCATAGAATATTCCTGAATTACCGGATGCTGCAATTTCAATACCATCCGGCTTAATGGTTAACCGGTACCCGTTTTCTGTTCCATTTTCTTTTATCAGCCTGATGGCATTCTCTTTCCGGTTTACAGCATCCGGATTCGCCGGCTGAAATAACTTTTGTAATTCACCAGACAGGTAGTTAAGTTCATTCCGGAATAGCTCATCCCCGCTTATTTGGACACGGCTATCCATCCGGACTACTCCACTGTTTTCCTGGTAACTTACCGGTGTGGGAAATATTTTTGGCAGTTGTTTTTCCAGGATATCCCTGGCCAGACTATTCTGCCTGTATATTTTTTCCGGACTCAGTATGCCGGGCACTGTATTGGCCAACGGGTCCACTGAAAAACCGGGTAATGGGAATCCTTTTCCGGGTTTTTTATTCCAGACGATGTACAAACCTGCCGGCGTGGCAGTATAATTAATAATCGTTCCGTCCGTATAATAGTCAATCTTCAACGTATCATTCCGCTGCAATACCGGGAATGCAGGGCCGGGACTAAGCTGGTAAATATCACCGTTTACATGCTTAATCACGGCACCGCCCGTGGCTCGTGCATCGGCAACCGGCTGGCTGGAGTTAAAATAGATCACCCAGCCGGTACCCGGGAAAGGAGATTTTGCCGTATTAATGAATGTAAACCGGGCCAATGCTGTATTACCTCCTTTATAGGCGTTGCCGAGGAGAGTCCAGGTTATCCTGAGATTTTTCTCAGGATACGGACCAGCTTTTTGTGCAACCGTTTCAATATGGCTGCATAAAAAAATGACCAGCCCAAAAAAGAGGATTGCTTTTTTCATTGTATACATATTTCTATGACAGGAAAATAAAGGATTTGAAAAACGGGACAACAGGGTTTCCTGAAACCTATTGTACATAGCAGGCTCCCAGTTCATTTTTACCTGAATTTATTCCATCCAGGTACAGATCCATTGACCATCGTTTGCCGCTTTGCATATCCACTATATAAAGGTCATATCCGCCACGGCCGCCGGTGGTGGTACTGGAAACAACCACATAACGGTGGTTAACCGGAAAGGCATCTGAATAATTCTGATTCATT
Organism: uncultured Chitinophaga sp.; assembly: GCA_964650455.1. Taxonomy (GTDB): domain Bacteria; phylum Bacteroidota; class Bacteroidia; order Chitinophagales; family Chitinophagaceae; genus JJ008. Next base: position 1,432 of record CAZYTV010000254.1, on the reverse strand, counting down.
TCATTAAACACCAGGCGTTGTGCAGGCAGGCCGTTATAGAAACCCAGGTACACCTGGTCATTATGGTTATCTGCACTGTACCATCGGGTAAAGAAAAAACTGGTATCATCCCTGGTAACCGGGTAATATTCTTCCACGCCGGGTAATGCAGAAACCGGGGTGATCTGACCGGTCAATAAGGAAATACGGTATATATCCGCATTGGAAGAACCCGGCTCACTCCCTGAATAAAGCAAAATGGTATCTCCTTTTGCATAGTAGGGCATGGACGCTTCTCTTTGTGGAACCGGGATACTGCAGATCAGCCTGCCGTTAGTGTCCATCTCCATCATGCTCCCATTCTGTTTGAAAACAATTTTATTCCCGTCAAAGGAATATTTCGGGTCTTCATCCCTTGTTGCACCAAAAGAGGCAGTCAGATTGACCGGGGCAGCAAGGGACCCGATCTTCCAACGGAATACATCCCAACCGGTTGTATTCATTTTACCCATAAATACTAAGGTTCTGCCATCCGGGGAAATATGCAGGTTCATCGGTTCCTTCATCGTCCAGCCCGAACTGATTTCAGAAAGCGACCGGGCGGCGAAGTCATACATCAACAATTTCGAATCGTCGCAGCCATAACAGGTATAGGAATGAAAAAACAACCTGCCCAAAAGGGCAGGTTGACTGCTTGCTGTACTATCTGATGGTGATGGTGTAATACCGGCGGACCGGTTACACCCGGAACCCATCAGCATTGCTCCGAGAAAAAGACCAATTACATGTTGTATGAAAAAAAATTTCATACCCGTTTATTAATAACCCGGATTCTGCACCAGGTTCGGATTACTGTTCATTTCCACCAGCGGAATCGGCATGATCCAGCGCTGCGGTGTACATTGGGAATAATCCATACGTACCGCAGGTCCCTGCACACCACCCGGACAAGTATAGGTTACTTCGTTCAGTGCCAGCATCACCTGGGTGGCCACACCAGCCCTGACGAGATCATCCCATCTTTGTGCTTCAAAAGCCAGTTCCAGTCTTCTCTCCAGCAGGATTGCTGTCTTCATCTGTGCCTGGGTGGAACCGGTAATATTTGCAAGTCCCACACGGTTCCTGATCAGGTTTAGTGTAGTAGCTGCTGCTGCGGGGCTGCCTGTTTCATTCTGAGCTTCGGCTTTCAGCAGGATGATATCTGCAAGACGAAGCAGGTAGAAATTATCACCACTGGCCCATCCGCCCGCATCCTTTTGCTTATAATTAAACGGGGTGAGCACAGCAGCGATCTGGCAGGGAATCCAGTTTTAATCTCCCCAACTGATCGGATCCCCATTGTCGTCTACGGTCATCACGATGATGCTGGCATTCTTCCTGATATGATCACCCGCTGTGTTCTAGACATTATGCAGATGCTGGATAGGTACCAAAGATTTCTGCCACCCATCTT
>CAZYTV010000253.1:0-6475 GCA_964650455.1 uncultured Chitinophaga sp. | reverse complement strand
TGTGAGTTACGGGTTTTGAGGCCGATTCCTCCAGCGGTTAGTGAATAAACAAACAGAGCTATCCCTCTGCCTGGTCCCTCCAATCCCGTCAAATACGGAATTCTTTTGGGGGTGCAAAGATAAGAATGCACTGTATTCCAACCTAAGAAAAGGAACAGAATTTAACATAGCACCTTTGTAACTGGATGATTTTCAATAAATATTTTGACGATTTATTTTCATTGACTCAATAGTTGGCGATTTACCAACTGTTTTTTAGCTTTAAATATTCCATTTATCCACTTTGTGGCACCTAAAGTGGCGACGGTTATTTTTTTCCGGAGGCATTCTGTTTTATTTGAAATGCCGGAGTACTCCTCTTTTACTAAAACCCGGAAAATTATGGTCATCATTTATTTAGAAAGATTGAATGTTTTTGGAAATAAGCATGCGAATGCAAGAAAAAGCCTGGCCACCTGGAAAGCGGCCACACAAAAAGCCACCTGGAAAAACAGGAACGATGTAATGAAGGACTTTCCAAAGGCAAAAATGATTGCCAATAACCGGGCAAGATTTGAAATAGTGCATAATATGTACCGGTTGATCGGGTATATCGATTATCAGGATCAGATAGTGGAAATCCGTTTTATTGGTACGCACTCGGAATATGATCGTATTGATCCTGAAACAATTTAAAAGAAAAGTTTATGACCCAGTGGTTTTTATTTGAATCAGAAGCAGAATATGCAACAGCTATAAATCGCTATGAACAAATCAGGGAAGCTGAAAAGGGCACTGAAGAACATCGGGAAAAGATGTTGCTGGTCGTGCTGATCAGTCAATACGAAGAAAAAAAATGGAATCTTCCGGAAGTCGATCCGGTTGAAATGATCAAAATCCGCATGGAAGATTTTGGTTATACCGCCAAAGACCTGGCCCGGGAGTATGGTGATAAAGGAACGGTGAGCAAAGTGCTGAACTATAAACAGGCTTTATCCCTGACCATGATCCGCAAATTCAGCAAACTGCTCCGCATTCCGGCAGATGCACTCACTAAAGAATATAAACTACATCACTAATTATTCGGCTGTTTCCACCCGCTTCACCACCACCCGCATATTGGTCAGGTGGGTGATTTTAACCGGCAGGCAATCCCCTGGCTTTACACCGGGATCCGTGCCTTTCTCCACCGGCAGTTTGGCCTGCATACCTCCCTCAAATAAATCCAGGTAAATGGCATGGGGAGAAACCCGCGTTACCACCGCCTCTGCATCAATCTCGTTTTTGAAATGCTGGAGCGCTTTTTTATAGGCGGGAGAGAAATTATGCGAAAAAAGTTCAGCCACGATGGCATTGGGCTTTTCCAGGTTCAGTAACCGGAAACTGATCGCCAGGTTCTCGGCCGTTTCCACCGGTGGCTTCTCCCAGGGAGACAACTGGATCGGGAAGAAGATATAACTGTCTATTTCTTTTACAAAATAGTCATCCTCCACTTTTTTCAGGTAACCGGAAAACCGGTTTTCAATAGCTGCCCGCTGGATCAGGAGGTCGAGCCGGTTATTGTGGAGAAATTTAATATTATAGGCCGTCATCTTATCGCCCCGGTCCGACAACTTCAACTGGAAACTCACCGTATCTCCGATCCGGAAATGCTGGGTCTTCCGGCCGGTTTCTTCCAGGCCTGTTTTGCAATTCACTGACTTCTTCTTTGCCCCCACTTCGTACTCGATGGTGGCAAAATTCTTTTCGTAATTGACAAATGAAATGGTTCCCTTTAGTATCTTTTCTTCCATAATATTGCTTTCGGACCCTACGAAGGTACGTGAAGCAGATTAACCCCTCTAATCACTATACTATATACATATGTCAGACCGCAATCTCGGCCGCTCCGTTTTTGGTGACCCGGCCAATACCGGGCACTTGCTTTCCCATGAAGAAGCCCACGCTTTACTGAATGAATGGGTGCCGAATGAAAAACTCCGCCTGCATATGAAACAAGTGGCGGCCAATATGAAGGCCTGGGCCCTGGAAAAAGAAGGCGCCGATGAAGGGACCGCCCGTAAATGGGAACAGGCCGGTCTGCTCCATGATGCTGAGTGGGAAAAATACCCCGATGCCCATTGCCGGGTGATCATTGAAGAATTGGAAAAAAGAAATATAGATCCCGAAGTGATCCATTGTATCGCCTCACACGGTCCCTCCGTATTTGGCGTAACCCCGGTAAGCAAGATGGACAAAATGATCTATGCCATTGATGAGCTGTCCGGCTTCATCCATGCCTGCGCGCTGATACGTCCTACGTTGTATGAAGGACTGGAAGTAAAAAGTGTATTGAAAAGATTAAAGACGGCCACTTTTGCCGCGCAGGTGAGCCGGGAGGATATTAACGAAGCAGTGGGGATGATTGATTGTACGTTGGAGGAGTTGATACAGTTTGTGATTGATCATCAGAAGGGGGTGTGAGTAGTGAGTAGCTGGCGGGAAATTCTTCAAACCTTTGAGCCTTCCGAAAGAAGGATGAGTAATGAGTAATCAGTAATGAGCCGGCCGGCCGGCAAAGGCAGGTAGCTGAACGAACAGTATTAAAGTATTAAACTCTCCGAAATGCGGAGGGTTTGATAATATAAGGTGTACTAGTTAAGAAGAGTTGCTTAAAACAATGTGCTGCTATTTCGAGCGTCTCCACCTTCGTTTCACTTCGGAGGGCAAGGAGCGAGAAATCTTGTTTTTCTTTTTATGTAACCCCTTTGCCCGTTATTCCGAGCGAAGCGAGGGACCTTGTATTTTAAACTGGTGTTCGGTACCTGTCTGCCAGCAAAGGCAGGTTAGGTGTTTGGAAACAGCCCGTTCTAAGAAGAAATTGTTCAATTTACGTCAGCGTACTTCGTAATTCTTACCTCGTACTTGTAAAAGGCAAGTTTCCTCGCTTCGCTCGAAATTGTAGTGCCCTCCACAATAAACTGTGAATTATCTTAGAAGGCCCTATTCTCTATTTACTCATATCCTCGATGTCCCATCCTCAATATTCACCCGATAGTACCTCAGTTCCAGTCCCATATCGCGTTTATAAGCGGGCAGTAGTTCATTGATCAGCGACTCAACAGCTTCTTTCTTTATAATGTTAATCGTACAGCCTCCAAAGCCGCCGCCCATCATCCGCGCGCCGATCACTTCCGGACGGGCTTTTACAAAATCAGCCAGGTAATCCAGTTCTTTGCAGCTCACGGCATATTCTTTACTCAGTCCTTCATGGGTGCGGAACATTTTCTGACCAAAAGCCGCCAGGTCGCCGCGTTCCAGGTCTGCACAACCGTTCACCAGCCGCTCAATTTCTTCCACCACATATTTGCAGCGCAGGTAAATAACATCACTGGCCGGAATACATTCATTCACCATCTCCATACTGGCATCACGTAAGCTTTGTACAGCAGGATATTTTTGCTGAATCAGGGCCACGCTCGCCTCACATTGCCCGCGTCGTACATTGTATTCAGATGAAGCCAGTGAGTGCTTTACCTGTGTATCGAAAAGCCAGACCTCGTTTCCCTGCAGATCCAGGGGGAAATATTCATACTCCAGTGAGCGGCAATCCAGCCGGATCACATGGTCTTTTTTCCCGAATACACTCGCAAACTGATCCATGATCCCGCATTTCACACCGGCATATTCATGCTCGGCTTTCTGGGCCAGTAAGACCAGCTCCTTTTTTGAAATACCAAACTCAAAAAGTTCATTTAAAGCAAATGCAGTGGCACATTCAATAGCGGCAGAAGAAGACAATCCGGCGCCAAGCGGCACATCCCCGTAAATACGCATCCGGAACCCCGGAACAGTATATTCTTTCTTTACTAACTGATCCACCACCCCCAGTATATAAGTGCTCCAGTGACCAAAATTTGGTTTCAGATCCTGAGCAGGAATCTCTGCCGCTTCATTAAAATCTACCGAGTAAAGTGAATACAGCGGCTGCTCCTGCTTTTCCACTACCACATACACCGCCTTATCTATAGCCGCGGGTAATACAAAGCCATTGTTGTAATCCAGGTGTTCACCAATCAGGTTGATTCTACCGGGCGAACGAACCACGATGGCATCTTTAGTTACATACTGTTTTAATACATCGGGTACCGGGTATCCGCTTGCCATACTGCTTATTTGATTGCTGTTTGTAAATAATTCCGGCTGATTTCGTCATAGAGTTTCAGCAGGTTGTTTGCATTTCCTTTATCGTCAAAAAATTTCTCCCAGGTGCTCAGGGGCTCCCAGATACAGGTTCCCTTTCCCCTACCACCCTTCACTTCAAAAGCGATCTTGTTCACGGCTTCTTTCCGGTGCGAATATTCCACCACAATCACATCCCGGTTATACCGCCTTGCCAAATCATTCAGATTATACTCCAGGTCTTCGAGCGTACCATGCCACTTGGGGTAATAGGACTCCCCGATCACATCAAACTGCACACCGCGGGCCACCATATTATCAATAAAGAAAACCGATTCATCATTTTGTCCGCCCAATGCCACATGCAGCATCAGGATAACGGTTGGGTCCACCGCTTTTACCGCCGCATTCCCGGCATTGATCAGTTGAGCGAGCTGATCAAAATAACTCACATTCCCTTCCGGCCAGATCATTCCGTGATTGATCTCATTCCCCACCTGTACCATATCCGGTGTGGTACCCTGGGCTTTGAGCGCTTCCATCACCTGTTTCGTATAATTATATACTTCCTTCTTCAGTGCGGTAAAATCGAGTCCCTTCCAGGCAGCCGGTTTATATTGCTTCCCGGGATCAGCCCAGTAATCACTGTAATGAAAATCAAGTAACAGTTTCATACCAGCGGCTTTCACACGTTTGGCCATGGCCAGGGTATGGGGCAGATCACAGAATCCTTTACCGGGTGAATAACCACTGTCAGTTGCAGGATTATGAAAAATCCGTAACCGTACATAATTCATCCCGTGATCTTTCAATATTTCAACCGCATCTTTCTGCACCCCGTTGTCCGAAAACTTCATTCCTTTTGCTTCGAGTTCAGGTAAAAAAGAAATATCAGCACCGAGCATTTTGCCTACTTCCCTTCGCTTTGCCTGTTCACCGGTAAGCTGGTACGTTTTATCAATCGTCACTTTCACTGTTTCTTTCGGATCAATTGTCTGAATATCGGTTCCGCCGGACCAGAGATTTTTGGCCGTAGCGTCAAACTTGATCATGCCGGGTTTTGTTCCTGACTGAATGATCACCTGGCACTTGCCATTAAAGAGCGTCCGCTGCCACATGCCTTCTGTACATTTATCCGGTTCATGGCTCGAAGGATCTCCATTCCCCACGCCGATGATCTTACCATCTCCGGCAATACTAAAGTTGATCAGGTTATCGGCATCCGGCACTTCCCTGCCCTCGCGGTCAAGCACCGTAATATTCAGCACAGTGGCATCTTTGCCATCGGCCAGTATGGTTGTTTTATAAGGCGTCACCACCACTTCCACCGGCTGACCGGTGGTTTCCACTTTGTGGTATAACCGTTTACCTTTTTTGAAAGCAACTGCTTCCAGTTTACCAGGTTCATAATTCACGGTCCATTTCAAATGGCTGTTACGTGGCATGTCTTTCTTACCCAGACTTTTCCCGTTCAGGAATAACTCGACATTGTCCGCATTGGTATTCACCCATACATCAACAGGGTCCCCTTGTTTTTTATTCCAGCCCGGTGCTTTGTCGCGCCAGTTCCAGTGTGGGGAAATATGCAGTACATCCTCATCGGTCCACCAGCTTTTATAGTAGTAATAAATATTCTTCGGGAAGCCACACATATCCATCACCCCGAAATGGGAATTGATATTCGGCCACTGATAGGGTGTGGGTTCGCCACGGTAATCAAACCCGGTCCAGATAAAACCACCGAGCCAGAAATCATTGGGACCCGCCAGGCTCCACCAGTCTTCTGCTTTACTGGCCCACCAGGGTGCGGTAATGTCCTGATCGGGTACATATCCGCGGATGGTATCTTTTTCATATTGTCCCCTGGTGGTAACCGTACTTCCCATTTCGGTTCCGATAATCGGCTGATCCGGGTGATCGCGGTGATAATCGGCCACAGCATACTGCCGGTAATTAAAAGAACGTACGGGTATCACTTCATTAACTCCATTAAAAACATTGGCCACATCGGCAGCATAAGTACAGGTGCGGGTGGGATCCAGTTCTTTTTGTTTGGCGATCAGTGTCTGTGCTATCCGTTTACCATAACTATTGGTATGAATCCACCCCTCTTCATTCCCGATGGACCACATGAATACCGAAGCCCGGTTGCGGTCACGTTTTATCAATCGCTCAAACTGATCCATATACTCCGGACTGCTGTTGAGCAACCGTTGTTCATCCATTACCAGCATCCCCAGGCTGTCACAGGCATCCAGTAATTCGGGTGTCGGGGCATGGTGGCTGGTGCGGTAGGCGTTGGTGCCCATTTTTTTCGGCAGGCTGATACGGTAGT
>CAZYTV010000252.1:0-6494 GCA_964650455.1 uncultured Chitinophaga sp. | reverse complement strand
TCAACATCCGTATTACCCGTGGTGGTAGCCGAAGTAGCGGATGCACTGATAGAAATACCGGCATAGTTCGTAGAGGTGCTGGCCGCCGTTATATTAATCACCGATTTCCGTACCGTATTTGAATCGGCACCATTGAGCAACTGCACCCCGAAACCATATTCGGTGGTGGTGGTACCTGTGGCGTTAATCGTGAGACTGTCAAATACAAAATGATCAGCCCCGTTCAATTTAATAACGGCCCGCTCATTGGTATTTGTGGAGGTAAACTGAAGTACTCGCCCGTTCCCATAGAATGTAACGGTATTTACTGCGGAGGCACCCGGCACCGGGTTAATCACGAGTTGCTCGGTATAAGGTCCGGAAGCCGGATCCACATTAAAGATGACGGGACCATTGATGCCGCAGGAAATATAATTGTAAGCGGCATTGAAGGACTGGAAGTTGGTGCCTCCAGTGGGTAATGCGCTATTGATGGTGAAAGTCCCGGATACTGCTGACGGTGTTACGACCTGCAAACCCGCTGAGTTAACGGTATTGGCTCCACAGGTTACCGCACAACGATAATAATTGGATGAAGCCTGTGAAGTACTATAGGTGGCATTGGTAGCGCCACTGATATTTGTCCAGTTGGTATTGTCGGAAGATATCTGCCATTGATAAGTCTGGCCGGTACCCCCGGTACCGCCGGTCAGGGAAAGATTGAAAGGTATGTTTAAACATACGGGGTTCAGATTCGATGTTACCGTACCTGGTACCGGGGGGTCGGTACAAGGACCGGCCGGGGCAAATGTAATTGCACCGGTAAAATACCGGGGCGTCAGCGTCAGTGCTGTACCTGAGCCGCCATAACCAACCGGTTGTCCGGCGATCTGTACATCTCCCAGTTTAAGGTTTACACCCCCGCCGGTAAAAGTATTGGGTGTAATTGCTGTACCTGTGCCGGAATAACGGGTAGAGCCGGGTCCTGTATTACGCAGTGCAAAACGATATTGTGTATTGGCCGGAATAGTGAAACTCAGCCCCGGAAAGTTAAGCGGGGTGATGCCTGTGGCAGTTACCGGAGTGGCAATGGAAGTCGCCACCAGTGCCCAGGGAGCCGCAGTTACATCGGTTGCGGTACCGGACAAAGCTGTTGATGTATAGTATAATTGCCAGATTGAATTATTCTCTGTGCTGGTACACCAGTTTGAAATAGCCGTCAGCAAAATGGGAAACCCATTGGTATTGTCGATCACAAAGCTTACCTGGGCAGGGCTTGACAGCGAGTTACCCCCGTTGTAGGGAGGGTTCGGAAGCGTGGTAAGAGTGGTTTGTCCCCTGAGCTGACCGATGGAAATCAACAGGACAACTAATAATACCAGCAATGAATGGAATCTGGTTGCAATGAACTTTCTCATTTCAGCGTGTTTGGTTTGTAGTATTATGCAATAGCCCTCCTGTTACCGGGTAACAGGATTCAGACAATTCAACATTGGTTACTGCTTATGCAGCCATTCGCGGATATGGGAGATATTGGCGGGATTTCTCAGGATAAAGAAAACGACAAGATTTCGTGGAAAATACTTCCCCGTACATAAATCTTCATTCATCTGAAAGAAGAAAATGTAAGAAGCGCATTTAATGCAGTTTGTTATCTACTATATAATTATTCCGGGGGAAAAAACCTTAAACCATCCTGAGCTGAAAATTAACACTTACTGCGTCTCAAATCTATTATTTAAATGTATAATGTGCAAATTTTTAGGGGGATATATGTCCTCAAACATAATGTTCTGGCAAAAAAAATTAAGAAAGATGAAAAAATATGCCAAATAGCCATTATTGTAGATTAAACTCTACATATTTATTATATAGATTTCCTATTGGAAGATTAAAACAGTGAAAATCCGGGCATTCTGTAAATTTTCAGGAAATTCAGTATGCGATTTCACAGCAAATGGAAAATGTTTTCTGTTGCGCTGATCCGGTAAACTTCAAACGGCTAAAGCATTACTTGGCTTATCCAATGATGCAGGCACCGGGTTGTCATACCCATAATGAGCAGGTCTTAAAATAAAAAAACAGGTGACCAGCACCTGTTTAAAAAGTATTTCTTACGTAGTCAGATCAGCGAACCAGGCTCAAAGGAGAAGAGAGACTGTAGGTCACAAAACGATCGAGTTTGCCCGTTGCCACATCATTCTGGTAAACGGTAAATTCCACCCTGAAATTTTTACCAGCCAGTTCAGGAATTTCCTTGTACGGGAAGACCAGTTGCAGGTCCTTTTTAGGCAACTTGTTATAGCTCTTTTTGGTATTCGGAAGCAGGTTCATTTTCAGGTAGGTGCCGCTATTGCCACCCCAGTTGAATTTCAGGCTCTTGGTGGAAATATAATATTGCCCGTCTTCTGTGGTTAACCTGGCCACATAAAACGCATTGGCCAGTTTGGCGCCCGTTTTTACATCAAAATAAGGCGTAATAATCAACGCTTTCTTCACATCATCTTTTTTTACCTCCAGCTTAACAAAATTCGAAACGATCACTTTCGGCACAGCTAAAGCAGATACCCGCTTGTCTTTGGGATATATGGCGGCGATGATTTTCTTATCTCCATCAGACATTTCATAGTTTTCCTCAACGGTATATCCGTCCAGTGTCTGCCAGGCGGGAATTGAATAATGCATGATCGATTTGGGGTCATAAGCGGTTCCATTGGTAAAGAACTGTTCGCTTATTTCCAGTACATTAAAATCCGTTTTGGCTTTATCCCATTCAAACCGCTCATAATACTTGTAAACGGTGTCCTTGTTCCATTTTATCGCACCGGGGTAGCTTTGCTCGTGCAATAAACCCAGCGCATGTCCGAATTCATGCATCGTTGTGCCTTTGGCCACTTTCTCTGCAAACCGCGGCATGGGGGAAGGATAATCAATAATATCATTGTAAAACTGGGGGTAGGTATAATTCTTCAGGTCTTTCCCCTTTGCCTGCAGGAATTTAAAAAACGGTCCCCCGGTTTTTAAATCATTCAGGAAAAAATCATGATCCAGGAAATCACTGGTATCCAGGTTCATAGTCTGGCGGGATTGGGAGCGCTGATCGTTGTCTATTCCCACGGCGGAATTGTGACCCAGTTTGTCACGACGGCTGCCCAGCCTGATTCGTATATTGGTGGTGGGTGTATTGTCCGGAACAAACGTCAGGGTGATATTGGCAAATTTCTCCCACTCTTTTGCATACCGTGTGATGCGTTCCCGGATAGCCTGACTGCCGGTATTGTTCATAAATTTAACCAGGAGTACCTGCCCGTTTTCCCAGGTCTTATAATTGTCCGACACAGACCTTCCGGCACTGGTGTCGGCCATACCCGGAAGCATCTCATCCCCTACCAGTGTTGTACAGGGTGTTTTGGATGGCTTTTTATCAGCCAAACCCTTTATCTGGGCATTAACCTGAATGCTGGCAACAATGATCATTAATACTAGAATAAAAACCTTTTTCATGTGTATTTCTGTTTATAGTAATAAATATATATATTCTTCTGCTCACGGTCATACCCTACGAAGGGTATTTTACCGCCAATCCCCGTAAAGCACGAATGCGCCCCAGTAATTAGGATGTACAAACCGGGGGTCATTGCTGAGCCGGACCTGTGCCTGTCGCAATGCTTCCGCTTTTCCCATGGTCTGCAGGTTTTCATAAAAATATTGCATCAGGATACTGGTAGGTTCATCAGCCACCTTCCACAAACTGGCCACCACCGTTTTCACATTACTGATCAAAAATGAGTTGGCCGGCGATATACTCCAGCCTTTTACCAGTTCCTTACTGACTGCAGGCTGACAGGCGGACAAAATCACCATACTGCTATCGGTAATACCCAGCCGCTGAATCTCCCGCATGGTTAATTTACCATTATTCCCTTGTGTGGTATCCTTGTCCGGCAATAACTTCAGGTAAGACATTGAATAATCGGATGAATAATTCAGTACCCCATGGGTGGCAAAATGAATATACTTTTTAGTGACCAGGCTCTGCTTGGCCATACTCTCTGTAGCCCTTGTATCTGTATAAACGGTGGAATCCGATCCCAGCATTTTACCAATCGTCTTCACCTCGCTGATATTAAACCGTAGCGTGGCATCCGGAACACCAAATGCCGCGAAGGAATAATTATTATTCACCACCGGCGGCTGCAAACTGTCAGCGAATACTGACATTTTATTCGTATAGAAAACAGTGTGTTCCTCAATCAGGAAACGGAATGCGCCGCCTGCCTGTTTTTTCCCCAGGCACTGAAAAGGCAGATTGCTGAACACACCGGTTGGTATGATACAGAGTTTTTTCTTCCCGCTTATTTTATCATTCACCTGCTGTATAAGTACATGATACAGATCATCAGAAATATCCCTGAAATCGGCAGTTGATGCTGTATGATCCTCATCCACGGGATCTGACCGTAAAGACCATGGCCCGGTACCGGTTTGCTTACCCGTATTTTTAATTACTTCAATAAAAAGCCGGATACGTGAAGCCAGGTCAACGGTCATGGTATCCACGGCCAGTTTCTCCCGGGTAAGTGTAAAGATCATGAGTGTTTTGTCATTCAGCAGGTATAAAGCAACGGCTACATCCGGCGGTAGCTTTGCCTTGTACTTATTGAACTCATCCGCATTCGATTTGCTGAAGTAGGTACCCAGTTCAGGGTACAACTCCACCACATCCGATAAAAAATTATTATAATCCGCTTCCAGTATTTCAATTTTCTTCAGTGTTTCCAGGCGGGCCACCCCTTCCTGTTTTTCCAGGGTACCTTCCAGTGCTTTCTTTGACTCCTGCATGGAAAGCAATTTTTTCAGGGCCTCATTGCGCTCAGCATCACTGGAATTAATATTCAGCGAACCAGACAATTCCTTAATCCCGGCAATATTGCTCCGGTTGGCAAAGGACCAGGCCTGGTTGATATCACCCAGATTGTAATACGAGAAAGTAATCTTATTAAACAGATCCGCCTTACGGGGATCATTATTATAAATCTTTTTGGCCGCCTCTCCTCCATATAGTTTCTCCGCCTGTGCTTCCAGCAGACCTACAGCCTCCCTGAAATATACAACAGCAGTGTCAAACTGCTTTGCCTGGTAAGAAAGCAATCCTGATTCATAATAAGCCTCCCAGGCTCCGGTCAGTTTATATTGCGCGGCCACCGATACTGCTTCACGCAGGCTGGATGCCGCTTCTGCCGGCTTCTTTTCCTTCCTGTATATACGGCCCAGGTTAATCAGCGCCTCGAGGGCTTTTTCCTTTTCTCCACTAGCCGCTGCAAACTGCTTTGCCTCTGTATAATAATTAACGGCATCCCTTGTATTATCTTCCTCCAGGCAGGTTTTACCCATGACCAGTGCCATGCCTGAAGCAATCCGGTTCAGTTTCATTTTCCGGGCCATCGGCAAATACTCCTGCAACAGGGCTTTGGCTTCCTTGTATCTTTTAAGGCCGGCATAACACTCCGCAATATTACCTTGTGTAAGCAGATAGCTTTCACTGATCATGCCCCTGGGAAGCACCGCCAGTGATTTTTGCAGGTATTTAAGTGCTGTGGGATGATCACCCTGGCTGATATAAACGATACCCATATTATTATACAGGATACCTCTCTGCTCAGCCTGCATCTCTTCGCTATAGAGGCTGTCCGCATACAGGTTGGCCAGGATAGATTGTTTATTCTCCCCCATACTGCTGAGCAGGGTGGCCCTTGATGCATAGGTACTGGCCAGTCGTATCTGGTGACCGGATTTTCTGAAAATGGCAATTGCAGTGTCATTATTAGCCAGCCCTTTCTTAAACTCAGCGGTCCTGGAATACAGAAATGAGCTGAACTGAAGGGTACTGCCTAATGAAAGACTGTCTGAAATTTCCCTGGCCAGCCGGATGGCCCGGGTCAGTGCTTCATCCGCCTGCTGAAACTCGCCCATGGAAATAAAGATGGTGGCAATATTATTCAGGTGTTCCACAGATCCGCTTCTGTCCACCGTATCGGTGATCGACATCGCCTTCCGGTAATACAACAAGGCACTGTCGAGCTGGGTTTCACATTCAAATTTATAGGCCTTTAAAGCCTGGCATTGTGCATCAGCATTTACAGTATTCATCTGTTTACTCAATGCCACACATTCATTATAATAACTATCCCCTGCTGTAGAATCCTGTCTGTAGTAGGCCATCCTGGCCAAAGAACGGCTGGAGGAAAACTGGTACCCGGTATTTCCAGCGCCGATACTTTTCAGCCTTGTATCCAGAAAATATTTTCTGCATTTCATCAGATGTTAAAATAGGATATGCTAAGACAAACAGACCCTGAATGAGAAAATCCATTTGCTCGCTATTAAACCTGCCTGACGTTCTTAATATTTGATATTGTTCATAGATATACAATATCAGGCTTTTAGCATTATTTTTTTGGGCAAAGTTATCATAAGAATTTAATATTGATGATAGACCTGTAACAATCTCCATG
>CAZYTV010000251.1:3247-6500 GCA_964650455.1 uncultured Chitinophaga sp. | reverse complement strand
GGTCTGGATCTCCTTTATCATCTTTATCATTGCAGTAACTGCAGAAACCAACCGGGCACCGTTTGACCTGGCCGAAGCCGAATCAGAGCTGACCGCAGGTTTCCACACCGAATATTCCGGGATGAAGTTTGCCCTTTTCTTCCTGGCAGAATATATCAATGTATTTATTGTATGTGCGATCGGTGCCACCCTTTTCCTGGGCGGCTGGATGCCTTTACATTTCGGATCTAATAATGCATTCAATGATGCGATGGATTATATTCCGTCCAGCATCTGGTTCTTTGGAAAAACATTCTTCCTGATATTCCTGATCATGTGGTTCAGGTGGACCTTCCCCCGTTTGCGGATCGACCAGTTGTTGAACCTGGAATGGAAATACCTGCTGCCGATCAGTATGATCAATTTACTGCTGGCAACGGCGATGGCGATACTGGGATGGCACTTTTGAGGAGTGAATGGTGAGTAGTGAATGGTGAATAGGGGCGTGATGAGGGAAGATGCCTTTTAAATCGAATGATTCTAAAAGAGCAAGAGGACAAGGAAGAAAGAATATCTACTAGCCCCTCTCTTAAAGGAGAGGGGTTGGGGTGAGGTAAAGAAAGGGTGACATTTAATAAAAGAATTAAAACATAAAATGTTCTTAATAGACTACATAAAAGACGTTACCGGTGCCGTGAAATCCCTGGCGACAGGCATGAAGCGGACCCTGTATTATTTTACCCATCATAAGGAGATCATTACCGAGCAGTATCCGGATAACCGGGATACATTGGTGATGGCCGAGCGCTTTAAGGGTGAAGTAGTGATGCCGCATGATGAGAAAAATGAACACCGGTGCACCGGCTGTACGGCCTGTGAACTGGCCTGTCCCAACGGCACCATCAAAGTGGTCACCAAATTTGATATCACTCCGGAAGGAAAGAAAAAGAAAGCCATTGACAAACTGGTGTACCACCTGGAACTCTGCACGATGTGCAACCTCTGCATAGAAGCGTGTCCATCTGATGCGATCAAGATGGCCCAGACTTTTGAACACAGTGTATTTAACCGGAGCGATCTGACAAAAATTTTAAATAACCCGGGCTCTAAAATCATGGAAGGCGTAGAATGATGAACGGATCCACCATACTCTTTTACCTGCTGGCGGCCCTGACCCTCAGTTGCGGTATCATGTCCATTGCCACCCGGCATATATTCCGGGCCGCAATCTATTTATTGTTTGCCCTGATCGGGATTGCCGGTATTTATTTCTGGCTTTCGTACGAGTTCATTGCCGCGGTGCAGATCGTGGTGTATGTGGGCGGAATCGTTGTACTGATTATCTTTTCCATATTCCTGACCCAGCAAGCCGGGGAAAAATTGCCTAAACAACGACTGGATCGTAAGATATGGGCGGCACTCGCTGTCTTCTGTGGTTATGCCCTCACAATGGTGCAGGTCGTGCAATACCAGTTCCCCTTGTCGGATCATGCAGCTCCTGTAACCGTCAGGCATATTGGTGAAAAAATGATGAGTATGGATGCCGGTGGTTATGCCCTTCCTTTTGAAATTATTTCCATGCTGCTGCTGGCGGCCATGGTCGGATGTATCGTTATTGCCTTACGCAGTAAACCTGAAACAAAATGATGGAACCCGGACTATATCATATCCTGTTTGTCAGCACCGCCTTGTTTTTTATCGGGGTATTTGGCTTCCTGACCCGGAGAAACCTGATCACGATGCTGATGAGTCTTGAGCTGATCCTGAACAGTGTGAACCTGAACTTTATCGCTTTTAACAAGTATGTATGGCCTGAAAAAATGGATGGCCTTTTCTTTACCATATTTATCATTGCCATCGCAGCTGCTGAAGCCGCCGTGGCCATCGCCATTATCATCAACCTGTACCGGAACAACCAGTCCATTGATGTGAATAATGCTGAAGAATTAAAGTATTAACAGACTATGCCGAACGCAACCAACATAGCATTGATTCCCCTGCTTCCTTTAGCTGCCTTTGTATTACTGGGC
Organism: uncultured Chitinophaga sp.; assembly: GCA_964650455.1. Taxonomy (GTDB): domain Bacteria; phylum Bacteroidota; class Bacteroidia; order Chitinophagales; family Chitinophagaceae; genus JJ008. Next base: position 4,491 of record CAZYTV010000251.1, on the reverse strand, counting down.
TTATTCGGCAGAAAATACCTGAAAAGCAGTGCGGGGCTGATTGGCACGGCCCTCCTCCTCGGATCTGCCGTACTTGCCTTTTATACCGCTTACGATTATTTCTTTGTGTACGGGAAAGTGGATGGCGTATATCAGCAGTTTATCCCGCTGAAAATCACCTGGCTGGCTTTCACGAATGAAATGTCTATTGATTTGGGACTGGTGATCGATCCCATTTCAGTGATGATGCTGGTCGTTGTAACGCTGATCTCCCTGATGGTTCATATCTACAGCCTGGGTTACCTGAAAGGAGAAGAACGGTTTCCCACGTATTATGCTTTCCTCGGTTTATTTACTTTCTCCATGCTGGGACTGGTGCTGGCCTCCAATATCTTCCAGATCTATATTTTCTGGGAACTGGTGGGAGTATCCTCTTTCCTGCTGATTGGTTTTTATTATGATAAACCCAGTGCGGTGGCCGCCAGCAAAAAAGCCTTTATTGTCACCCGTTTTGCTGATCTCGGTTTCCTGATCGGTATACTTATCCTTTCTTATTGCTCCGGCACATTTGATATCCAGACATTAATCAGCCGGCTGACTGACCCGGAATCTAATGAAGTAAAGAATGCAGTGGCATCCACCTTCCTGGGTGCATCTGCCCTGACCTGGGGTGCCGCCCTTGTATTTATCGGTGGTGCCGGTAAGAGTGCCATGTTCCCCCTGCATATCTGGTTGCCCGATGCGATGGAAGGTCCCACACCGGTTTCCGCATTGATCCACGCCGCTACCATGGTGGTGGCCGGTGTATACCTGGTGGCCCGTTTATTTCCTGTCTTTTCAGTAACCACACCGGGTGTGCTGGAAGTTATCGGCTGGGTAGGCGCCATCTCTGCGATCGTTGCCGCCGTGATTGCCTGTACTCAAACAGATATCAAAAGAGTACTCGCCTACTCCACCATGTCTCAGATCGGGTATATGATGTTTGCATTAGGTGTTTCAAAATACGGTGGAGAAGCAGGACTTGGTTATACCGCCTCCATGTTCCACCTGTTTACGCATGCGATGTTCAAAGCCTTGTTATTCCTGGGTGCCGGTGCCGTGATTCACTATGTTCACAGCAATGAAATGAAAGATATGGGCGGGTTACGGAAACAATTACCGGTTACCCATCTCACTTTCCTGGTGGCTTGCCTGGCGATTGCCGGTGTGCCGCCATTGGCCGGTTTCTTCAGTAAAGAAGAAATCCTGTTAGCCGCTTACCATAA
>CAZYTV010000251.1:0-3147 GCA_964650455.1 uncultured Chitinophaga sp. | reverse complement strand
GCGGCGGCTGGTTTTATTCCTTTTGGCGAACTGGTCAGCTCAGATGGTAAGGCCCTCGAATCCCATTTTGATTTATCCTTTTCTGCTGCCCCGGTCGCATTAGGGCTCGCCGGTATTTTACTGGCCCTGTGGATGTATGCCAAAGCGGGTGACAAACCGGCAAAACTGGCGGCTTCCCTGGGCGGTTTATATAAAGCAGCCTATCATAAATTTTATATCGACGAATTATACCTCTTTATTACAAAAAAAGTATTGTTCAATATTATCGGACGAGCCGCTGCCTGGTTTGACCGCAACATTGTGGACGGGCTGGTCAATCTTACCGGTAATACCACCGTATTGGTATCCGAGGGAATCAAAAAATTCCAGTCAGGGAAAGTGCAGCAATATGCCATTTTCTTCCTGGGAGGCGTGATCCTGCTGGCCGTGCTGTTTATTTATGTATTAAGACAGGTGTACTGATAAATAAGAATTGATGAATCTTTTATTACTCATAGGAGCTCCCTTGCTGACGGCTGTAGCCGTATTGGCTGCGCGGAATAAAGCACAGGTTAAATGGATTTCACTGGCCGGCTCCTTAATACAACTTGGATTGGCCGTGGCCCTGCTGTTTGCATTCCGGCATGAGCGGGCGGTTAACAATACGGCACAGATGCTGTTTGAACAACAGCACCTGCTTTTCAAAACACTTAATATCAGTTTCCATTTTGGGGTGGATGGTATTTCGGTGGCTATGATCCTGCTGACCAGTTTTGTAGTGGTAGCCGGCGTACTGGTATCCTGGAATGTGGAGAAAATGACGAAAGAGTTTTTCTTCCTGCTCCTGCTACTCGGACTCGGGGCTTATGGATTCTTTATCTCCCTTGACCTGTTTATCCTGTTCTTCTTCCTCGAAATTTCAGTCATCCCGAAATATCTCCTGATCGGGATCTGGGGAAGTGGTAAAAAGGAATATAGTGCAAATAAACTGGCCCTGATGCTGATGGGTGGTTCGGCCCTGATACTCGTGGGTATGCTTGGATTATACTTTTATGCCGGCAATACGTTTGATATTATGGCTTTATCCAAAACAAAGATCGCCACTGAATACCAGCATATTTTATTCCCGCTTTTATTCCTTGGCTTTGGTGTGTTTACCGCTTTATTTCCCCTGCATACCTGGGTACCAGATGGTCACTCCTCCGCTCCCACAGCCGGTAGTATGTTCCTGGCTGGTATTTCCATGAAACTCGGCGGTTATGGTTGTTTACGGGTGGCCACTTATTTATTACCTGAAGGAGCTAAAGAATATGCAACCATTATAATCATCCTCTCGGCGATAGCGATTCTCTATGGTGCTTTCGCCACGATGATGCAGAAGGACCTGAAATATATTAACGCGTACTCTTCAGTGAGTCACGTAGGGTTCAGTTTACTGGGAATCGGTATGCTGACACAGACCGCTATCACCGGTGCCCTGATGCAGATGGTATCGCACGGGGTAATGACCGCCCTTTTCTTTGCCGTTATCGGCATGATCTACGACCGTACCCATACCCGGATGGTGGGTGAAATGGGCGGACTAATGAAACAGATGCCTTTTATCAGTACTGTATTTTTTATCGTCGGACTTTGTTCCCTCGGCTTACCCGGTCTGAGTGGTTTTGTTGCGGAAATGACTGTATTTGTAGGTTCCTGGCAGCATCCCGATATGTTTCACCGGATCGCAACTATTGCGGCTGCGATGTCTATTGTAGTCACCGCGGTGTACATATTAAGGGCCATTGGCCGGACCGTGATGGGACCGAATACGAATGAAGCTCATTTGTTATTAAAGGATGCCACCTGGAATGAGAAATTCGCGGCCATATTACTGGTGGGTGGTATACTCGCCATCGGTATTGCACCAGGCTGGCTGAACGACCTGCTGCAACCTGCTGCAGAAGAAATTATGAATCGAATTGCTGGAAAATAAAACGGGCTGGAATGAATGAATTGTTCACACTGATGAAAACGGAACTGGTGCTTACCGGCATCATTTTCCTGCTACTCTTTATCAAGATCGGAAAGGGGATAAAGAATGAGACCCTGCTGCCCCTGGTACAGGTATTGTTACTGGTCAATTTTATATTTGGATTTATACTGAATACAGAAGGCCGCCTGTTCGGGGATATGTATTATACGAATGACCTGATTGCATTCGAAAAAAATATCCTGAACCTCGGTGTATACCTGATCTCCCTGCTTTGCTCAGACTGGCTGAGGAAAACCGAACACCTGGCGGAGTTCTTCCTGCTGATGTTATCTGCCCTGCTGGGCATGTTCTTTATGATCTCCAGTGCTAACCTGCTGATTTTCTACCTGGCCCTTGAACTGGCGACCATTCCGGTGGCGGCAATGGCCAACTTTGACCTGCACAAAAAAAATTCCTCAGAAGCAGCGATGAAAATGATTCTCTCTTCTGCTTTCTCATCCGGCATCCTGTTATTTGGTATCTCCCTGATTTACGGAAGCACTGGCACCATCAGCCTGCCGGAGATACAAGGCCGCCTGGATGGATCTTCGCTGCAGATACTGGCTTTTGTTTTCTTCTTTACCGCTTTCGCTTTCAAATTATCCATCGTACCCTTCCATTTATGGACAGCCGATGTATATGAAGGCTCCCCGATTGCAGTCACTTCGTTTCTTTCCGTCATATCCAAAGGAGCTGTTGCTTTTATTTTCATGACCATGCTCTTCAGGGTCTTTACTGAAATGCATGAAATCTGGCAGACGATGGTGATCATCCTGTCCATCGCCACCATGGTGATCGGTAATCTTTTTGCCTTGCGGCAACAGAACATCAAACGGTTTCTTGCATTCTCCTCCATCGCCCAGGTTGGTTTTATCCTGCTGGCCCTCAGTGGCAGCAGCCGCGACAACTTTCACATGTCCAGTACCGCCGTCATTTATTTTGTACTGATTTATATTTTTTCAAACCTGGCCGCATTCGGCGTAGCCAGTGTGATCACAGAAAGAACCGGAAAAGAACAGATTGATGATTATAAGGGGCTCTATAAAACCAATCCCTTCATGAGCTGGATACTGGCACTGGCTTTATTCTCCCTGGGTGGAATACCTCCAACTGCCGGTTTCTTTGGTAAATTATTTCTGATAACGGCCGGTGCT
>CAZYTV010000250.1:0-6530 GCA_964650455.1 uncultured Chitinophaga sp. | reverse complement strand
TTCTTCGATCAGTTCTGTTTTTGAAATAATTTTTAGTCCGTGAATTCTAGCTACTTCCTCCAGCTGCGGCAGTCGGCCAATTGTACCATCTTCATTCATGATTTCCACAAGTACACCACCGGGTTCAAAACCAGCCATCCGGGAGAGGTCTGTTGCGGCTTCGGTATGTCCGGCACGTCTTAATACACCACCCTTTTTAGAGATCAGGGGAAAAATATGTCCGGGGCGGGCCAGTTGCTCCGGACGGGTTTCCGGGTTGATCAGGGCCAGGATGGTCTTCGAACGGTCCTGGGCGGAAATCCCGGTACCGCAGTCATCTCCCAGTAAATCAACACTTACGGTAAATGCGGTTTCGTGCAGGGCTGTATTTTTCCGAACCATGAGGTCAAGTCCAAGCTCAGCACAACGCTCTTCCGGCAGGGAGGCACAGATCAATCCGCGGCCATATTTACTCATAAAATTGATCAGTTCGGGGGTTGCATTCCGGGCAGCCGTCACAAAATCGCCCTCATTTTCACGGTCCTCGTCGTCCACCACCACTACTAATTTGCCCTGTTTTATGTCTTCAATAGCACTTTCTATAGTATCCAGCATCAGCCTTTTTTTTGCAAAAATAGAACAATCAGGCGGGCTTCTGGTTCAGGTCTGGCCCGGGCAGCGAAAAAGGTACCGGGGCTGTCTTTCTAACACATTCCTTTTCAATAGTCGTTTGTTAATATTTGCCTATATTTAATTTGGAAATATTCCCTTTCTTTGCAACCGAAAACCAATCTTTATGCTTAAGAGAATAGTCTTTTTATTAGTTGTAGCCCTGGTGGCAAGTCCCATGCTGTTTGCCCAGATTACGACCTCTGCTATCAACGGTACGGTGAAGAACAATGCTGAAGAGCCCCTGGTTGGTGCCACTATCGTGGCCGTACACCAGCCTTCCGGCACTAAATACTCCACAGTATCCCGTGCAGGCGGTCAGTTTTCTATTCAAAATATGCGTGTGGGTGGACCATACCTGGTTGAAGTAAGTTTTGTTGGTCATGAAGCCGGTAAGTTTGAAAATGTTTACCTGCAACTGGCTGAATCATTCTTGCTGAATCCTTACCTGAACAAAACTGCCGGTGCACTGGAAAACGTGGTGTTGACCAGCGGCCGTAAGAGTTCTATTTTAAATGCCAGCAGAACCGGTTCTGTAACGAATATCGGCATCCGCCAGATCAACCAGTTACCGACCATCAGCCGGAGTATTAATGACCTGACCCGTGCGACACCGCAAGCCAATGGTGCTTCAATAGGTGGTGGTAATTATCGTCAGAACAACTTTACCATTGATGGTGCTGATTTTAATAACAGCTTCGGTATCGGGAGCAACCTTCCTGCCGGTGGTACGCCGATTTCGTTGGATGCGCTGGAGGAAATTTCAGTTAATATCACTCCTTTCGATATCCGTCAGACCGGATTTATCGGAAGTGCGATCAATGCAGTTACCCGTTCCGGTACAAATACCTTTAGCGGTTCTGCCTATACTTATTTCAGAAACCAGAATCAACGTGGTTATAAAGTGGGTAATACCACATTCACCCGTCCTAACGAAGAATTCAAGCAGGTTGGTTTCCGCATAGGTGGTCCGATTATTAAGAACAAATTGTTCTTCTTCTTCAACTACGAAAAAGAAACACAGCCCAAGTCTATTCAGACCCTGGTGGCGTCTTCTGCCACTGCGGCATATGGAAGTTCTCCGAATATTGCCCGTCCATCCGCTGACTCTTTACGCTTTATCAGTCAGTACCTGGCCGATAAGTATGGTTATGTAACAGGACCTTGGGATAACTATACGCCGGAAATCGAGCGAACTAAAGTGATGATGCGTCTTGACTGGAACATTAATTCCAAACACCGCCTGAATGTACGTTACAGCCAGGTGGAAGGTGGTGAACCCAATGGTCCCAGTTCTTCTACATCCGGTGCTGGTTTCACCTATTCCGGTGGACTTGGACGTACCAACAATAACTCGCTTTGGTATAAAAATTCAAATTATTTCCAGGGTGCTAACCTCTACTCCCTGGCTGCTGAGCTGAATTCCAACTGGGGTCGCTTATCCAATACACTTCGCGGAACCTATACTTACCAGAACGATTCCCGTGAAACTGACAGTCAGATATTCCCCTTCGTGGATATCCTGAGCACCACCGGTGTATCGGCTTCTGCTCCTTATACTTCTTTTGGGTATGAGCCTTTCAGCTTTGGTAACCTCAGAAAAGTTAAAACATACTCAATCATTGATAACCTGAGCTGGACCAGTGGTAAACATGCCTGGACCGTGGGTGGTCAGTTTGACCTGAGTGAAACGATCAATGGTTTCCAGCGTTTCGCCACCAGTTATTATGTATTTAATACCTGGTCAGATTTTGCCAATGGCCGTGATCCCCGCGATTTTGCTATTACTTATTCCTTATCTAAAAATTTCGCTCCTGCCTATTCTGCATTTAAGTTTGCGCAGATCTCCTTGTATGGACAGGACGAAATCACAGTTAACCGGAACTTCCGTATGACCCTTGGCTTAAGGGTTGATCGTGCGACCTACCCGGAAGTTCCCCAGATTAAAACACACCCGCTGGTAGCCGCTATGACTTTTGCCGGTGGTGCAAAAATGAATACCGGTTTATTGCCTTCCACCCGCTTAATGTGGTCTCCGCGTATGGGCTTTAACTGGGATCTCTATGGTGACCGTTCCCTGCAGATCCGTGGTGGTACTGGTATCTTCACCGGTAAGGTTCCCTTTGTATGGATCGTGAGCCAGTCTGGTGATAATGGTATGATTCAGATTACCCAATCCTTTAATGGCCTGGCCAATAACGTAAACCGTCCTTTCAGTCCTGATCCTGCAGCCTACCGCCCAAGCAGTGTGCCCCAGGCCGGAACGATTGTACCTGGTACCGTTACAGCACTGGATCCTGATTTCAAATTTCCCCAGTCCTGGAAATCCAGCCTGGCGATGGATGGCCGTCTGCCGGGTGGTCTGATTGGTACTTTGGAAGCGATCTTCAATAAAGATGTGAATACTGCATTCTTCAGCAACCCGAACCTGCAAAGTCCTTCTGGTTTGAATGTTGCCGGTTATCCAGATAACAGAACTATCTACGGAGCAACTGTACCCACCCGTTTCATCAACACCCTGAATTCTGCCGGTGTTCCAACCGTTGGTGGTACGGCTGCTTTCAATCCGATCCTTATTACCAATGGTAATAAAGGTTATTATTTAGCGCTAACTGCTAAAGTTGAAAAGCCCTTCTCTAAAGGCTTCTATGCTTCATTTGCTTATACCAAATCACTGGCCGGCAATATGCATGATGGTGGTGGTGATCAGCCCCAGTCAGCCTGGCAGGGTACTGCAACCGTTAATGGGGCAAATACATCCCCGCTTGGTTATGCAGACTATGTACTTCCTGACCGTGTAGTGGCCCTGGTTTCATACCGCAAAGAATACCTGAAACACCTGGCAACTACCGTATCACTGATCTATAATGGTGGTATATCCGGCCGTTTCTCTTATGTATATGGTGCCGACTTCAACCGCGATGGTGTTACCGGAAATGACCTGATCTATATCCCATCCAAAGCCGACATGGCTACTATGCAGTTTGCCAGCCAGACTGTAAATGGAGTGGTGTATGATCAGACTGCACAGCGCAGCCTGTTTGAAAATTATATCCAGCAGGATAAATACCTGAGAGCCCACCGTGGTCAGTATGCTGAGCGTAACGGCGCACAGATTCCCTGGCTGAACCGGGTTGACCTGAAATTCATGCAGGATATATTTACGAAAGTTGGTAAGAGCAGAAATACCATCCAGTTCACCGTGGATATCTTCAATTTTGGAAATATCATCAATTCCGATTGGGGTAAGTTTAAATCCATCAACGCCAGTTCCATCCTGATCCCGACCAACCAGAACTCGCTGATTCCGGGTGGTACCGTAGTACCCCAGTTCAGGTTGGCTACTGCCAATGGTGATATCATCACCAAGACCTTCCGTGATAATGTAAGCATCAACTCCACTTACTCTGTTCAGTTCGGTCTGCGTTATATCTTCAATTAATACCTGAAGGGTTTATAAATAAAAGGGCCGGTTCAGAAGAACCGGCCCTTTTATTTATGTAACAAATCGCGGTAATAAGTACGAAGTACGATGTACGAAGTACGAAGTACGGGTAGTCACGTAAAACGAGTTACAATCAGTTAATTAAGATTAAACGTCCTAAGGAGGGCTGTTCTCCTAACACCAGCATAAAATACAAGGTTCCTCGCTATTCGCTTCGGAATGACAACGCATGTGTGGGGGTAAAAAGGAAATACAAGATTTCTCGCTACGCTCGAAATACCAGAAAACTTCCTTAGAAGGGGCTGTTGACTCCCGACTACTAACTCCCGACTACTGACTAGCAGACCATCCCCACTTCAGAAATTCCGGCATCGCCCGGCCCCAGGTAAACACATCGTGATGGCCATCTGCCAGTTCCAGGTAATGAATATCCTGCTCCTGCCGGTAGCCTTTTGCTTCGAGTTCCTTTATAATGTCCAGGGTATCGTCAATTGAATCAATGATCCCGTTTTTGTTCCGGTCTTTCAGTTCATCCAGTGCTCCGCATTGCAGAAAGAATTTCAGCCACGGAGCATATTTACCCTGGCGGATCTGCTGGTGCATGATCCGGTGCTGGTCATCATCATAATTTTCTTCGGCCTGATCCAGGCTTCTCCACCAGAAGGAGCCGGAGAAAATTCCCACTTTAGTAAACTCACCGGGCCGGTTCCAGACAATATCCAGGGCACTGAGTCCGCCCAGTGAAAAACCGGCAAAGGCTTTTTCCCTGAAAGAAGGCATCTCAAATTCTTCCCGGATGAAAGGGATCAGTTCATCAAAAATAAAGGACGTGTACTGAGGTGCCTTCGCACCCCGGTCTTTGTAATCCGGGAAAAGCTGGGTGCCATATTCCATTTTCCGGTCTTCGCCCGCATGAACGGCTGCAAAGAGCATCGGCTCAATGGCTGATTCTGCATAGAGTTTATCCAGGATGGACCGGAAGTTCATTTTTTCCATATCCTGCCCGTCATTAATCAGTAAAAGACTCAGGGGCTGTCCGGGCTGGTAAGCGGCGGGTATAAAGAAGCTGATCTTCACTTCCCGTTGAAGGAATTCAGACATAAGATAAACATCCTCGGTCCGTATTATGGCGGCTCCTTTTGCTTCTTTCTGCATGGTTTCAAAAGTAATGATTTCATCATAAAAGAATACCGTAATTAATCGCCTTCAGCGGGATTAAAAAGACCGGTTAATTTGGTGGTGTGCTGCCGAAAAAATAAATTTGGAGAAGCCTCTTGATACTGCCTTGCAGCCATGGAGCAGCCCATCATTTAATCATTCAAAACCATATTATGAAGAAAATAGGAATTCTGCATGGAAAAGAACGTTCATTTCCTGATGCTTTTATTGCCAGGGTCAACAGTAAAAATATTGCGGGTGTGGTGGCCGAACCGGTACGAATCGATAAAGCCATGCAGGGTGAACACAGTGGTTATGCGGTGATCATTGACCGTATTTCGCAGGATGTTCCTTTTTACCGGACCTGGCTGAAAAATGCCGCGGTAACCGGTACAGCGGTCATTAATAATCCCTTCTGGTGGAGTGCAGATGATAAATATTTCAACAATTGCCTGATGACAAAAGTGGACGTGCCTGTTCCTAAAACAGCCATCATTCCATCCCGTGACCTTCCGGATGATACCACTGCTGATTCATTCAGCAACCTGGCCTACCCGCTCGACTGGGAATCGATTTTTAAAACCGTAGGCTTCCCAGCCTATATGAAACCTTTTGCCGGTGGCGGATGGAAACATGTGTACAGGCTTACCAGTGCTGAAGACTTTTTCCATAAACATGCCGAAACGGGACAACTCGTGATGTTACTACAGGAAGAAATCGTTTTTACCGAGTACTACCGGTGTTATTGCATCGGAGGCAAATATGTTCGGATCATGTCTTATGAACCCCGCAATCCGCATCACCTGCGCTATGTGGCCGATTTTAAGCCTTCACCAGAACGGCTGAAACAGATGACAGATATTGTATTGCGCATCAATAAATACCTGGGTTACGATTTTAATACCGTTGAACTGGCTGTCAGAGATGGGGTGCCATATGCCATTGATTTCTGCAATCCTGCACCGGATGCCGACCTGCCCAGTGTAGGCGCTGAGAATTTTGAATGGGTGGTGGAAACAGCTGCGAATTATGCCATTGAAAAAGCTCTTTCCCTGAAAGATGGTCAGGATAATCTGACCTGGGGGGAGTATGTGAAGCGGAGCAGCGGAGGTAAAGCATTAGTTTAGTCGTTGAGACGTTTAGAGGTTTAGCGGAGCATTACCGGATAAGAGAATATCTCCCTCTAAACAACTAAACGACTAAACAACTAAACGTTTCAACAATCTAACTATCCGAACATGAACCTCAACTATAAGACCTTTACCCTTGGCGTCGAGGA
>CAZYTV010000249.1:0-6531 GCA_964650455.1 uncultured Chitinophaga sp. | reverse complement strand
TTCATTGACCTGGCAATACCAATCGCCGCCAAGCCTGGCAACATGATTTATTTTCCGCTGATCGATCTTTTTATTTTCATCCAGCAGCGAGTCATCAATATGCATGCGCAATACTTCGCAGATCACCAGGTTGCCGGCTCCACCTTCTGTACCCAGTGGTTTCACTTCAATCACTTTACATTCCATATTCACCAGGCTCTCTTTGACCAGGGGTGGTTTGACCAGGCTGGCAGGTAATGGGGTAAAACCAGCTTTGTCAAACTCATTCACCTCTTTGGCAAATTCGCAACTGGCCAATGAAACCTGCTGCACCATATCATAGGTCACGATGCTGATCACCACTTCCGGCACTTCCTGTACATTCTCCAGGGTATGTTTGATCGTATTGTCGCGAACTCTTCTCGAGGGAGAGAATACCAGGATGGGCGGATTGGCCGAAAAAAGATTGAAGAAACTGAAGGGACTCAGATTGACAATTCCGGCCTTATCGATGGTGGACGCAAAACAAATAGGACGGGGAGCTACAATATGCTGCAGGTAATATTGTTTTTCAGCGGGCTTGAGGTCTTTCAGGTCGATGATCATTTTATAATATTTTTTCTTCCACTAATATCTTTTCGATGTCTGTGGTGAGTTTAGTAACCGGGTAGGGCGTATTAAACAGCATACAGATCAGCAGGTTCTTTTCGGGCACCATTTCAAAATCGGCCCTGAATCCGCCCTGGCTCCCGGTATGACCGATACGGAGCAGCCCGTTGACTGTTTTCGTATGGAACCAGCTATAGCCAAGGGCCGGTGCTTTATCAGAGTTCCAGGCAGCAAAGGGTTTTATTTCCATGCTGTTGCTGATCGTTTCCTTGTTGAGAAAGGAGGCTTTATTCACCGCGAGAAAATACCGGAGCAGGTCATTCACAGAGCACCATATACCTCCATTGCCGGCAGCGCAGAACGTAGGTTCCTCCCCGTAATCGAGTTCTTTAAACTTCCGTTTTACTTTGGCATATCCGTGTACCACACCGGTTTCAGGATGTACACCATCAGTGATATCACTTTCGTTCATACCGGCTTTGGCAAAGATCTCTTTGCGTACAAAATCCTGCCATTTACTACCGGTGATTTTTTCAATGATCAGGGCCAGTCCGTTGAAAGCCGGGTTACTGTACTGATACCGGCTGCCGGGTTCAAATACCAGGGTATCGGTCTGCTGGATAGGCGCAAAGTTCTGTGCATCATCCGCCGTTAAATAAAAAACAGGGTCTTTATCCACCTGCCGGTTATCGGGCAGTCCGCTTACATGTGATAGCAGGTGACGGATCTTTACCATTTCAGCGATGGCTTTATTTTTAAAACCGGGGAAGTATTTTGACAAGGGATCATCCAGGCTCAGCTGCTTTCGCTCTACCAGGATCAGGATCGCATTACTTACAAAGGTTTTGCTGACCGATCCGGTATTGAAAATACTATGCGTGCTGATCGGTTTTTTTGTACCGACATCTTCAATACCATAGCCTTTACTGAAAATAACTTTGTCGCCAACTGCGATCAGCACAGCACCGCCGGGTTCATCCGCCCGGGTGATAGCGGAGAAGAGCGAATCAATGCGGGCGGCTGCTTTTTCCTGGCTCATGAGATGAAGAGTGGTGGTGGATAACGTGACAAGGATTATGATCTTGATCATACTTTGAATTCAGATAACTAATATAGTTTATTTACAAATCTCCTGAATCCGTCTTTTAAGCGCAGCACATTAAAGTTAACAAGGTATCCCAGCCTTTTATCGGTCAGCCGAAGATGATTTATCAACTTGGCCTCAAACAACGGGACTACTTCCTTAACAGCTTTTAATTCAAGAATTATTTCATCACAAACCAGTAAGTCAATGTCAAAGTATTTACCGGTTTGTCTTCCTTTATACGTAACAAAGATCCTGACTTCTTCCTGACATGGAATATCCCTTAAGCCCAGTTCAATCATTAAAGCCGCCTTATATACAGATTCCAGTAAACCGGGGCCCAACTCTTTGTGTACCGAAATGCAGGCATCCAGGATTTCAGAACCTAAAAAGTCGAGTTGTTCTTTTGTCATTTTCATTTTTTATGAAAATAGAGAACACTACATGTAAAAAGTCTTTGTAAAGGATGTATTAAAACAAGAAAAAGATGTTTTTTTCTACAAATGAATGGGTAAAAAACATTATTGAAGTGAAAACCGCAGAGGACGCGGAGGACACAGAGGGAATACTTTGGTATTTGTATTTCTCCGCGTTCTCTGCGTCCTCCGCGGTAAAATTTGTTATTTCTTCCTCCCCAGTATACTCCAGTCTGTTTCCTCCGCCACAATAGTATTGTTCAATGTCCCCAGCCCGTCTATTTCCATCTCCACCACATCACCGGCCTTCAGCCATTGTTCTGGGTAATTGGGATCGTTCAGTTTGCCGGTGCCGTTCAGTTCAAGAAAACAACCGGTGCCGACAGTGCCGCTGCCGATCACATCGCCGGCATAGAGATCCACACCATAGGAGGCCCGTTCAATGATTTCGGCAAAGGTCCAGTCCATATCGCCTACATTGCCATCGCTGACCTGTTGGCCATTGACCCGGCATTGCATCCGCAGGTTCCAGCTCTTGCCGGTATGATTTTCTTTGGCGGGAATTTCAAAGGGTTCCAGTTCATCCAGGGTAACCAGCCAGGGACCGATCACCGTGGAGAAGTCTTTTCCCTTGGCCGGACCGAGATTCAACAACATTTCTTCCATCTGCAGCCGCCGGGCACTCAGGTCATTCATGATCATTAGTCCGCCGATATACTGATCTGCTTCAGCAGCGCGGATATTGCGGCCATGTTTACAGATTACGATCGCTGCTTCGAGTTCGAAATCCAGTTTTTCGAAATGATCCGGCATGCAACGCACGTCGCCGGGTCCCTGGATACTATGATGATTGGTAAAATAAAAGATCGGGTACTGGTCAAACTCAGGGATCATCTCTACTTTCCGGTTGCGACGGGCAGCGGCCACATGCTGACGGAAGGCATAACCATCCCGGCAGGAAGTGGGGAAGGGTATGGGAGCCAGTAACTGCACTTCACTGAGGGGAACACCTTTATTACTGGTACGGGTGCCCTCCCGGAGCATCAGTTCGCCGGCCTGGGCAAAGGGAAAGAATTCTTCCCAGTAGTTCAGCATCATGTTCATACTGTTGGGCAATTCAGGATGCAATACTTCCATGTCGTACAGTATGCCATTGATCAGGACGGCCAGTTGTTCTCTTTCTTCTTTGAGGTAGGTAACTAATTTCATCAGGTTGTCGTTATAACTTGCTAAGTTATACTAAATAGGGTTTCCATTCCGGCGGGTATTGACCGGCAGTTTGTAAATTGTGGGTATGAAAAAAGGCCTCTTCCTCCTTCTATTGTTTCCCCTGCTGCTGACTGCTCAGCAAGACCCGCAAAGCTGGATCCGGATCAACCAGCTGGGCTACATACCGGGCGGATTGAAAACAGCAGTCTGGGTAACAAAAGAGGATACCGGTTTTGGTAAATGGGAATTGGTGGAGCAGGCTACCGGTAAAGTAGTAATGATCGGTTATGCCGGCAAGGACTTCGGGGCCTATGGTCCCTTTAAACATAGTTACCGGCTGCAGTTTACTGCCTTTCACCAGCAGGGTGAGTACTTCCTGCGGACCGGTGATGTTACTTCCCCTGTTTTCCGGATCCACCAGGATGTTTATAAAGGCGCCGCCGATTTCTGCCTGCGCTATATGCGGCAGCAACGCACCGGCTTCAATCCTTTTTTAAAAGATAGTTGTCATACGCATGACGGCTATGTACTATATGGCGAAAAAGCCGGGATCAAAGACAGTACCCATATCGATGTGGTGGGTGGCTGGCACGATGCCTCGGATTACCTGCAATATAGTTCCACCTCGGCCAACGCCACGTATCATTTATTGATGGCTTACCGCGATTTCCCCAAAGTGTTTACAGATGAAAAACAGGCCAACGGACTGGATGGTAAGAATGGCCGGGCTGATGTGCTGGATGAAGCGAAATGGGGACTGGACTGGTTATTGAAAATGCATCCGAAGGATAACTGGATGTTCAACCAGATCGGGGACGACCGCGACCATATGGGCATGCGGATACCGAAAGAGGATACGAACTACTACGGACCCGGACTGGATCGCCCTGTCTATTTTATCAATGGAGAACCGCAGCAACGGGGGAAGTTTTTGAATGCGTCAACGGGTACAAGTTCGACGGCGGGTAAGTTTTCGAGTGCCTTTTCATTAGGAAGCAAAATCTTCAAAAGAGAATCAGCGTTACATGGATATAACCGGGAGTACATGCACTTCGCAGATTCTCTGATTTTGAAAGCCGGTACAGCCTTTCAGTTTGGGTATAAAAAGCCGGGGAACACACAAACGGTATCCGTCAGATCGCCCTATATCTACGCGGAAGATAACTGGGTGGATGATATGGAGCTGGCTGCAGTTAGCTGGTATACTTCAACGGATCCACATTTCAGGAATTACAATAATATCAGATACGCAGATTCACTGGCCAGGCTGGAACCTCAAACGCCATGGTTAGGCAGTGATACAGCTAAACATTACCAATGGTATCCTTTTATCAACCTGGGTCATTATGAACTGGCCAAACAATTAAAAGATAAAAGAAGGGATACCATTATTGGTTTTTATAAAACCGGCATTCAGAAAGTCTGGAACAAAGCAAAGAGCAATGCTTTCTATCGTGGCATTCCTTATATCTGGTGCAGCAATAACCTCACTACTTCCTTTGCCATTCAGTGTTACTGGTACAAACAACTCACAGGTGATAGCCAGTTCAGCGAACTCGAGCAGGCCAATTTCGACTGGCTCTTTGGCTGTAATCCCTGGGGTACTTCGATGGTCTACGGACTTCCTGCCTGGGGCGATACACCGGTGGATCCGCATTCGGCTTTTACCCATCTTAAGAATTATCCGATTGATGGTGGTCTGGTGGATGGACCGGTTTATGGCAGTATTTTCAAGGGACTGATCGGTATCCAATTGAAAGATGCGGATGAATATGCGGAGTTTCAGAGTAACCTGGCGGTTTACCATGATGATTATGGCGATTACAGTACCAACGAACCAACGATGGATGGAACGGCTTCCTTAATTTATTTACTGGCAGCGAAGGAAGCGGGTGTTGCCCCCTCGGCCCCCTCTAAATCTCCCCCTAAGGGGGAGACTTGGGAACAGTCGTTAAAACAGAAGAACCCAGGCACCATAGAAACTGAACCTTTGAAAAAATTCAGTTTTGAACATGGAGCCATTGTAAGGGGTGATAGTACCCGCAAAGAAATAGCCCTGGTGTTTACAGGGCATGAATTCGCCGAAGGGGGAGATTTAATAGACAGTCTTTTGCAAAAAGAGAATATACAGGCTTCCTTCTTTTTAACCGGCGATTTTTACCGGAATACCCAATTTCATCCGCTGATCAATAGTCTCAACCGGAGCGGGCATTACCTGGGAGCACATTCAGATAAGCATTTGTTATATTGCGACTGGTCTCAACGAGACAGCCTGCTGATTACAGAAAAAGAGTTCAGCGTTGACCTGGCGGATAATTACACGGCTATGGCTGCTCACGGAATCGATGCAGCTAAACATCATTTTTTTCTGCCACCCTACGAATGGTTCAACGACAGCATTACGGACTGGACCCGGAAGAAGGGGATGCAACTGATCAGTTATACTCCCGGAACCCTCAGTCATGCTGATTATACCAACAACAAGGAAAAAAATTTCCGGAGCAGCGAATCCATACTGGGCTCCATTACCCGTTACGAAGGTTCCAGACCGGCCGGACTCAATGGGTTTATACTGCTGATGCATACAGGGGCAGGTCCGGGAAGGACCGATAAGTTTTATGATAAACTTCCGGAGCTAATAAAATATTTAAAAACAAACGGTTACCGGTTTGTACGCATCGATGCATTATTACAGGAAAAGTAAATAGTTTTATTTGCAACTATTTTCCCTGTTAAATTCAATTTATCCCTGCGGCAAATCATCAGAACCGTTATTATCTTTGCAGCATGAAATTCGAGAAGATTCATAATAAAGGGCAGGCCCGCTTATTCGAGAATGATTTCCTGGAGGCTCTGACAAAGGCCAATCCCCTTGTGATCTGGGGGATGTATATTCCAATAATGACCTATATCATTTACCTGGCGGCCACCAAATATGATTACAGCACCGGCACCATCCTGTTGACCTTTTTGGGTGGTATGATTTTCTGGAGTTTTTTTGAATACCTCGCCCATCGGTTTATTTTCCACTGGATACCCAAGGGAAAGACAACAACAAAAATAGTTTACACCCTGCATGGGAATCACCACCATTATCCCCGCGACCGGCAGCGTTTATTTATGCCCCCGGTACCCAGCCTGATTATTGCTTCCATATTATTCGGTCTGCACTGGCTGGTAATGGGTTCTTATGCACTCATGTTTTTTCCGGGTTTCCTGATCGGTTACCTGATG
>CAZYTV010000248.1:0-6619 GCA_964650455.1 uncultured Chitinophaga sp. | reverse complement strand
CAGTTCCACATTGTCATTGTATACCGGCTGCACAAACATTACTTTCTTGTCGGCCACTTTCAGACTGCCCATGATGTCCATGAAGCTCTTGGTCTTCGGTGAATCCATACTGATATCTTCCACCACCAGAATCGCATTCTCTTTCGCTTTATAGCTCAGGGCAGATATCTTGGCCAGGTCTTTCACCTTACGGTTCAGTTTGAAATCATAGGAGTGCGGTTTTGGACCGAAGATGGTACCACCACCCTTGTATAAAGGGTTACGGATATTACCCTTACGGCTTCCACCGGTACCTTTCTGACGGTGCAGTTTACGGCTGGCACCCTGTACCTCAGCACGGGTCTTCACTTTGTGTGTACCCTGACGCTGAGCGGCGAGGTATTGTTTAACAGCCAGGTAGATGACGTGGTTGTTAGGTTCTGCCCCGAAGATCTCCTCCGGCAGTTCCACTGATCTGCCTGTTGCTGTACCTTTCGTATTTAAAACTTCGACTTTCATTTTCTGATATTTATTGACTCACCGGGATTCAACACCCCGGCAGGTAATGAATTATTTCTGAATTAATACAATTGAACCGATATGACCCGGAACTGAACCGCTGACCAGGATGTAATTCTTTTCAGCAAAGATTTTCACCACTTTCAGTCCTTTCATTTTCACACGGTCAGTACCCATACGGCCGGCCATACGCACTCCTTTCATTACACGGCTCGCATCAGAGGAGTTACCGAGTGAACCCGGAGCTCTCTGGCGGTCATGCTGTCCGTGTGACTGCTGACCTACCCCATGGAATCCATGACGTTTAACCACACCCTGGAAACCTTTACCTTTTGTGGTACCCACTACCTCTACTTTATCGCCTTCAGCGAAAATGTCGAGCGTTACGGATTCACCAATATTTTTTTCAATGGAAAAATCTCTGAATTCTTTAGTATAGCGCTTGGGAGCTGTTTGCGCTTTTGCGAAGTGGTTCACTTCGGATTTTGTGGAGTGCTTTTCTTTTTTGTCGCCAAAAGAAAGCTGGAGAGAATTGTACCCGTCAGACTCAATGGTCTTCACCTGGGTCACTACACAGGGACCGGCCTCAATGATCGTACAGGCCGTCTGCTTACCTGAGGGATCGAAGATGCTGGTCATCCCAATTTTTTTCCCAATAATACCTTTCATGTTTGTGTGTTTATGCCTCAAGGTTATTGGGACATTCTTCGCAGTATCAGGGGACGGCGCGTCACCTGACTTGTCGAAGGGTCAATCCCCGTTCGCCACCGACCTTTTCCTTTATGGGGAAGTACCAGCGGTAAACAAACCCTGAATGGCTTGTTTTATGTTTATAAGCCAGAGCTCTTTTCCTTGTCGTCCGTAGCTTTCACGAAGGTGGGCCCTTCGGTTCGCTACCGGATTACCAGTTGAGAGTTAGCAATTACTTAAATACAATTTATAAGAACTAATAGCGGATCAACACGCAGGGTACTACGCTTTGATCTCGACTTCCACACCACTGGGCAAATCAAGCTTGCTCAATGCATCCACCGTACGGCTTGAAGAAGTGTAAATATCCAGCAGACGCTTATGCGTTGCCAGCTGGAACTGCTCACGGCTCTTCTTGTTTACGTGCGGGGAACGTAATACAGTAAAAATTTTCCGGCGGGTAGGCAGGGGAATAGGTCCTGTTACCACGGCTCCGGTACTACGTACCGTTTTGACGATCTTTTCTGCAGATTTATCTACCAGGTTGTGATCGTACGACTGTAATTTGATTCTGATTCGCTGAGACATGTTTAAAAATCCCAATTTTCTTTTGGGAGTGCAAAGGTAAGGGCGAAGGATATACCTTCCAAATACTTGTGAAAGAATTTTATAGGCTGTGGACAATCTCTTTTCCCCAGCTGTGGATTAGTTAATTTTTAGCAGCTTCAACGCCAGGGTGGCAAAGCCATTAAGTTCTACATGCTCCACTCTAAAATTATGATTACCAGATAGATGTAACTTAACTTTCCGGTTAGGTGATTCATCAAACGTATACCGGGAGGGCTGCCACTCATCCAGGATCATTTTTCCATCCAGGTACACCCGCACGGCATCATCCCAGGTCACCGAAAGCTCATATTCGCCGGAAGGGATATTGGCCTTCCCGCTTGCCAGGGTAACGAACTGCGGGTATTGCTTCTCCCCCGCCCTGATTCCGCCCCACCAGGCATAGTCCAGTTTATTGGTGATTTCATGCTTCACCGGGGGCTTTTGGGGGAGCTGCCCCAGGTACTCCGGAAACTTAACCGGGTTGGTGAGCGAGTCAAAACTATACCAATCCACTTCCCATTGAATGGGCTGGAAAAACTTGCGGAACTGGAAAGAATAAATGCTGCCAGCCTTTACCATTTCTCCAAACGGGGTACGGATATCCTCCCCGCGATATTCCAGTACAATCCGGATATCAATTCGGGAAGCATTGCTTTTCCGGGCCGAAAGCACACCTGGAACCAGGCCATTGCTGGCCGACAAGTCTTCCACACCTGAAAAATGCCGGATCTTCCATTTCCCCTTCGGACCAAGGATGTCAAACTTCAGGAGTCCTGAGGTATCCGTTGGGTTAGTAAGCCAGATGATGGGGGAACGGAAATCATAAGGCCCCCATTCGGTGATCAGGATATTTTTGCGGCCGGCGAATTTTTCATTGCCCGAAAATGCATCTTTCGGATTCCTGACTTCGGGTATCACCATGGCTGAATCGGATAAATTCATTTCGTTGGTATCTATATGGGAAACTGTCGAATCAAGTTTCCATATCCGCTCCCCCGTCCAGGTATTCGCGCTGATCCGGAGACTGTCTGTTCCGGCCAGGTTCAATCCCAGCGGATGATGGTTAAAACTATTCATCGATATGATATAATCAGCACTCCGGGTATCCCTGAACTTTGCATAACCCCAGTCTGATGGCTGTTGCTTCCTTGACCATAAACGGATCGCTTCTTTATCCTTCGAGAAATGATTATAGGAAATTTCATTGTGCTGGCCATGTTCAATGGCAATGGCAATACGGTTATCCCTGAATTGATTGTTGCTGAATTTTGAATTAAAACTATAACCACCCCAGATGCCATGATCACATCCATAAATAAGATTTCCTGTAACCGCCACCCGGCTGAAAGTCACTTCCACCCCATTGGTGGGTGCATATGAAAAATCATTCCCGTTTATTACATTATCATTACAGCCCCCTTTCCCGGTATCCATCGTGGTCTGACCTGCCCATAGAAAAAAACCATCCCCGCTGTGCGTAACCGAATTTTTATAAAAAAAATTATAATTGCTCTGTTCATACACCAGGAAACCCGCACTGTCCTGTCCCCGGTTATATACGCCATGACTATACCCTCTTACATTAAAATTGAGCCGGTTGAAGGAGAACTCATTCGCATTGCTCTTATACATCCCGATTCCAATTCCTGAATTAAAAGAGAAATCATTATTATAAATTTTTCCATGATCACTTTCCATCATCATGAGCGCATTTTGTCCGCCGGTTACCTTACAATCCCGGATCAGGGCCTGATCGCAATTACGTAAATACATGGCTGCACCATACCGGAGCCATTCATCTTTTTCATTATGATGGTAACTCATCCAGTCGGAGATATCTTCTTTCTCCTGTGAACTGTTCAGGTGCTGCCGGTAATTATAACTGAAATCACAGTTTTCAATGGTAAGCTGCTCTACATTACGGGCCAGCAGCGCCACTTTATAACCATGGGCTGCCAGGTTTTTTATCGTAATATTCTTACTGTTGCGGATGAACAGGGCCACCCCTGTAAACGCATCCGGCATTTTGCCTTTACCGCCTTTCAGTACAGACTGATTAAAATCAATGACCAGGTTATTCCCTTCGATAATGATCAATGAACCGGATGTATCTGCGGGAGCTTCCAGCTGGTAAACGGCTTGTTTAATAATTGTACTTTTTGTTATGTACATACCGGATTGCAGCGACTGATCCTGGGCGGCGCAACATGTTACCCAGAAAAGCACGGATACCGACAGCATTCTTTTTGTCATCATTTTGAATTTACTTGCAGTATTATTAACCGGAATGAATTCAACCCCGCCCACCAGCACAAACCGCTATTCATGGCTGAAGTTAGCACTAAAAATAGTGGTGACCGGGGCCTGTGTCTGGTATATCAGCACAAAAATTGATTTTGGGAAAGCCGGTATTTTGTTACAGCAGTTAAATGGCTGGTATCTTTTCCCGGCACTGATTTTTTTTACCGGCTCGAAGCTGATATCAGCGGTACGCCTGCAGCGTTATTTCACGAATATTCAATTGCCCATCTCTGCCAGTGAGCATATCCGCCTCTATTGGCTGGGTATGTTTTATAACCTCTTTTTACCCGGGGCTATCAGCGGTGATATTTACAAAATAATCCTGCTGTCAAAACAATTTAAAAGTCCCTATAAAAAACTAACCGCGGCTGTTCTGTTGGACCGGATCAGTGGCCTGCTCGGTCTGGGTATCTTATTAGCCGGACTCTCTTTCTTTGTCGCATTGCCTGGTGCTTTACCCTGGATATTAACGATGTCTGTATTTGCAGCCACGGGTATATGCTATGCTGTTATCCGGTATTTCTTCCCTGATTTTCTAACCGGTTTTAACTATACCCTCTTGCTGGGATTAGCGGTACAGGTCCTGCAATTGATCTGTGCATACCTGATCATGTGCTCCCTGGGAATCCGGTCAGATGTCCCTGCCGTACTTTTTATTTTCTTGTTGTCCTCTGCTGTTTCTGTTTTGCCAATAACGATTGGTGGACTGGGGATCAGGGAACTGGTGTTTCTGCAAGGTGCCAACTGGTTCCAAATAAGTGTTGAATCGGCGGTATTGATCAGCTTGGTCTTTTATCTCCTGACGTTGATCACTTCGGTATGGGGAGCGGCCTGGTTATTTAAAAGCCCGTTCAATGAAAAAGGGCCCAGTGATGAGCCCTTAATCTTTTGAATAGTAGTTCTTCATACATTTTTGAATCAGGCCTTAAACAGGTATTGGCTAAAAACGGGGAATTCCGCATTTTACCTACAAACACAATGCCATTTCGTAAAAACACGATTGATCCCGGTTAAATAAATAAAAAAACCCCGGGAAATCCGGGGTTTTATCTCGATTGATCCTTTAATTAAGCATTCACTTTCCCTTTCACCTTCGCAATCACTTCTTCAGCGATATTGTTCGGAGCAGGAGAATAGTGAGAGAACTCCATGGTAGATGAGGCACGGCCGGAACTCAGTGAACGCAGTTGGGTTACATAACCAAACATTTCACTCAGGGGTACTTTTGCCTTGATTACCTCAGCACCGGCACGGGTATCCATACCTTCCAGCATACCACGACGACGGTTCAGGTCACCAGTTACATCACCCATGTACTGAGCGGGAGTAATCACTTCCACTTTCATGATGGGTTCCAGCAGAACTGGTTTTGCTTTGCGGGCCGCTTCACGGAAACCTTGTTTGGCACAAAGTTCGAAAGACATGGAGTCTGAGTCCACTGCGTGGAAACTACCATCGAATACACGGATCTTCAGGTTGTCCACGGGATAGTTGGCCAGTACACCATTGGTCATTGCCTGCTCAAATCCTTTCTGGATAGCCGGAACAAATTCACGGGGGATAGATCCACCGAAAAGATCATTTACAAACTGGTAATGCTTGTCAGGATTCTCTGTTCTCCATTCTGCATCCACCGGTCCGAGACTGAACTGGATATCGGCAAATTTACCACGACCACCGGTCTGCTTTTTCAGTGTCTCACGGTGTTCAATAGTCGCCTGGAAGGCTTCTTTATAGGCAACCTGTGGTGCTCCCTGGTTAACTTCTACTTTAAACTCACGACGCATCCGGTCAATGATGATCTCCAGGTGCAGTTCCCCCATTCCACGAAGGATGGTTTGCCCGGTATCTTCATCGGTATTTACACGCAGGGTAGGATCTTCTTCCACGAGTTTGGCAATGGCCATACCCATTTTATCCACGTCAGCCTGTGTTTTCGGTTCTACTGCTACGGCGATTACCGGCTCAGGAATGAACATATTCTCCAGGGTGATCGGATGGTTTTCATCACAAAGGGTATCCCCGGTTTTGATCTCCTTGAAACCAACGGCGGCCCCGATATCTCCGGCTTCGATGAAGTCGATCGGGTTCTGCTTGTTGGCGAACATTTTCATGATCCGGCTGATACGCTCTTTCTTACCGCTTCTTACGTTCAGTACATAGGAACCTGCATCCAGGTGTCCTGAATAGCACCGGAAGAATGCCAGGCGTCCCACAAACGGGTCAGTCATGATTTTGAAAGCCAGGGCTGCAAACGGAGCTTTGGGATCCGCTTTACGGGTTTCAGGCTCACCACTATCCGGATTTGTACCTACGGTATCCGGGATATCAATCGGAGAAGGCAGGTAACGGCAAACAGCATCCAGTGCAGTCTGTACCCCTTTATTTTTGAATGAAGAACCACACATCATCGGAACGATGCTCAGGTCAACGGTGGCTTTGCGGATCGCTTCATGCATTTCATCTTCTGTAATGGTGTTGGGATCATCAAAGAATTTCTCCATCAGTTTGTCATCATATT
>CAZYTV010000247.1:0-6654 GCA_964650455.1 uncultured Chitinophaga sp. | reverse complement strand
GGCAGTTTCCATTTCAGGATAAACATCATAAGGACAAAGAGTACGGCAAAAGCTGCAGTAAACATGATCGCCCTGGACCGGTGCTGAGCATCTAAGGAAAGGGACATGGTGTACGCGTTATTCATACAAATTTAGCTATTGAGGTTGAAAGCCTGTGGGGCTTGTTTATACACAGTTGTTATTAACGATGCAAACCCTGTGCAACTTGCATACAGGGCTGTTTTTAAACTGTTAAGATTATCCAAAACCCTTATCTGCGGAGATTGGCCAGCAACAGTCCGGAAATAATCAGGCCGAAACTCAGGCCATGAACCCAGTTTACTTCCGCGCCGAGCAAAAGGATGGCTTCCAGGGTACTGAAGACAGGAATCAGGTTACCAAACAGGGCTGCCCGGCCAGCCCCCAGGTTACGGATCGCTATATTCCAGATCCAGAAGCAGAAGGCAGAAGCACCAAGTCCCAGGTAAAGAATAATCATTACGGTAGAAGCTTTCCATTGAATAGCCGGTGCCTGCACCGATTCCCGGATAAAAAAGGGCACCAGGAGCAGGGTGCCCAGTGCGAAGACCACGAAAAGAAAATTTACCGGGGATACGGCAACCGGCTTCTTCCGCACCATCGTATTGTAAATCGCAAAAGCCAGTCCGGCCCCCAATACCCAGGTATCCCCTTTGGTAAAATGCAGGTGTAACAGGTTATGAAAATTTCCCTTGGATAGTAAAACGAGGATACCGGCAATACAGACCAGCATACCCGCAGCCCTGGTGACTGAAATTTTTTCTTTCAGAAAGATGGCTGCAAAGAGTACAGAAAGTATGGGGGAGGACGTGGTACCAATCAAAGCCAGGTTAATGGCCGTGGTATATTTAGCACCGATATAAATGAATGTATTGAAAAGCGAAATGCCGGTTGCGGCCGCCACCAGGAAAAAGGGAAGGGACTTCCTGACCGAAGGCCATTCTTTTTTAAAAGAGGAATACGCAAAGGGTAAAATAATCAGGGTGGCGGTAAGCCAGCGGTAAAATGCCAGACTTACCGGTGGAACCTGTTGGTAGATGCCGCGTGCCACCACAAAATTCCAGGACCATATAAAAGCAGCCAGTACGGCGACCGCCATGCCGGTATAAATATGTTTCGTACCTGCTTTATTCATGGTCAGAAATGCGCAAAATCTGTATCAAACCGGCCTTTGATCCGTTCCATCGGGGGATTGAAATAGCCGTATTTCAGGTCCGGAAACTCTTCCCGGATCAGTTGCTGTAATTGTTTTACACCCATATAGTCCCCGGTATCCGATACGCCGATTTTACCGAGGTACCAGTCTGGATCAATATTGAAATTCCGCCACTGGATCATTTTCAAATCCGTTTCTCTGATCAGCTTTCGCAAAGCTTCATATTCCGCCTCAGCATCGGTCATACCCGGAAATACAAAATAGTTGATAGAGGTCCAGCCGCCAAATGAAGTCATCACTTTCAGGCTCTCTATGATATCTTCGAATTCATAATTATTCGGGCGGTAATAAGGCATATAAATTTCACGGCGGGCCGAGTTGGTACTCACCCTTATCGAATCCAGTCCGGCTTCACATAAAACCCTTACCGCATCCGGGTTAGAGCCATTGGTATTTATATTAATGCTTCCTTTTTTTGTATGCTTTCTGATTTCAATAATAGCCTCGCGGATCGTCTCCCACATGAGCAGTGGTTCACCTTCACAACCTTGTCCGAAACTGATAATCGGGAATGGAGCCGTTTCGAGATGCGGTACCGTAAACTCCACAATTTCTTCTGCAGTGGGTTTAAAATTCAGGCGATCCTGGGTGGATACTATCGGCTCTTCATCCGGTTGCAGGGAAATACAGCCCACGCAATTGGCATTACAGGCCGGAGAAGCCGGTACCGGGCATTCCCAGCGGCCCAGCGCAAAATTCCGGGCGGCGGGACAACTATACGTGAGGGCACAATTATTCATCAGGTGTGCCACCAACCGGTTATGCGGATAATGTTTCAACAGCTCTTTGGCCCCATGTTCTACTTTTCCTGTATCGTATCCTGCACATTCCTGGCGGATATCGGCTTCAATACGTACGGCAGGCACATAAAACTTATCATCCAGCCAGCCGGCAGTGGTATAACAAAATAAAGGAAGGATGGGTGCTTCCGGTGCTGTCTCATAAGCGGCCAGGTATAAGCCGGTATGCGCTGGTGGAATAAAGGCAGCCACCGCCCAACCTTTTTCGCAGAGCCGCATATCGCCGGTCTCCACATCAATACCAATTCCCCTTCGCCCGGGTAATTCATAGAGGGAACCACCATCCGGCAGTTCGATCCAATCCTCTTCAGGCACGGGCACCGCATCCCAGCCAGTACGTCCGGCTACATACAGGGTCGTGTCTTCGAATATATTTCCATTACCGTCTGAGTAAAGGATGTAGGGAGATTGTGGAAGTGCCATGGGGTAAAATTACGCCAATTGGGGGGTTATTGAAAATTGAGAATTGAGAATTGAGCATTGGATATTGAGCATTGGCGTGCTAAGGAAAGAAATTATCAGTATTCAATGCTCAATGCTCAATGCTCAATGTTCATTGATGAGCTGCCAACTGCTCCCTGCAAAATGCATTGAATGCTGCTTCATCGACTGGATTATCTTCGTCGATCAGTTGCTGGAAAAGCTTATTGTTTTTAAAATCAACGGTCAGCAACCCGTCTTTTAATATCAGGTTATTCAGTTCATTCCATTGATACCGGCTGCCGAATAGTGTTGGAAGTTGTATACGATCTTTGGAAATATAAACGCGGAATTCCCGTTTCGAAATATTATATAATACAGACAGGAAAACGGCAATCACCCCGATCATCCAAAAGCGAAAGCGCAGGATCCATATAAAAGGCAGGAAGTTAAGGCTTTGCTGAAGTCCGTTGAAGTGTTTAAATTTTTTACCAAAGAAATATTCAATTGAAAAAAAAACGACCGAGAGCACGATACCAAAGCCAGCCCATTTTCGGTGATCATCATCAGGAGAGGCAATCAACAGGTAAATGAATCCTGCGATATGCAGGCTATATAAAATCCAGCCCATGGTATCATAGGTCCTGGTTTTTTTATTCGGAATGATCAGGGTATAGTCCGGGGAAGCGGTCATATTTATGAGTTCGACGTCACCAGCAGGTTACACAATTTAAACAGCACCCTTGCCCCCACATTCGCATTCCAGTCAGAATCGCTGACACCTACTTCACAAAGGTCGAAGCCAATTATTTTTTTGCCGCTTTCGCGGAGCAGTTTCAACATATAGTAGACTTCCTCCATCTCAAATCCACCGGGTACCGGTGTGCCGGTATGGGGACAAAGTTTGCGGTCCAGGCCATCTATATCAAAACTGATATAAACTTTTTCCGGTAACTGGCAGATGATTTCTTCGGCAATATGTTTCCAGGTATCACCACAGAACTGGCGTTCCTTGATTTCCCGGTCAAAATAAGCAATGACTTTATAGCCGCTGTTTTTAATATAATCCCATTCCACCTGGCTGTAATCACGGAGTCCTACCTGTACCACCCGTTGTAATGCGGTAACTTCTTTCAATGCATTGAACATGATACTGGCATGCGAATGCCTGAACCCCTCATAAGTATCTCTTAGGTCGCAGTGTGCGTCGATCTGCAGGATTCCAAACTCCCCGTGCTTTTCGCCCAGTGCTTTCATGAAGCCCAGGGGAACACTATGGCCGCCACCCAAAATACCCACCAGTTTATCCTGATCCAGCAGGGCCTTGCTCTGGTCATGCATCCACTCCGTAAGAAAAACACCGCCTTCGTTCACTTCTTTCAGCGTTTTACACATGAACTGGTTGGCATTCACATCATCTCCTTTGGAAATATAGTCGATATATAATTCCGCCTCTTTACGCAGGTAATCACTCTTCATCAGGATCTTTCGGTCCACCGGGCGCATATAGAAGCCCTGCTTCCACGCTTCCGGCATTTCCTGATCGAATAGGTCCACCTGGTAACTGGCCTTCAGAATAGCTTCGGGAGCACGTGCGGTACCGGCACCATAGCTTACCGTTACTTCCCATGGCACAGGGAGAATGATAAGCCGGGCACTGTCTTCATCTGTGGGTAGCCCGAAAATATTGTTATTGGGGTTACTGACGCTGTTTGGGTCGTAAGAGGATAAGTCAACCATTTTATTTTCTTATTGAAAAACGGTGCAAGTTACAGGGGATTTGGGTAGTAGCAAAAAGATTCCTCCACCCGTTATTTAGGGGTTTCCTGTTTTGTTTCCCGCAAAGCAAATAAGATATTCCTTGAATCGGGGTATTCATTATTATAAAAAAGCCTCAAATACAGAAGCGTTCTTCCTCTTTCAGGCGCTCTTTTAATCTTTACGGGACAAAAAAAATCCCGCCAGGCGGGATTCGTAATTTATTTTCTACTGAGATTTTTCAGGTGGTGCACATGTGAAGCGAGGGCAAGTCTCATTTTCGGATACTCAATATAGGTCACTCCAAAATCCTCACAGGCTTTCTTAATGATCTTACTGATCTCCGGGTAATGCACGTGCGAGATTTTTGGGAACAGGTGGTGTTCCACCTGGAAATTCAGTCCGCCTACCAGCCAGGAAATAACTTTATTGTTAGTGGCAAAGTTAGCCGTCGTCTTTAATTGATGGATCGCCCATTCATCTTCCAGGCGGTTCTGGTCATTGGCATGGGGAAACTGGGTATGTTCAACGGTATGTGCCAGCTGGAATACAATACTCAGCACAAAGCCGGCAAAGAGGCCGAATACCAGGTAACCAATCAGCCAGGTTGTGAATCCGAGTTGTGAAATCGGAACCACCACAAAGATGAAAATGTTTAATACTTTAAACCCCCAGAAAGAGATATGATCCCAGGTACTCATTGGCTTCAGGGGCACAGACCCGATCTTTTTCCGGAAATATTTTTTATAGTCGGTCACGAACACCCACCAGATATAAAGCAGGGAATAAGCGGCCCAGAAATACCAGTGCTGGAAGCGGTGAATTTTATAATATTTCTGTGTATCACAAAGACGCAGCAGGGGGCGGGCTTCGATATCATCATCCAGTCCTTCGATATTGGTATACGTATGGTGAATAATATTGTGCTTGGTCTTCCACATGAAGTTATTGGCTCCCAGGAAGTTCAGGGAAAGGCCGGCCATATAATTGACCCATTTATGTTTGCTGAAACTACCATGCATACCATCATGCATAATGTTGAATCCAATAGCGGCGGTCAGGCCACCCAGGAGCACACATTCTGTAAGAGCCAGCCAGGCTGCCGGCGTGAAAAATACCAGGTGCGTATAAACAGCCACATATGCCAATACCAGAATAATGGCTTTAAAATACAGTTGAAAATTGCCGGTGTAAGATTTTCCGGCTTCGTGGAAATAATCGTTAATTCTTTTCTTGAGTTCTGCATGAAAAGACTGGGCGTGACCTGAAAATTTTGGAAAATTCATTATTAGTACTTGTTTCGAGGGGCAAAGTTAACCTATAATACCCAAATTCCGTCAAAAACTATCCCCCGGCAGAAGCAGAATTATTTCTTGTTAAAGTCTTGCTAATTCACGACTTATGTTTCATTTTGGATCAAAGCATCCAGGTCCCGGAGGCCCAGTTTTTTTTCACTGAGGAAGCCTTCAGCAAAATCCACACCGATCCTTTTTCCAAACATACGGGCCCTGGCGATTACCGCTTCCAGGAAGCCAGGCTTGGAGATATAGGTTTGGGGTCCTTCCAGCGGGCTGTTTCCCGTGTGAAACTGTGTGGTATAAGCTTCAATCGCTTTCATCCGTTGGATAAAGGCTTCGCTGATATCGATCAGGAAATCCGGTTCATGGTACCAGTCCTGAATATATTGGAGCATATAAGCCGGTCTCCATTTGGCCTGGGGTTTACCTTCCTCATCCCTGGTTTCAATTTTGGCCAGACCGGATAGAAAACAACTGTCGCTGATCAGGCTGCCGGCACGTCCGTGATCAGGGTGACGGTCATTCAGGATATTACCAATGACGATGGAGGGCTGGTATTTACGGATGGCAGCAATCACCTGTAACTGGTGCTCCTCATCATTCCGGAAAAAACCGTCCCGCATTTTCAGGTTTTCCCGGGCATGTACGCCCATGATCATAGCAGCATTGGCCGCTTCTTCATACCGGGTTTCTATGGTGCCACGGGTGCCGAGTTCTCCCTGGGTGAGATCCAGGATCGCAACTTTCTTCCCTTTTTTTATTTCGTTGATGAGGGTGCCGGAACAACCCAGTTCCACATCATCCGGATGCACCCCGATGGCCAGTATATCCACTTTCATATTTGTTTATGATTTAAAACCCGGCAAAGGTATTTGTTTCGGAGGAGAGTCCCTCTTTTACTGGTCGGAGGGTCAGCGGGCACGGTAGGGATTACCATACCAGGTTCCATCAATTTCACGGACAATATTCTCAATGTCCCGGTCCATTTTGTTTTCCTTCAGGTTCCATTCCTGTTTCAGGTTGCCACCAACAAAGAAAGCGATCGTCTGGTAAAAGCGGGCATTAAATCCCCCCTTATACTCCTTGATGATCTCGTAGCAGTTGTTACCGGTTTGCCGGTTAATCAACTTCATCAGGATCTTTC
>CAZYTV010000246.1:0-6723 GCA_964650455.1 uncultured Chitinophaga sp. | reverse complement strand
GGCACCTCCGCTGATATTACTCAGTGCTTTGGTAGGCGAAGAAAAAGGATTCCCGACACTGGCATAGGTAAATTCCATGGTCCGCCAGAAATCATAAGTTGCTTTATCGATATTGCAGAGTTTAAGGGTTACAGTATCTCCTTTGTCAAAGAAACTATATGCTTCACCGGCAACTCCGTTTCTTAAGATGCCTCTCTCCACCTGAATTTCGTATGTTGATCCATCGATGACCTGGTCATCATAAACCGAGTTAAGACCCGGATAAAACGGATCACTGTTCTGCTTTGTAAAATATCGGACATAATCCCCGAAACCCGGCGGATCGGTTGCCTTGAGCATCAGGGCTACTTTATAAGGAATATTACCTGCCGGGGCAGGTTTTGCATAAAGCGAATCAATACGTCGGGTTATTGCAGGAATTTTGGTAAAAGCGGTGTATTCCTTTCCCTGCCAGACAATCCGCAGGGTATAATTTTTATTCAGTTCGCCGATAAATGAGGTGCCGGGACTGTTTCCATCATTTGAATAGTAATAGGTAGTGTAACCGCCAGGTACCGGGACCGGGTATTCTTTTAGTTTGTGAGTAACCGTCCCATTGGATATCCAGATATCCGCATTCCGAACGAAACTTCCGGCCAGTGAATCCGGGCTGAGGGTTGAAAAATAGGCCAGGCTGCGCGAGAGGAAAACAACCGGCGGTTCCCCGTTTTCAATAACCGCTTCCACCACCAGTTTGGGGGCTACATTGTCCAGATCAAAGCTGACTGTTTTTTCACAGGACATACTTAGAAAAGCCAGGAGGATGACGAGGTATTGAACTTTCATAACAGAATAACGTATGTAAAGATAACTGGTTCTAAAAAACAATTCCGGTCCCACTAAGTGAGGACCGGAATTATTTTAAATAACCCACGATTTTAAAATATACTTAACCCAAATAGGCTTTTAATGCGCTGCTGTAGCGTGCCTTTTGCAGACGTTTGATAGCTCTTTCCTTGATCTGGCGGATACGTTCCTTAGTCAGGTCATATTTCTGCCCGATCTGTTCAATCGTAACTCCATTCTCACCATCTAAGCCAAAATAGGCATTAACAATCTCAGCTTCCCTGGGTGACAATGATTTAAGTACCCGGCGGATTTCATTACGCAGGGAATCTTTCATCACATCATCATCGGTGTCATCGCTGCCTTCCAAGAGATCGCCCATGGCCACGTCTTCAGCTTCGTGCACAGGTGCATCGAGCGAAGTGTGACGGGTGTTGCTCTGGAAAATGTTGTTGATCTCCGTTTCGCTCATCTCGAGCAGTTCGGCCAGCTCTTCGGTAGAAGGCTCGCGTTCATGCTCCTGCTCAAAAGCCATATAGGCTTTATTTGCTTTGTTATAAGTGCCAATTTTGTTTTGAGGCAGGCGGACTAATCTGCCCTGCTCTGCCAACGCCTGAAGGATGGACTGGCGAATCCACCATACCGCGTAAGAAATGAATTTGAAACCTTTGGTTTCGTCGAAGCGTTGTGCCGCTTTAATTAAGCCGAGGTTACCCTCGTTAATAAGGTCACTGAGTGACAACCCCTGATGTTGGTATTGCTTGGCTACAGATACTACAAAACGAAGGTTTGCCTGTACCAGTTTGTCAAGTGCTCTCTGGGAGTCAACCGGATTCCGGTTAAACATCTTAATCCGTTGAGCCAGAGTAGTTTCCTCTTCAGGAGTAATCATCGAAATCTTCGAAATCTCCTGTAAGTACTTCTCAACTGCCTGGGAGTCCCTGTTTGTAATCTGGGTAGCAATTTTAAGTTGCCGCATAACTTAAGAAATTTAAATATCAACGAATAATAGACGGCCTTTGTTTGCAGGTTGTTGCAAATGGATAGTTAATTAGTAGAAAGTAGTATTTACCGTCCCAGACCGTCTGCAAAGATACCTATAAGTTATGGTTTCTCATAGCGTTCTGCGATGAAAAATTACTAACAGCATTCATGCAAACGTTCCCATTTTCAGAGCAATCGGATGAAATCTGCCACAGGCAAGGGTTTGAGACGAAAAAAGAAAAATCGCATTTTTGGCAAAAAATGATAAAAATCAAGAGTTTTATGCAGCTCCTGTGGATTTTGATGCCCCTGCTTTGCGACGCAGCCATAGAAAAATTCCCAGCCCGGTTAAGAAGAGCAGGCTGGAGATTACTTCGGCCTGGGTGGGTTGGAATACCCCAAAATCAAGCCTTGTATTGACTCTGATTTTCTCGATTAAAAACCGTTCCATTCCATTCAACATCAGGTAGATAGCGAATATCATTCCAGGAACTTTCAGTCGTTTCCGTAAAAACCAAAGTACCAGGAAAAGCAGGAAACAGAAAATAATTTCATACAAGGGTGTTGGATAAACAGGAATAGGTAATTGGTTACAGAATTTTCCATCGGTACAGCCCGGAATGGGAACCCCTACCTCATTTACATTATGTGGATAATTGTAGGACCAAACCCAATCAGGTAACCAGCTATACGGGTTAGGCCGGGGATTTTCAATACCCCAGTCCCCATCACCGGAAACCTGGCAGCCGATACGACCGATACTGTAAGCCAGCATCATGGTGGGAGCCAGTGCATCGTTTAAATGCCAGAACCCGATTTTATGTTTTTTAGCATACCACCAGATGGCCAGGGCAGCACAGATCAGTCCTCCATAAAAAGTCAGGCCCTTGGCGGAGAAAATATAATCAGAAGGACGTTTCAGGAAATCACTCCAGTTTTCGAAAATATCGAAGAGTTTGGCCCCCAGTAAGCCAAAAATGAGCGCAATAATGGTAATCTCTCCAACCCGGTCATGGGGCCATATTCTCACCATCCTTTTTTCAGGTTTGCTGAGTTTTTGTTTATTCTTTTCCCACCATTTCAACCCGGCGAATAATAAACCCATCGCAATACCAGCCGGCCAGCTACCCAGCGCGGAGAAGATAAAGGCCTGTGGGTCTTCAGTGGCCGAATTGTCCAGGATGAATAGAGCCACGATTTTGTATCCGAGGAGAAAGCCAAGCAGGAAATTAAGCAGGATATCCGTGAGGGTGGCGGGCTGTCCCACCATTACCTGCATTTCTGTAGGCTGAAAAAATCCCTGTTTACTTTTACGCCTCAATTCGGCTGTAAGCACCACCGCTGCAATTATAAAAGCGATGGCCACAAAAAAACCAAAGGAATTCACAAACCGGAGAAATTTCCACTCCACCCCGAATAAGTCCCTGAAAGCGTAATATAAGTTAGGATACATGTCAGTAATTAATAGAGGCGAATATACTAAAGAGGCTGCATCAAAAGTCAAATCTGCAGGACATGGGTATAAACGGTAAGTGCATTTACCGGACTTGCAAAAAAAAAGTTCCCTGAGGGGGGGGTAAATTCAAGGTCCCTCACTTCGTTCGGGATGACAACGCTTAGTACGGAGAGAAAGAAATACAAGATTTCTCGCTTTGCTCGAAATCAGCGTGGTATAAAAAGGGCTGTTTCAAATGATGAAACAGCCCTTTTACAATTATTAAATTAGCTTAATTACAATGCTGTTGGAAGGCGCCGATCAGGTTCTGGGCGATCACCTGGGCCGAACGACCTTCGATCTGGTGTCTTTCGATAAAATGTACCAACTGGCCATTTTTAAATAAGGCAATAGCCGGGGAGGACGGAGGAAAAGGCATCAGGTGCATCCGGAGGGTCTTTACCGCATCCACATCAAAACCGGCGAAGGTAGTAGTCAGGAAATCAGGTTTCTTTTCTGTGTTTGCCACAGCCATCAGCACACCCGGACGGGCGGTACCGGCAGAACAACCGCACACAGAATTGATCATGACCAGGGTGGTGCCCTCTTTGGTCAGTTGTGTTTCCACTGCTTCTGCTGTAAGCAACTCGGAAAAGCCGTTGTCGGTCAGTTCCTCTTTCATCGGAATTACTATTTCTTCTGGATACATAGTTTTTTATTTATGAAACGCAAAGCTAAAGAATTTGTTCAAAGGGCTGTGCCCCCCCGGTCCCAAATGGAAAATATGGCAGCAGAAATTCCTCTTTTCGGAAATTTTGTCTCCCAGGCGCGGCAAAACTGCCAGTATATCCAACAAAAATCCAGGTGGTACAGGGTTTGAGCAGATTCAGATGTAATAATTTTTTTAAAATAAAAACTAAACGATTATGGCATACGTACAGTTCAACAGGAAGCCTTTTGAAGGCAGTTTCAGCAATTTTGTAGATGACCTTTTTACAGAGTTACCGGTATTAATCAATAATGGCTTTAACAATACTGTAAGAAAGGATTCCGTACCGGTAAACGTCAAAGAAACAGAAGGGAGTTACTTATTGGAAGTGGTGGCACCCGGATTTGAAAAGGCTGATTTTAAAGTTAACCTGGAGCAGCAGTTGCTCACGATTTCGGCTGAGAAACAGGTTACTGAACCCGCTTCAACAGAGAAGCAGATCCGCCAGGAATACCCTTTCCGCTCCTTTAAGAGATCTTTCACATTAGATGACAAAATAGATGCAACTAAAATAGACGCATCTTACATCAATGGTATATTACGATTAAACCTTCCGAAGCAGGTAACAGTCAAAGCTTCACAGGCCATCGAAATAAAATAAAATATTAAGCACACATTTTTCTCATAAGCAGTTGGTTTTGGTTTACACCCTCCGTTTCCACGGAGGGTTCCTTTTTAATACTAAGAACCAAAAACCAAGACACCCCACCTTCGCTAAAGCTTCGGCGGGCAATCAAGAACCAAATAAAAATCAAATTACAAATAAGAAGAAAGCCCCAACACATCTAAGTAGAATTGGTGCTTTGTTATAAAAATTTCTTATTGAACATGACTTTCGTAAATAGTTAATTCTTACTTAGAATGGGCTGTTGACTCCCGACTCCTGACTCCCAACTCCCAACTCCCGACTCCCGACTCCTTTCTCCCGACTATCACTCACATCCCGTTCTTCTTCTCGTATCAATCAGATACTGAATCTTCCAGCCTTCTTTAAACCGCACCAGGTGAAATGAGTTCACTCCGCAATGGCTGAATTGTCCATTGTAAAAAAACTTATAGGGTGTCCAGGCCAGGGCAAGCGGGCCGTCTGTAAGAATTGTTCCGAATGTAATCCGTTCATCGGCTGATCCGGGTTTCAGGGAGCTGATACTTTTCACAAAACCGGCCGCTTCTTCATTCTTTACTTCTGCGCCACCGTTTTTGCCCCTGACAATGGTCTGCAGTACCATACTGTCGGCAAAACAGGATTTTAATAATATGGTATCCGAGTTCTTCATTGCAGCAAAAAGATTATTAATAACTGTCTTAACGGAGTCTTCGGCTGACTGTGCTTTACTGCCAATACTGATGGCCAGTACTGTTAAGAGTATGAAAAATTGTTTCATGCTAACATTTTTTAAGAGTTTATGGCAAATGAATTGGATGTAAATAACTGATTACGGGACTAAAATAATGGCTATCCCCATGCAAACCAGTAAAATTATACAAGCGGTTATCCTCATGCTGGTCCTGGCTATGGCCGCCAGTTGTGCAGCAGGCAGGCAATACAGTTCCCGGGTCTTTGCTCCAAAACAGCCGGCTGTAAAAGACAGCCAGCATCAGGCCGTCCGCTTTTTAAATTTTGGCGAAGAGGAAGACAGCCTGGATCTAACAAAACCCGTACTCGTCATTGAAAAAGAACCGGTAAAGAAAGACAGTGTGTCCACAGCCACCCGTGATGTTGAAAAAACAAAACCTGCCCCTGTTCCTGAACCTGTGGTTAAAACGGGTACTACTGGTGGGGTCCGGACCAAAAAAACCAGAGATGATCAATAAACCATCCGCTGCAGTCAACGCAGTTCACAATTCTTCACCATTAAAAACAGATGCATGAAAAGAACATTTATCTTATCATCAGTAACTTTCGTTCTGGCGGCCGTTATACTCAGCAGTTGCGGACACAGCCGGGTATGGGCCAACAAAGAAAAAAGAAACGACGACCCGCCCCCTGTTTCCCGTCAACGGGGTCCTTCAGGTCCCAGCTATGCCAACAACCTGGCAGGCGCTCCCCTGATCATTACCCCCCACCCCGGCTTCACTATGGCCAGGCATGCCAATGGACAATACGTTCACCGCGGCCCGCAGGGTATGCTTTACTGGAAAGGCTTTGATAACCGCTTCTACCTGGACAAAAACCAGGTCGAGCGTTCGCGCTACAGTAAGTTTGAATTAAAGGAATGGAAGCGGTATAGCCGGCATAGCGGGAAATGAGGACGATGAGTAATGAGTAATCAGTAATGAGTAATGTTCGGTGTTACTAACAGAACAGAGCCCTCCGAAAATCGGGGGCTCTGTTCTATGGGAATGTTCAGTCAGATACTCATTACTAATATCCCAGTATCCTCAGCATACTCTGCGCCGTCTGTTGTTTGGCATAAACCCAGTCCACCAGTTTGCCACTCTTATCATAACCCACGATCACGTGCTTGGGGGAAGGGATCAGGCAGTGCTTGATACCTCCATAACCACTGATCTGGTCCTGGTAGGCGCCGGTATGAAAGAACCCTACATAAAGTGGTTCTTTATCATCATTGACTTTGGGCAGGAATACTTCATTGATATGTTCTTCGGAATCGTAGTAGTCATGGCTGTCACAGGTGATCCCGCCCAGCACTACCCGCTGGTAATCCTGGTCCCATTTATTGACTGGCAGCATCAGGAATTTCTCCCC
>CAZYTV010000245.1:0-6763 GCA_964650455.1 uncultured Chitinophaga sp. | reverse complement strand
CTGAATGGCTACGGAGTGAGTGCCTTTGCTGTTTGTGACGGATTCTTTTTTAAAGGAAAAGAAGTGGCGATCGTTGGGGCCGGTGATACTGCCGCTGAAGAAGCGCTCTACCTTTCCAAAATATGTGCACAGGTGCATATGATCGTGCGCCGAGATGAAATGCGTGCGAGCAAAGTAATGCAGGAAAGAGTAAAGAACACCTCCAATATTAATATCTACTGGAACAGCGTGACCGACGAAGTGCTGGGCGATAAAAAAGTACATGCGGTCCGGATTCATAATACAAAAACGAATGTTAAAGAGGAAGTGCCGGTCAGCGCATTTTTCGTTGCCATCGGTCATCAGCCCAACTCCGGTATTTTCAAACCCTGGATCGATATGGATGATGCCGGATACATCAAAACGATTCCCGGAACCAGTAAAACCAATGGGGGAGGGTTGTTTGCTGCCGGAGATGTACAGGACAAAATTTACCGGCAGGCTGTTACTGCCGCTGGCAGCGGATGTATGGCAGCCCTGGATGCAGAACGTTTCCTCAGCGCTAAATAACTTCATTAATGCCGGCTAAAATGACCATCGAGCTCAGGGACCTGCATTTTCATGCTTTTCATGGCCTGTATCCGGAGGAAAGAAAAACAGGGAATGAATTCAGGGTGGCCCTGCAGGTGGATTTTTTACCCCCGGAAAATTACATTACATCTATAGAGGATACCATCAATTATGCCGCCCTGTTTGACATCGTACAGAAAGCCATGCACCAGTCAACGGAATTACTGGAAACTCTTGTAATGGCTATCTCTGAAACGATTCATACCCGTTTCCCGCAGGTAATAAAAATCAATATTTCCATTCATAAGCTGCATCCGCCAATTGCCCGGTTTACGGGTGAAGTCGGGGTGAATTTTGAAAAGGAATACTAAAATACTTTGGTCTTCCATTTACCACTGCGTAAATACCATAACGAGGGGAAAAACAAACAAAGCCAGTACAACCATTCACTCATCCAGCCAAAATGAATAGGCAGGAAAAAGTGTTCATTGACCAGGTACACATAAGTGCTGTACATGATGATCGCAAATAATTCGATCAGGAAAGTGATTTTTGTATTGCCCGTTCCGGTGACAGCACTTAGCGAGATAATCGAAAAGGACATCAGGATCATAGCTGCCGAGACCACCCTGAGGGAAGGAAGAGCCGCCCGGATAAATTCATCTCCCTGACCGAATACTGATAAGAAAGTTTCTGGAAAAATATTCAGCAGGGTGCAGGCCACCAGGGCCCATCCGGAACTCAGACGGACGATCCGGATAATCAGCGGTACGACCTGTTCTTTTTTATCCTGGCCAATTACATTGCTGACCATGGCATTGGTGGTAGCGGCAAAAGCCCAGGTCACACAGCCAAAGACACCGAAAATATTCCGCATTACATTGGATACTTTCAGGGCCATTTCACCATGATGCTCGGTGAGTAAAAAGAAAAACTGCCAGCTGATAATACTGATGGCATGCTGAAACATCAGCGGGGCTGACATGGATAAGATCAGGGAACTGTTCTTTTTATTCCAGCGGAAATCCCTGAAGAGTCCGAAACGTTTACTGATACCCTTCCGGCGGATCACCAGGAAGATGACAAACATGCCTACGAACTCAGCAATAACCGAGGCGATCGCGGCTCCGTTAAAACCGAGTTCGGGAAAACCCAACTGACCAAAGATGAGCAGGTAATCCAGCCCGATATTCGCCAGGGTTTCGGCCAGGGTACCGGCCACCAGGTAACGGCTCTGGTTGGTGCCCACCAGTAGCGCATTTCTTAGCTGGTAAATATATAAGAAGGGGAGTCCCCAGATACGGATGCGTAAAAAATGAACTGCTTTTTCCTGGACAGCCGGGTCATGAATGATGAGTTTAAAAATGGCAGGCGTGAGCAACCAGGTAATGAGGATTCCCGCCACCGCAACCAGCAAGCCGATCAGGACCCCCTGGGTAAATAATTTTCCGATTTCCTCCGGACGGTTTTCGCCGGCCCTGCGGGCGATCAGGGCCTGCAACCCATTATTCAGTCCATAGCCAATAGCCGCGAAAATCAGGTAATATACTCCGGTAATACCGGCTACAGCCAGTGCATACTTATCTGATGTGTAATGCCCCAGGAATATATTATTGGTGATAAAATTAAGCTGGGGGATCAGGATGGCCAGGCTGATGGGCAAGGCTATCCGGAAGATCTGCCGGTTGCTGACCCCTACCTG
Source organism: uncultured Chitinophaga sp. (assembly GCA_964650455.1). Lineage (GTDB taxonomy): Bacteria > Bacteroidota > Bacteroidia > Chitinophagales > Chitinophagaceae > JJ008. The sequence goes on along the minus strand of CAZYTV010000245.1, from coordinate 4,512 downwards.
TAAATGGTTATGTGTGCTGGCTGACATGGGTGAAAAAGGAGGCAAACCTACGATATTTAAATTTTTGTCTATTATTGCACGAATTCAAAAAGGATCTTGAAGCAGTTATTTACGATAGAGAACAATAATGGGACTGCGGTGCAGCCCGTTTTGTCCCTGCAACTGGGTAACCATCACCTCGGTTATTCGATTACCAGTCCGGGTGGCGACATTTTGTACAGCCTGGCTTATTACCGTACAGAGCAAACCGATAGAGAGGCACTGGAGGAACTGATGGCAATCACACCGGCCCTGAAAGATTCATTTTACAGCGTGCAGGTAGCCTGGGATTTTACAGGGAATGCCTTGCTTTCCACCACCAGTTATCAGCCGGAAGTATCCGGAACAATGCTGAATGCATTATACGGCAGCAGCGGACAGGATACCGTGATCACCGAAAATATTACAGACTGGCAATTGTATAATGTATACGCGGTACCTGCGGATTTATTGAATAAAATCCGGCAGCAATACCCGGCAGCGCAGAGCCGGCACCAGTTTTCTCTGGCCATCAAACAAGTGATTGCCGCAACAGAAACCGGAAATATGTATGTGGATTTCCGTCCGGATAATTTCAACGTGATACTTGTGAAATCAAGCCGTTTATTACTGGCACAAACCTACAGTTACTCCACCCCGGAAGATGTGGTGTACTACCTGCTGAAATGCTGTACACAACTGGATTTATCACAGCAGGATCTGCAATTGCAGGTATCGGGCCTGATTGATAAAGACTCTTCCTTATATAAAGAACTTTACCAGTATTTCGGGTTGATTGTATTCCGTGAACCGGCCTGGCAGGGGAATGATTACCCGGCCCATTTTTTCACCTCGCTTAATGACCTGGCCCGATGCGCATCATAGGAGGGGAACATGGCGGACGAAAATTTAACCCGCCCTCAAATATGCCCTATACCCGTCCCACCACGGATATCGCCAAAGAAGGGTTATTCAATGTACTGCAGCATAAAATGGATTTTGATACACTCAAAACCCTTGACCTGTTTGGAGGCACCGGCAGTATCAGTTATGAACTGGCTTCACGTGGTGTACATGATCTGACCATTGTGGAGAAAGACAACGCGATGTTTGACTTTATAAAAAAAACAGCATCGGCACTCCGGCTGGAAAATTTCAAAGTGATTAAAATGGATGTATTCAAGTATATCCAGCAATGTACAGAACGTTTTGATTTCATATTTGCCGGTCCTCCTTATGCGCTTTCCAATATAGACGACCTGCCCAGACTTATCTTCGAAAAGCAATTGCTGAATAAAGAGGGCCGCTTTGTACTGGAGCATACACCCCGGAATGATTATAAGGCTTTCCCGTTTTTTGCCGCGGAACGTAACTATGGCACCACTGTATTCTCTACTTTTGTGGAGGACAGGGAATAAAGCATGAATAAAAAAGAACTCCGGAAATTTTACAGGAATAAGAGAATGGAGCTATCTGCTGCGGAAAAATCCAAACTGGATGACCTGCTGCTGATCCGGTTTCAGCAGGCGGATATCCCGTTTGTACAAAGCCTGTTTTCTTACTGGCCCATGGAGCAGTTCAGGGAACCCGATACGCACCTGTTCACCCACTTTATGGAATTCCGTAATCCGGAAATCAGGGTTGCTTATCCGCGCATCGATACCCGCAATGAAAAGATGGAGGCGGTTATAACCGGTTCAGAAACGGAGTTTAAAAAAAGCAGTTTCGGTGTCTACGAACCGGTTACAGGTGAAATTGCTGAACCAGCTTCTCTTGATATCGTTTTTGTTCCCCTGCTCTGTTTTGACAGGAGCGGCTACCGGATCGGTTATGGAAAAGGATATTATGACCGTTACCTGGCGGCCTGCCATCCGGATTGTATCCTTGCCGGGTTTTCCTATTTTGAGCCGGTGGGTGAAATCCCGGATAAGCATGAATTTGACGTACCTTTAAGTCTTTGTATGACGCCTCAATCGATTTATGTTTTCTAATTTTTTTCTGAAATCCTTCCGGATCTTTTTACTGCCATTTGCCTTGCTGTACTGGGGGGTGATTGCTGTCCGTAACTGGATGTTTGATAAAAAAATCCTGGGTTCCAGTTCCTTTGGATTGCCCCTGGTCTGTGTCGGTAATTTATCAGTGGGTGGTACCGGTAAATCACCAATGGTGGAGTACCTGGTTATGGGACTGAAGGATCAGTACCGCGTAGGTACACTGAGCCGCGGATATAAAAGGAAGACCCGTGGCTATGCGCTGGCCAATCAGCTCACCACTGCCCTGGAGATCGGGGATGAGCCTATGCAGTTTCACCTGAAATTTCCGGATATCCCGGTAGCCGTCGGAGAAGAAAGGATCGAGGCGATCCCGCAGTTGCTGCATGACCGTCCGGAAACGGAAGTGATTATCCTGGATGATGCTTTTCAGCACCGGACAGTCAGAGCGGGGCTGAACATCCTGCTTACGGATTATAATAATTTATTCACCCGGGATTTTTACCTGCCTACCGGGGATTTAAGAGACCTGAAGAGCAGCTATAAAAGGGCAGAAGTGATAGTGGTGACCAAATGCCGGAAAGACCTGGATGAGACGGAAAAGAAAAAAATTATCAAAGAGATCGGACCTTTACCCGGACAGCAGATTTATTTCACCTGTATTGAATACAGCCGCCCCTATCATATTATCAGTAAAGAAGAAAGAGGGCTGGATACGGATGTGGAAATACTTTTGGTGACCGGTATCGCCAATCCACGTCCGCTGAAAAAATTACTGGAGGGGCACAGCAATACCTACCAGATGCTACAGTATGCGGATCACCATATTTTCACGATTGATGATTTACGGGATATCCGGCAGGCATACACAAAAATGAATTCACGGGAGAAAGTGATCCTGACCACAGAGAAAGATGCGGTGCGGTTGCTTAAATTTTCCGGGGAGATAAAGGAACTGCCTTTTTATGTAGTACCGGTCCGTCACCGGTTTTTATTTGACGAGGGACCTGCTTTTGATAAACGGGTCAGTGATTTTATTAAAGATTTTAAAAAAGAGGAGTAAGATGTATGGGAAGAAAAAATTCCAACAAGAAAAAAGTTAAAGAAAGGTCCTCCCACAGCCGCGTGGTGAAGGGAGTGATCGATATTACCCGTTCGGGCATGGGCTTCGTTACCGCAGAAGGTTTGGAAGCAGATATTATGGTCAGGCCGCAGGACTTTAACACCGCCCTGCACGGGGATACGGTGAAAGTGGCCGTAAAGGATACCGAAGGCCGGGGGCGCAGAATGCAGGGTGTGGTGAAAGAAGTACTGCACCGGAAACGAACAGAATTTATCGGCGCCCTTCAAATGAATAAGGGCTTTGCCTTTTTTATCTCAGAATCGGATAAACCGATGCCGGATATTTTTATCCCCCTCTATGCTATTGGTAAAGCCAAAGATGGAGACCGGGTGGTGGTGAAATTACTGGAATGGGACAATGAAGGCAATAAACGCCCGGTGGGTGAGGTAATTACAGTACTGGATGCGGAGAACAGTAATGATGCTGCGATGAAAGAGATTCTGCTGGATGGCGGCTTCCCGCTTCAGTTTTCTGACGAAGCACTGGAAGTGGCCGCCCGGATTCCGGATGTGATCAGTGCGGAGGAAATAAAAAAGCGGAAAGATATCCGGGATGTATTCACGATTACCATTGACCCGGTGGATGCAAAGGATTTCGATGATGCGATCTCCTTCCGGAAACTGAAAAACGGCTATTATGAAATCGGGATACATATTGCCGATGTAAGTCATTACCTGGAACCGGAAACAGCACTGGATAAGGAAGCGTACGGAAGAGCTACTTCAGTATACCTGCCAGACCGGGTCAATCCCATGTTGCCGGAACATATTTCCAATTTTCTTTGTTCCCTGCGGCCGCATGAAGACAAGCTCACCTTCTCCGCAATTTTTCAATTGGGTGCAAAAGGGGAAGTAAAACAATACTGGCTGGGAAAAACAGTTATCCATTCCGATCACCGGTTTACTTATGAGGAAGTGCAGACCATCATTGAAGAAAAAGCCGGTTTGCATGCCGAAGAAGTGCTGATCCTGAATGATATTGCCCAAAAATTAAGGAAGAAGCGGTTTAATAACGGGGCGATTAATTTTTCGTCCCAGGAAGTACGGTTTAAACTGGATGAAAAAGGCGATCCTATTGGGATCATGATCAAGGAAAGTAAGGAAGCGCACCAGTTGATTGAGGAATTAATGCTGCTCGCCAATCGTACGGTGGCTGAAAATGTATCCAAATTAAAAGTGCACAATAAACACCTCCCTTTCCCGTACCGCACACACGATGATCCGGATGAGGAAAAACTGGTTCCCTTTGCGGCATTCGCGAAGAAGTTCGGCCATACGTTTGATACCTCCTCACCGGATGCAATCGCGGCCTCCTTTAACCGGTTGCTGAAAGATGTCAGCGGTAAACCGGAACAGCATGTGCTGGAACAACTGGGGATCC
>CAZYTV010000244.1:0-6776 GCA_964650455.1 uncultured Chitinophaga sp. | reverse complement strand
GGCGGGGGCGCAAGCTCGACAAGGTCGGCCAGCCCGAATCCGACACCGCCGAACTGTTCTTCACCGATGTACGCGTCCCGGCCGAGAACGTGATCGGCGAGATCGACCGCGGGTTCATCCACATGATGACCTTCCTGCCCCAGGAGCGACTCAATGCCGCGGTGTCGAACCTCGCACACGCCAAGGCGTTGTTCGGCGAAACGCTGACCTACGTCTCCGAGCGCAAAGCCTTCGGACAGGCCGACGACCAGGTGGAGAATCCGGTAAACAAGAACTGGTGGTTGCTGAAGAAAGGCACAGAGCCGATCTACCGCCGTTCATCCAAATCTTTTGTTTACCTGTATGATGCCGCTTCCGGCAAACTCAGCAAACTGGAAAATGAGAAAGTACTGCATCCGACCTTTTCTCCCGATGGCAGCAAGATCGCCTATGTAAAAGAGAACAATCTCTACATTTACGATATTGCGGCCGGTAAAGCCACCGCAGTTACCACCGATGGTAAATGGAATTTTGTCATCAATGGCAACTGTGACTGGGTGTATGAAGAGGAATTTGAATTCAGCCGCGCCTATGAGTGGAGCCCGAAAGGAAATTTCCTGGCCTATTACCGTTTTGATGAAAGCAATGTGAAAGAGCACAATATGACCATGTACGATAATACCCATAACAAGGATTACCGCTACAAATACCCCAAGGCCGGTGATGGTAATTCTACTGTGGATATTTATATCTATGACGTGGCTAAAAACAGTAAAGCAAAAGCCCGGTACGAACAGGGCGATATTTATATCCCCCGGATCAAATGGACAAAAGACGATAACACCCTGGTGGTTTACTGGATGAACCGTTACCAGAATGATCTGAAGCTGCTCTCCACCAATGCCTCCACGGGTGCCAGCAGCCTGCTGTACCAGGAAACCAACAAGTACTTTGTAGAGATCAATGATGACTGGTGGTACCTGAAAGATGGTAAGAACTACCTGTTCACCAGTGAAATGAGCGGTTACAAACATTTATACCTCTACAGCCTGGATGGCAACACCAAAACACAGGTCACCAAAGGCAATTATGAAGTAACGGATATCAACGGGGTGGATGAAGTAAATAAACGTATTTACTTCACCATGGCTTATCCGCGTCCGATGGACCGCAATCTTTTTGTGACTGATTTTGCCGGTAAAAAAACCTACCCCCTGACCCAGGGCGAAGCCTGGCACCGGGTGGAATTCAATGAGGACTTCACCAAATTCTTTGCCTACCGTTCTGATCTCAACACCCCTCAGATAGTAACACTGAACAAACTGGTGGTGGACAAGAAAAAAGGTATCAGCGCCGTTGTGGAAAAAACAGTGAATGAAAGTGCCAAGCAGAAGAGCAAGCTGGCTGAATACGGTTATGGCAAAGCGGAGTTCATCCGGGTGCCTAACAGCAAGGGAGACACCCTGAATGGATGGATGCTGAAACCTGCCGGATTTGATCCTGCTAAAAAATATCCTGTTCTTTTCTGCAACTACGGGGGTCCTGGTTCACAGCAGGTAGCCAACCGTTTTGGCGCGGTCAGTTCCTGGCACCAGTTACTGGCTCAGAAAGGATTTATCGTGGTGAGTGTGGATAATACAGGTACTGGTTTCCGTGGGGAAGAGTTCAAGAAGAAAACCTATCTCCAGCTTGGTAAATTTGAGATCGAAGACCAGATCGATGCGGCCAAATACATGGGCACGATGCCCTTTGTCGATAAAAACAATATCGGTCACTGGGGCTGGAGCTATGGCGGCTTTATGAGTTCACTGGCTATTACCAAGGGCAATGAAGTATTCAGTGCGGCAGTAGCGGTAGCACCGGTTACCAACTGGCGGTATTATGATAATATTTACACAGAAAGGTATATGCGTACCCCGCAGGAAAATGCGAAAGGGTATGATGACAATTCACCGATCAACTTCACTGACCGGATCAAGGGCAAGTACCTGATCATTCACGGAACGGCTGATGACAATGTGCATTTCCAGAATGCCACCCAGATGATCACCGCCCTGGTAAAAAGCAATATTGATTTTGAAAGTGCCTACTACCCCAATAAGAATCACGGCATCGGCGGTATGGCCGATAATACCACTTTCCATCTCTGGAGCAAGATGACCAACTGGATACTGGAAAATATGGGGAATGAGAATACGCAGAAGCCCGCAAGTGGACCAGCGAAGCAACCGAAGGGATTTTAGGACGCTAAGTGATTGTAGATATCTATTATCAGAAGCACTCTGAAAGAAGAAATGACTAGCTGATTGAACATTCTTTAAAAACAGAGCCCTCCGAAATCCGGAGGGCTCTGTTTTTATATGAAACTTACATTATAAACCTGCTTTTTCGTCTTTCAGACTACCACTTTGCTTTAAAGCTTTTCCCGGGCTACTCATTACTCACCACTCATTACTCATTTCAACTTTAATACTGTTGCTTCCGGGAAAGCCTCCTCCCGAGCTACTCATTACTGATTATTCATTACTCATTCCTTTTCTCAGACTCGTTCTCCCCTGAACGCCTTTACCCGGGCTACCTCTAAAAAAAGAACCCCCGATGTAAAATCGGGGGGCCCTAATCAAAAACCATTAACCATTAAACCTTATCCTATGAAAATTCATTGCTAATATCGGTATTAATGCGAAAACACAAAACATTTGAACCCTGTTTTTTGGCGAAAAGGACAAAATCATCCTTAAATGCTATATTTTTTGATTTTACTCAACTCCTTCATAATGAGTTTTGTAGACGTTGTACTACAAACGCTACGTGCAATCGTTTGCGCAATAAGAACTAACTTCCGTCAACTTTATCCAGTTTTACCGGGTTATACAGTTCAATATGAGAAAAATTCTTGTGGCCGTTTCGGGTGCCAGCGGTTCTATTTATGCATCCATTCTGCTGACCAGGCTGATGGCGATAAAAGATCAGTGGAATGAAGTTTCCCTGGTACTGACCACCAATGCCAAAGAGGTCTGGAAAACCGAACTGAACAATGAGGATTGGAACGGTTTTCCGGTCCGTTATTACAGCACGACGGATTTCACAGCACCATTTGCTTCGGGTTCCGGACAATATGATACCATGATCATCATTCCATGTTCCATGGGGACTCTTGGACGTATTGCCACAGGTATATCCAATGACCTGATCACCCGTGCAGCCGACGTAGTACTGAAAGAAAGAAGAAAACTGATTTGTGTTATCCGTGACACGCCTTATAACCTGATCCATATCCGCAATATGGAAACAGTAACCCTGGCCGGTGGAATCATTTGTCCGGCCACGCCTTCCTTTTACAGCCGCCCTCAAACCATTGAAGAAGCAGCCGCCACCGTTGTAGACCGGGTACTGGACCTGGCTGGTTTACGAATAGACACTTATCGCTGGGGTAAAGAGTAAAACAGAAACAGGCTTACTCAAAAAAAGGCCGTACCAGTGATCTGGTACAGCCTGAACATACACCATCATGAACCAACTAATCGGTAAACTTACCACCAGCATTAATCCAGTTTGTTATTTTCTGACGTTCAGAAAGAGGTAATAAACCAGTGGGTGGCATGGCAGAGGGCGATCCATCCACCGCTCTTGCCTTAATACGGTCTTTATTGGCAACGATATTACAATCCACCATCCAGTTCATTCCGCCTTCCTGCTGGCTATTATTATGACAGGATACACAATTTGCCTGCAGTACCGCTTTTACTTCTGTAAACAACGGGCCGGCCGGAAGATTGGCAAGTACAGTAGACCCACTTGTGCCGTTGCATGAATTGGCATCCTTTGCCTGCACGGTATACGTGCCGGCACCGAGACTCAGGAACGTATTGGAAGACTGGAAAGCCCCGCTGTTGATGCTATACGTATAGGGCGCAGTTCCACCTGAAGCAGTTGCGGTTAAAGAACCGTTATTGGCAAGACAGGGTGTATTCCCCACCGTTGTATTCGAAACGGTGATCGTAACACCGGCACAGGGATTTGGCGCGGTTAATGTAAAATTGGCGGTACCGGTACATCCGTTACCATCCTTAGCACCTACGGTGTAGGTTCCGGCAGCCAAACCGGTAAAGTTGCCACTGGCCTGGTATGCTCCTCCATTAAGATTATATGTAAAGTTGGTACTGCCGGATGCAGATGCATTGATACTCCCGTTGGAGGCTGCAGATGAAGTTGGATTAGTGGTGGTAGCCGTTACTGTAATGGTTATACCAATACAGGGGTTCGGGTTAACGAGTGTAAAGCTGCCGGTACCCAGGCATCCGTTGCCATCTTTGGCTACTATGGTATACGCGCCTGCCGGTAATCCCGTAAAGTTGCCACTGGCCTGAAATGGACCACTATTGATACTATAGGTGTAGTTACTGCTACCGGCTGCAGTCGCGTTGATGGAACCATTGGTACCGCCCACCGTTGTCGGATTGGTCGTTGTGCCCGTTACGGTAATCGTAATACCAGTACATGGATTCGGGGGGTCAGATACGGTGAAAGTGGCCGTGCCTGTACATCCATTTGAATTTTTTGCAGTAATCGTGTAGCTGCCTGCTGCAAGCCCGGAAAATGTGGTAGCGGTCTGATAAGCACCTGAACCTAACTTGTACGTAAAGCCGCTGCCACCGGTGGCGGAAGCCACTATACTTCCAGTGGCACCTCCAACTGTTCCCGGATTGGTAACCGTACCATTAACGGCAACAGTAATACCACTGCAGGGATCAGGGGGGGTAGTACTCCCTCCACCTTTACCACAGGCATATACAATAAGAACTACTACAAGGATGACCGCATTCACGCGGTAGGTTAAAAATTTTTTCACTGCTGCTGGTTTTGTTTTGTCTATACTCAATCGCAGCACTGGAAAAACGGGTTGCCTGTAAATCGCTGAACTATTTTTTTTGTTTGTGAGGAATAAAAGCGGCAGGTTGAATAGCTATTGAAAAAAGTACACCAGCACTGTTAAGTTTCACCTTCCCATAACCCACCCCATTCATGGGCATGCGCAGGTAAGGCTCAGCGATGAAAGAAATCCGCTCGGTTATTTTTCGCTGGTACCCACCGGAAATACCGAGTACGGAAAACAGGTGCTGATTGCGGTTATTGAAGGTCCACGCCCGTTGTTGCACGGAACCCCAGGCTGAAGTCTTGTAAGAATAATTATAAGTCTCCCGCTTCATCAGGTAAGAAGAAAGCGTTGCTGATGCAAACCAACTGTGATTCTTTCGGGCGCCAAAATGATACCCCAGGGAAACGGGGATTTCATAGATCCTGCAATTGGCATCCACTTTTACCAGGTAGGGATAATAGTTGTAAAAATTAGCCGGGGCATGATAGGCATCGGGTGAGGCCGTATAAACTTTAGCCGCATTATAAAAGCCGGCCCTGACCGAAATCCGCTCACGGAAAGTGTAACCCAAACCTGCACCCGTAACCGGAACGATACGTCCTGGCTTACCATCGTTGGTAAAACTTGCATCCGGACCCGCACTCAATGTCAGGTAAAACCGGCTTTTCTTCTTTGTGGCCGCCTTCTTCTTACGTTGAAGATCAGCATCCTCCTTTGTTTTTAGGTTGGAAACCACCGCTGCAGTATCGTCTTTTTTCCCGGTAACAGGAGTCACCGATATAACAGCATCCGGTGTGATCGTTTTACTATCCGGAACAGGGATGGATTTATCCGGTATTGCAGCATTGTCTTTCAGTATATCCCGTCTGTCGGTATTGATTGCCGCATTGGTAATGGGAGTATCAGTCGTTTTCCTTTTCTTTTTTGCCACGCCTGATTGAAAATCAGGTGTTCTATTAACTACTCCCTGCCGGTCTCCCGGAGCAGTTCTTTTTGCAGCCTTGTTCTTCGGAGCAACTGCAGTGGTTGATCTATTCAACACATCTCCCGGTTTATTCCCTTTACTTTCAACTGGCACTAAGTCGTCAGCTGCCGGTTTTGTTTTGACCTGATTACCTGTTGATATGACTGGCTGATCCGCCCCCGCAACATCTTCTGACTTCGTATCAACCGGTGTCCCAACCATATTCTTTTTCTTCAGCTCATCCTTCATTTCGGCCCCGTCCCTGATTGTAACCTCTGTATCTGATCCCTTAACGGTTTTACTTGTGGTTTCTTTAGTTACCAATGACTGTACTCCATAAAAAATGCCCGCTCCACCGACCAGGAAAAGCAAAAAGAATAACCAGGCAAACCGTCTGCGCCGCTCTTCTTTTTCGGGCATATGTTTATCCAGCAGTTTATTCATCTTCGCCCATGCCTGCTCATCGTAGGCCGGGTGGTGATTATCCGCCGCTTCTTTTATCTTTTTATCAAAATCCTCAAACTGCATTTTTAGCTATTGAAATCTCGTTTTTTTTAAAAAGTATTTGCTGTAACTGTCTTCTCGCTTTAGACAAATTGGATTTAGACGTGCCGGTCGAAATACCCAGGTGATTGGAAATTTCTTCATGGCTTAATCCTTCAATAATAAAAAGATTGAATACCGTTCTGTAACCCGGGCTCAGATCCTGTACCGCCCGAATGATTTCATCATAAGTCAGTTTTCCCAGGGCATCCTCGTTTACCGTTGGCAGGTGATACACCATATTATCCAGGGAAGTAACGATCTGGTGTTTCTGGTATTTTCTGAAATGGTCGATTGCAGTAAAGACCATGATCTTGCGTAACCAACCTTTAAAAGAACTGATCACATCGGCATAAGCCGGTTTGTAATGATGAATCTTATCGATTACAAAGATATAAGCGATTCGGAATT
>CAZYTV010000243.1:0-6921 GCA_964650455.1 uncultured Chitinophaga sp. | reverse complement strand
GCCAGATCCGCAGTTTTTGCCGGGCAGGTGGCAGGGTTGCCTGGTCCTGCTTATCCGCTTCAAAGGAAAAATCCGGATCCGTGCTGTATACAAATCCCCGGGTATCGGGCTTATTCTTTTTACTCATGCAATAGTCAGTTAATCGTTGCAGAAAAATTATACCGGAACCGCTTTCAGGCTCAGGTCCACGCTCTTTGCCTGGTGGATCAGGGCGCCCACACTCACATAATCCACACCGGTTTTCGCATAGTCTTCAATGTTATCCAGGTTGATGCCGCCGCTGGCTTCTGTTTCAAAATCAGCTCCGGTGTGTTTCAGGGCTTCCGTGATCTGCCCTGGTTTGAAATTATCGAGCATGATCCGGAACACTTTGCCTTTTGCCATGGCCACCACACGTTTTACTTCGTCCAGGTTCCGGGTCTCGACTTCTATTTTTAATCCGGGTTTTTTATCCGACACATATTCCGCCGCCCGTTCGATCGCCTGCTCAATGCTGCCGCAATAGTCTATATGATTATCCTTCAGCATGATCATATCATACAAACCAAACCGGTGATTCACTCCTCCGCCGATCCGGACCGCCTCTTTTTCCAGTAACCTGAAATTAGGCGTGGTCTTGCGGGTATCCAGCAGTTTTGTTTTATATCCTTTCAGCTTATCTGTATATACTTTAGTAAGTGTGGCAATCCCGCTCATCCGCTGCATGCAGTTCAGCACCAGCCGCTCACACTGCAGAATCGTGTGTACAGATGCTTCCACTTCAAACGCCTTTTCCCCGTATAACATCGTATCCCCGTCTGCTTTAAACGCGGTAAAGACAGCAGCAGGCTCTTTGTACGCAAAGATTTTCCGGGCAACCTCCACCCCCGCAAGCACTCCATCCTGCTTTATTTTTAAAACGGCTTTGCCCCTTGCCTCCGCAGGAATACAGGATAAGGCCGAATGATCCCCGTCGCCCACATCCTCCCGTAGGGCTTCATCAATCAGATGATGTAATTGATCGTCAAAACTCATGGAGCAAATTTAATCCTTCAGAACGGAGGGACATAAAAAAACCCGCAAAGCGGGACTAAATAGAAATAATTTCTTAATAAAATATGCCGAGAAAAATGGGAAAGGAGAATACTAAGAGGTTTTTGCTATCAGGCGCGAGCTACGAGGTACGAGACTTAAAGCGGCAATATACCGAAAGATTTTCTGACAGAATATTACTCCTGATTTCTCCGTTATATCTTGAACATTCTAGAAATGCTCGCTTCCATTAAACGACTTACAAATTATCATACTCTTCCCCAATTGGCACATTGGCATATTGGCACATTGTTCTAATCAATCGACTGAAACCTGATCTCTTTCACCACATCTTTCCCATTCCGGGTACGCATAAATATATTTGTTCTGAAATTACCCGAACTGGTCTGCAGGGTACCAATGGCGAAATTACCACCGGGAGAGGTGCCTTTGTGTTTCAACTCAAACCCTTTCACTCCGTTATTTGAAAAGAAATCCTTTACAATCACCTGTGCCTGGGCCTTGCTGTAACTGTCGCTTTTCTCCGGCAGGGTCAGCTCCACAGTATCATCAAAATACCTGGCCAGCTCAGTGGCATTCCCTGATCGCAGGGCACCCAATACTTCATCAATACCCTGTTGTGCCTTAAAAGAAGACAACAACAGGACCGCTGAAAGAAGGAAGGTTGTAAAAATCTGTTTCATATTAATTCGATGTTGGTTATCACAGGGTATTTATCTAAAAACATGCCATGTTAAAAGGCAACAGTTTCACAGGTACTAAAATACTACAAATCAGGTGCTTTTACCAAATCAGGGTGGATAATAGCTGATTTGATGTAGTTTTACAGGGTACGGACGGGAAATGTTCCCTGAAAATTATTGAGATAACCCCTTGAATCATTGAGTCAAATGTCATCAAAAAAAGTAATTCTGGTCATTATGGACGGTTGGGGACTTGGAAAAGTTGCATCAGCCGACGCTATCATTCATGCCAAAACACCGTTTACCAGCAGTTTATATAACCATTACCCTCATACCACGCTGGTTACCTGTGGGGAAGCCGTAGGTCTGCCAGACGGGCAAATGGGAAATTCCGAAGTGGGCCACCTGAACCTGGGTGCCGGCCGCATTGTCTACCAGGAATTGCAACGGATTAATGTAGCTGTCCGGGATGGTTCCTTTGCACAAAACGAAACCCTGCTGCAATCCATCCGTTATGCAAAAGCCAATAATAAGCCCCTGCACCTGTTGGGACTGGTGAGTAATGGCGGGGTGCACTCACATATCAATCATGTAAAAGCCATTGCTGATGTTTGTAAAGCAGAGGGATTGGATAAAGTATTTATCCATGCTTTTACCGATGGACGTGACTGCGATCCGAAAAGCGGGCTTGCTTTTATCATCGAACTTCAGCAACACCTGAATGGCAGTGTAGGAAAGATTGCCAGCGTAAGCGGCCGTTATTATGCCATGGACCGGGATAAAAGATGGGAACGGGTAAAACTCGCCTATGATACACTGGTAAAAGGCGAGGGTGCTAAAGCCACTGACGCGGTTGCCGCCGTTGAAAATGCATACGCCAATAATATTACTGATGAGTTTATCAAACCCACGGTGATTGTGGATGAAGCACAGCAGCCATTGGCCACCATACAGGATGGCGATGTGGCCATCTGTTTTAACTTCCGCACTGACCGCTGCCGGGAGATTACGCAGGTGCTTACTCAACTGGACCTGCCGGAGTTTGATATGCACAAACTCAACCTGCACTATACCACAATGACCGAATATGATAAGACCTACCAGCAGGTGGAAGTGATTTTTGAAACCGATAACCTGAACAATACCCTGGGCGAAATCCTGGAGCAAAACGGGAAAAAGCAGATCCGGATAGCTGAAACAGAAAAATACCCGCACGTGAGTTTCTTTTTCAGCGGTGGACGGGAAAAACCATTTGAGGGCGAAAAAAGAATCATGGTTCAGTCCCCCAAAGTAGCCACCTATGACCTCCAGCCTGAAATGAGTGCGCACCAGGTGACCGATGCGATTGTGGATGAAATAAATCATCAGTCGGCTGATTTTATTTGCCTGAACTTTGCCAATGCCGATATGGTGGGACATACCGGTATCTGGGAAGCCGCAATCAAGGCGGTTGAAACGGTTGATCATTGTGTGGAACGTGTGGTTACCGCGGGACTGGCCAATGGATATACCATTTTCCTGACAGCCGACCATGGCAATTCGGATTTTATGATCAATGAGGATGGCAGTCCGAATACCGCTCATACCCTGAACCCGGTTCCGTTCTTTATCATTGATAAAGAATGGAAAGGCACAGTAAAGCCCGGCAAACTCGGCGACCTGGCCCCCACGATCTTAACCATGATGCAATTACCTGTTCCGAAGGAAATGACCGGTGAAATTCTCATCAATTAACTTTTAAACACAGCACGTATGTTCAAGAAAATCATGCTCGTTTTGCTGGCCGCACTGGTGATCATCCAGTTTTTCCATCCGAAAAAGAATACCAGTGAAGGCCCCCAGCCCAACTATATCGGAAATAATTATGCGGTCAGTGCGGATGTAAAATCCATCCTGGTTAAAGCCTGCAATGATTGTCACAGCAACAATACCCGGTACCCCTGGTATGCCAAAATACAACCGGTGGACTGGTGGATGAACAAACATGTACTGGATGGTAAGAAAAAGATCAATTTTGACGAATTCAGTAACCGGGCTCCCCGGTACCAGTACCGTAAAATGGAAGAAGTGATGGAGCTGGTGAAGGATAGAGAAATGCCTTTGAAGTCGTATACCTGGACCCATAAAGATGCCAGGCTGACCTCCATAGAAAGAGAGAAAGTAACCGGATGGGCACAGTCCGTCATGGATGCCATGAAAGTGAAATACCCGGTGGACAGCCTGGTAAGGCCGAAGCGATAAACTGACTCTTCAGATGCAAAGAAACAGGAACCGACAATTCATCAGTTTCATACTACTGTTGCCGGTACTGATCCCCCTGCTGTTCATCGTCATGAATGACCTGGGCAAATGGCAGATCAAATACCGGAGCCGTGAGCGGCTGAAGGAAAACAAATCCCTGGTACAGCTTCGCATCCCTGAAGAAAAAGTGCAATGGATGGATAAGCACGAAATATTCGTTGAAGGACGGATGTTTGATATTAAAAAAGCTGCACTGAAAAACGGCTGGTATACGTTTACCGGCCATTATGATGACAAGGAAACCAAACTGCTGAGAAAACAGCAGGCCGCCCAGCAACAAAAATCCGGTCAGCAATCCCTGATACAGGTATTCAAGTCACTGCAACAACTTTATTTTGATCCGCAGGAGATGGCCCTTTCCCTGACCGCACCTGCGCTTCAATTACCTTTATTCAGGAATGATCCGCTGCTTACCGCCATCCTGGATGTAAGCACACCACCCCCGCAGTTGTACAGTCCAAATACTGTTTAATTATTTTTTTTAAGTATAAACTATCTTATATGAGAAAGTGTGCATTGCTCATTGCTTTGCTGTATACCTGTGTATTTGCGTTTTCACAAGAAGACACCGCCACCAAAAACCTGGAAGAAGCGGTGGTATATTCCAATAAATTTGCGGAGAAGAAAAAAAACCTGGCCCAGAAAATTGACGTGATCACCGCTGCAGTGATTGCCCGCTACAACAGCCAGAATACCGGTGACCTGCTGGTCAATACCGGGAATGTATTTGTCCAGAAAAGCCAGCAGGGCGGCAGCAGCCCGGTCCTGCGCGGTTTTGAAGCCAGCCGCCTCCTCCTGCTGGTAGATGGGGTTCGCATGAACAATGCTATTTACCGGGCGGGCCACCTGCAGAATGTAATCACCGTTGACCAGAACATGCTGGAAAGGGCCGAAGTGATGTATGGCCCGTCTTCGACTATACATGGCAGTGATGCCCTTGGTGGTGCCATCCAGCTCCGGACAAAATCCCCGCTACTGTCAGTTGACGGAAAGACCCTGTTCAAAGGAACAGCTTTTGCCCGTTACAGTACGGTTAACCAGGAAAAAACCGGTCATGCGGATTTCAGCATCGGCGGACAAAAACTAGCCTGGCTGCAGTCCTATACCTTTAGTGAATTCGGGGATATGAAAATGGGCAGTAACTACCCGGACAAATATCCCGGTTTCGGTCGCCGGTCAACTTATATCGAAACCGTAAACGGTATTGATCATGTGGTGGCCAATAAAGATGACCGGGTGCAAAAATTCTCGGGGTACAGTCAGTGGGATATTACCCAGAAACTATTACTGAAACAAAGTGAACGGGTAAGCCACAAACTGAACCTGCAGTATTCCAGTTCCACGGATGTGCCCAGGTATGACCGGCTGCAGGATATCCGCAACTTTGGCGGCTCCACCGGCACCACGCTGCGGTATGCTTCATGGTATTATGGTCCGCAGACAAGGGTCATGGGAGCTTATGAACTCAATATTTCAAAAGCAGGTTTCTTAGATGAATTCAGAACCATTCTCAGTTACCAGGATATTAATGAAAGCCGTCAGCAACGGGAATATCGCCGCTATGACCGTTTTGACAGCAGGCGGGAGCATATTAAAGTGATCGGGTTCACGATTGACGGCAGAATGATGCGTGGACGGAATGAACTGACCCTGGGAATGGACGGGCAGTTAAACGACCTGACATCAGTAGCTGACCGCACTAACCTGACTACCGGAGCAATCAGCAAACTGGACAGCCGATATCCGAACGGTGATAACAAAATGAATTATTTTGGTGTTTATGCCCAACACCTGCTGAAATCAAAAAGCGGGAAGCTGGTGCTGAATGATGGTTTACGCGTGCAAACAGTAAACCTGCATTCCACGATCAGTGATAACTCATTCTTTAATTTCCCTTTTACTGAAATCAAACAACAACCATTTGCTGTAACTGGTAATGCAGGCCTGGTCTATATGCCATCCGATGAGTTCAGACTTAACAGCAGTCTGTCTTCCGGCTTCAGGGCACCCAATATAGATGACGCCGCCCGGATCTTTGAATCCAGTTCTGCGATACAGCGAGTTATTATCCCTAATGCGGATATCAAACCGGAGTATACCTACAATTTTGACCTGGGGCTTACTTACAATGTGAAAAATAAAATACGTTTTGAACTGACCGGGTTTTATACCCTTTTTCGCAATGCGATTGCCCTGGCACCCTTTCAACTCAATGGCCAGGACTCCATTCAGTACAATGGTGTTTTATCTGCCGTATATACCAACCAGAATGTCAACAAAGCCTTCCTGCGCGGATTGAATGCACGGCTGAAAATCGAACTCAGCAAATCGCTAACCTGGGATAATACGATCAGCCAGACCTATGGACGTTATGTCAATCCGGATAAGTCAGAAAAACCCATGGATCACATTCCCCCGGTATTTGGTAAATCATCCATTGCCTGCACCGCTAAAAATTTCAGTACTGAATTCTTTTTGCAGTTCAACGGCTGGAAAAGAATCGCGGATTATAATCCGGATGGGGAAGACAATGGTCAGTATGCCACAGCAAACGGAATGCCTTCCTGGCTCACTCTCAACTGGCGCGCCAGCTTACCCGTAAAAAAATACCTGACCATCCAGGCCGGTATTGAAAATATCCTCGACCGCAATTACCGTTATTTCGCTTCCGGCTTCTCTGCCCCGGGACGGAATTTTATGCTTGCACTCCGGAGTAGTTTTTAGGTTATATTTTAAGAAAGGTTGTCGCATTAAGCGGCAGCCTTTCTTTTTTGGGTTGAGAGTGACTTAAGGCAGGGTTTATAGAGTTTATAAGGTTTATAGAGTTTATGTTTTTTTGGGGTGTAGCAAATACTGGTTTTAAGCCTTCTTAGCACGGGCTGTTGTCCGGGGCGCAAGGGGAGTC
>CAZYTV010000242.1:0-6967 GCA_964650455.1 uncultured Chitinophaga sp. | reverse complement strand
GCTGGATATTTACCTCACTTAGGTCCCATAATAAAATCCGCGAGCAATTTCATCCGGTAGTACAGGTTGCTGAGCATCAGGGAGATATTGTTTTTTGACGCGGCCACTGTACCCCCGTTCATCTTTTTAATATTCTTAAGCTCTTCAATCTTCTCATCGATCTTATCCACCAGCTTATCGGCTTCCCAGCCCAAATACTTTTTGTTCCGGTCGTCCCGGATATGATAGGGTTCGATCCTGCCCGGTTTCAGTTTTTTAAATTTAAAATTGGCTTCCACCGCTTTTTTAACAGCATCATTGGACAGCAGTTCGATCATGATATCCGGGGATACTTTATTCAGGTAGGCATTGTGAAAAATATTCAGGTTATTCCGTAATTCACGGATCACCTGTCTTTTCAACACATCAGTTGTTTTACCCTCACTGTTCAGTAAGGTCAGCAGGTCTTTCAGCGGACCTATACCGCTTTTCAGCCATTCTAATTGCATAGGCTAAAAATAACTATTCGGATGCAAACCAGCGACCGTCTGAAAAAAGTATTACCTGAAAATTAATTGCTCGCGGGCAACGGTTTCGCCATACTGCACTTCCAGGATATAATGGGTATCCCTGGCAAAGGAAGGCGGCACCCTGAAACTGACCTGCCCTGCAACATTGGTAAACCGGTTATAAAACACTTTAGATCCCAGTAAATCATAGATCGTGATATCCACCCAGCTATCCGGTTTTTCCAGGAAACGCACATATACCTGGTTATTTTCAACCGGATTGGGGAATACACTGATCAGTTGTTGTTTTGCATTGGACCGGAGCATAACGGTGTTGGAATATTTGATACGGCCACCCTGCAATAACTGACCTCGGATCCGGTAAAAAAGCCGGGGCGCATTACTGGTATGTGTATACAAATATGTTTCGATACCATTCAGGCTGACCCTGTTTACCGATTGGAGGGCGTTGAACGCCACGCCGTCTGATGAAAACTCTATGGTGAATTTTTCGTAGTGGGTATTATCCTCAACTTTATAAGTTAACCTGGATTCGCCGGCAAAATACTGGGCGGTAAGCGTAATATCCTCCAATGGCAGCGGCCCGTTGGATGATACAAAGATTGGAAGCTTGACAAAATTACTCCCCAGTACCGACTGTGCATCTGCAGGGGTCATACACATCCAGTCCTGCATGATCGTGGAATAAAGTCTCCTGAAATCATACTGCATCGGCACCTGGCTGGTGACCGTTGGATTAGGCGGTATCTCCGGTGATAGTCCGACCATACCCGGATTCAGGGCTGCACCGAAAAACATTACCGGTGCGGCAACACCATGGTCTGTACCCATACTGGCGTTGTTAATAATACGACGACCAAATTCACTAAAGGTCATCCCGGTCACGTTAGTGGCTTTGCCCATCAGGGTGATATCATGCTGAAAAGCATTGATAGCTTTGGAAAGGATGCTTAACATATTCGCATGACTGCCGGTGCTGGTATTTCCGGTTACGACCTGGTCAACGTGTGTGTCGTGTGAGTTGGGGTGATTAACAATATATACCGGTGTTTTCATACCGCCACCGATCAGACGGGCTACAATTTTCAACTGGTCGGCCAACGTATTTCCGGAAGCCGGGTAGAGAGAGGAAAGGGTGGGCTGTGCATTATATGCATTCTGAATCGTGACACGGTAAGTATTGCTCTGATCTTTCATCAGCCGCAAAAAAGTAAGCTCCCTGCCATAATCATTATTCGGAGCGGGATCGGTGGTGGCATTGATCACATTCAGCAGGGCGGCAGGATTAGTTACATTGTATCCCATGTTTACAGAAGGTCCCTGCAAAGAAAACGGGGTGGTGGAACCGATCTGTATGGCCAGCGGATCCGGCATATCGGTATTGGGAAATGCAGCCGGATAATTGGGATATTGTGTATCCAGTGAACGTCCCAGCCAGCCGGTATCCAGATTTACATTGCTGTCAGATGCGGAGAACCAGATATCCGTTGCCCTGAAATGACTGAAATTCGGGTTGGGATAAGACACCCCCTGCACAATCACCATCTTACCGTCATTATACAAATTCCGGAGTTCGGACATAGCCGGGTGCATACCGGTAGTGGGATTATTATTCAGGGACAGTATTTCATTCTGTGGCAGAATAATATTGGGCCGGCCATTGTTCAGGTTACTGTATTTGTCGATCGGGACAATCATATTCAACCCGTCATTCCCGCCGTTCATCTGAATGATCACCAGTACCTTTCCGCACCCGTACAACATCTGACCGAGATAATCGAAGAACAGGTTACCGGTTCCGGGATTGGCCATAACAGGCAATCCGTTCAGCAGCAGGGGTGCTGCGGCCAGTGATCCTGCTTTTAAAAATTCGCTGCGTTTCATAAATTATTTTTCAAAAAATGGACGATTCGGTTTATTGATTTTCCCGTTATATCAACTGGAATTCTGCCAGTTGTACCAGGGTGGTCAGCAGGGATTTCAGCCGGCCGGTGACCGTGTTGATATAAGTTGTATTTGTGGGTTGTGTTACATAATTGTTCCAGGCCGTGGTCCAGTAACTGTCGGTGGTTTGTCCGCTGAGCAGGGTTTGTAATTTAATACCCGCCTGTTGTCCGGTACTGAGATCTACCGGCAGGAGGTATTTGATACAGGCGGCTACCAGCAGGTTGGGATCTGCACAGATGGTATTCCCGAAAGGTTGTACAAAACCAATTACGTCCACTTTAATATTTGTGGTCAGTCCGTTATAGATGAGATTATACCCATTAAAAATGTCATCGAGGAATTTAAACCGTTTCTGTATGGTGTTTGAATTGATCCAGTTCTGGTAATAAGCCGGTGTCTGGTAAAAAGGATTCCAGCCGGATACATTGGGAATACTGCCCATCCGCTGTTCCATACCCGAACAAATGGTATCATTGTAATTTCCCCATATCCTGTACTGGGCCTCATAATTACCAGGATTAGACACCGTGGTATTCACATTAAAGCTGCGGAGGGTGCCGGTGACCAGGTCAAAAGGTGTTTTGATAAATACACCGCGGTTGGCCAGGTCAAAGAAATGTTCACTTTTGAAAAGCTGTTTCAGTACCGGTACGATATCCCAGTTACTGTTTACAAAAGTTTGTGCCAGTGGCACGATCACATTCGCTTCAATATTGGCATCAATATCATAATAAACAAAGTAACGGTAAAGCCGGCGGCAGATATACTCTGACACTACCTGCGTTTTACTGAAAATCATATTGACCAGCAGATCCAGTTCATTCGCGCCATTGGCACCGGCCTGGTAATTGATTACGGTATTATTAAAGAAGGAGGAAAATTGTTTATTAGCCGTGCTGTGCTGGGCAGCAACAAAATTGGTAGTAAAATTTGCCGTATTCAGGTTTTGCACTCTCCACCCGGTCAGCACTTTCGCCGCTTCCACCACATCCTGCTGGGTATACTGGCTGGCAGGGTCTTTACCCAGTGTAAACAATTCCATCAGTTCCCGTGCATAGTTTTCATCCGGTGCAGCAGCGGCATTCTGCTGGTTGTTGAGATAATACATCATGGCCGGTTCTGTGGAAATGAGGCGGATCAGTGTTTTAAAATTGCCCAGTGAATTATCCCGGAGTAATTTAAAATACCGGTAAAAAACACGGGCACTGTTGGACTTGATAAAACTGTTTGATGTCTGGTAAACATCATCAAAATCCACCGGGATAAAATGATACCAGAACCAGACCATTTTTTCTCGGATACTGTGATCGCTGTTCAGGGTAAGGCTGTACAGCCAGCGCCGCATCCCCAGGTTTCGCTGGATATTCGTATTCTGTCCGGCAGCATTCGTGGCAAAAAAACTATTGGTCCAGTCAGCCCCATACGGCACTCCATCCTGATCCGGCTGAATATTCTCATACCAGTTGATGGGCGGTGCAGGCGGTGTATTATCAATGGTAAGCAAATAATCGACTGCCCCGGAAACTGTCATGGGCAGGAGACTATCCACATAGGATTTTTTTACCCCGTAACCGGTACGCCGGAGCAGGAAAAGGGCTTCTGTCTCTCCCCAGGTACCGGTATACGGTGCCAGTCCGCTGGTTACATTCCCTACCCTGTTATCTGTAAGATCACCACGACTGGCGTCCTGGTTGACCAGTTCATTTTTATACACCCGTGCACCTGTTGATTTTCGGGCATATTTTTCAAACAGGGGGTCCTGTCCCGTTTCAGTTAAAGATCCGGCGCCTGCCTGTCCGGGCAGCTCCGGGGTGCGAAGTGACTTTAAAAAATTTCTCCTGGACAGTTGTTCTCGTCCCATAATAAAAAAATTAATAGTTCAGTGATTCAGATTGCTGATTCAGTTCATCAAAGGTTACCCGGATGATTTTTCAGTATAGGATTTTATACGCTGCCATTGGCAGCGTGAAGTTCCGGGGCTTTACCCGTGCATCATAGCTTGGTGAAGGATTATTAAAGTGTAATTTCGGGGGAACGAATGGCAGAAACTAATATACGACATATCGCCCATTTTGACCTCGACTCTTTTTTTGTATCCGTGGAGATCCGGAATAACCCCTCTCTGAAGGGGAAACCGGTCCTGGTTGGCGGGTATGAACGGGGTGTGGTGGCGGCCTGCAGCTATGAAGCCCGCAAATTCGGGATCCATTCGGCCATGCCGATGAAAAAAGCCATGCAGCTTTGTCCGCAGGCCATAATCACCAATGCCAGCCGCGATCAGTATAGCAAATATTCCCGTTGGGTCACCGACATCATTGCTTCCAGGGTTCCGCTCTTTGAAAAAGCGAGTATTGATGAATTTTATATTGACCTCAGCGGAATGGATAAATTTTTCGGGGTGAGCAAATATGCGAAGGAACTCCGCGAGCTGATCATGGAAGAAACCGGGTTGCCGATCTCCTGTGGATTATCCGCTGCCCGTTTTATCAGTAAGATGGCCACTAATGAGGCCAAACCCAATGGCTTCCTGGAAATTCCTCATGGGAAAGAAATTGAATTTCTCTGGCCACTCGGCATTGAAAAAATAAACGGGGTGGGTAAACAGACGGAACAGCAACTGAAAACATTTGGCATTTATACAATTGAAGACATTGCCAAAACACCCATTGAAGTCATGGAACGGATCTGTGGGAAATGGGGAGAAAGTCTCTGGCATAAAGCCCATGGCAGAGGCAGTGCGGAAATTACCACTGACTGGGAACAGAAAAGTATGAGTCATGAAAACACCTTTGACACGGATTATACCGATATTTCTTTCCTGCATCAGGAACTGGTCCGCCTAACTGAAAAAACAGCTTATTCCCTGCGGGAAGATGAAAAGATGACGGGCTGTGTGACCGTAAAGATCCGGTACTCCGATTTTGAAACCAGCAGTTGCCAGGAAACTATTAATTATACCGCACTGGATGATACCCTGATCGCCAAAGTAAAAGACCTGTTCAATAAAAACTGGGAAAAAGGAAGAGCCGTACGCCTGCTGGGTGTACGTTTCAGTCACCTGATCCCGATCACCATGCAAATGAGTTTGTTTGATAATAATGCGGAGAAACTTAATCTCTACAAAGCCGTGGATGATATAAAGGACCGGTTTGGAAATAAACTGGTTACTAAAGCGGTTACCATTAAGAAAGAGGATCGTACTGAATAAGTTTACCTGTTTTTCATTTTCCCTATCCCCAGGTACATGGCAATCAAACCCGGGATGGCAAATAAAACAGCCGTTCCAGTTTTGCCAAATTTATCCAGCAGCCAGTTTAAATGCTGCACCCTGGATGATGCAGCATCCGGATAAATTTTATTTCCGATAAAATACACAAAGAAACCGGCGGCTATGCAAACTAATCCGCAAAATATGATGATGAACCCCTCTGCCTTTTTATTTTTCATTTTTTAAAACCCATATTTACAGGTGCCCGTGTTCTCTTTTGAAAGCCCCGGCCAACAAAACGAAAAACAGTAAAAAAGCACCGATCAGGATCAGGAATTCCTTCAGCATCCCCAGCCAGATGGCGGTACCAAAACTGATCAGGAGCAACAGCACCAGCAGGATCATTACCCCTGCACCCATTTTCTCCTTTTTACTTTTACGGAAACCCATTTTGGCCTTTGTCAGTTCCCAGGCAAGCCTCCACCTGAGTTTGCGGCGTTGTTTACGTGTCAGGGTGCCTGCCGCCAAAGCAGTCAGGGCAATAGCCAGCCAGGAAGGCAGGGAATGGGAATCGGCTACTGGTGCAGTTAACACCGAT
The DNA here is from genome assembly GCA_964650455.1 of uncultured Chitinophaga sp. Lineage (GTDB taxonomy): Bacteria > Bacteroidota > Bacteroidia > Chitinophagales > Chitinophagaceae > JJ008. The sequence goes on along the minus strand of CAZYTV010000242.1, from coordinate 705 downwards.
AGAAAGGAAAACAGGTGCATAAAAGAATTTTTAAACAGATAAACCGGAATACCCGGAAATACATGCCCTAAAATAACCGCTCCGCCGGATTCCGGTATCCGTGTTATTGGGTATTTCTCATAAAAGCTGAACGGCAAAACAGCTTATCTTCGTACGCCGGTTAACCATTCGTGCACAGACTTGTTAACCTGTCAACCTTTCAACTTGTCAACTTTAAAATAAGAACCATGTCACAACAATGGAAAGAATACCAGGAAAAAAACAAGGAGCGTTTCCTGAATGAAATGCTCGACCTGCTCCGCATCCCTTCTATCAGCGCCAAAATTGAAAACAAAGATGACATGCTGAAATGTGCCGAAGCGGTAAAGAAAAGTTTACTGGCCGCCGGTTGCGATAAGGCTGAAGTCATGCCCACGGCCGGTCACCCGGTGGTTTATGGAGAAAAAATCATTGATCCTTCCAAACCGACGGTATTGGTATATGGCCACTATGATGTTCAACCGGTGGATCCGATTGAACTCTGGCATAGCGGTCCTTTTGAACCCGTGATCAAAGACGGAAAAGTGTTTGCCCGTGGTTCTGCAGATGACAAAGGACAGTTTTACATGCACGTAAAGGCCCTGGAGATCATGAGCCAGACCGGCACCATGGCCACCAATATTAAATTCCTGATCGAAGGAGAAGAAGAAGTGGGTTCTCCCAATC
>CAZYTV010000241.1:0-6988 GCA_964650455.1 uncultured Chitinophaga sp. | reverse complement strand
AAATATTTTCCATCGGCAGTGGGAGAGGTGAATGTGGTGAAGAAGATGAAAGATACTAATGCGGTGATCGGTGGTGAAGGAAACGGGGGCATCATCGTTCCTGATTTCCATTATGGCCGGGATGCACTGATCGGTATCGGCTTATTCCTGAGTCACCTGGCGGATCAGAAAAAGGGAATCAAATCACTGCGTGGTACTTATCCTGATTATTTTATCTCCAAGAATAAAATTGAACTGCAGAATGGGGTGGATCTAAAAGGCATTTTTGAAAAAATAAAAATCAAATACAAGAACCAGCCCATCAATACCGAAGACGGACTGAAGATCGAATTTGAAAATGACTGGGTACACCTGCGTACGTCCAATACCGAACCCATCATCCGTATTTATGCCGAAAGTGATTTTGAAACCAAGGCCAATAATATCGCCAATCAACTGATGCGGGATATCAGGGAGTTTAGCTAAGCGGTATGTTATAAAAAATCGGGTTGTTCACTTTTAGAACGACAACCTCATGCCCATGCCATACCTTGTAAATCCAAGATTCAACTGCGGTTTCTTCCAACTGCTTTTTCCTAAACCGTTGTTATAGGTGTTGATCGCGTTACGGGCTCTTTTACCAAAAGCCAGTTCAAATGGAATGGCGGCGATAATCAGACCGGCACCAATGCCCGCCATCGTCCAGTTGGCATCGCCACCGCCTGCAGCCGCACCCAGGGGCCAGCCGATCATAAATCCTCCTGCAGCAGAAAATACCGTGGAGAAAGCCTGGTTGGTCCGGGCTTTTTTCATTTCAGCGAGGGCGACGGGATTCTCCTTCAGTTTTTCCATCAGTGCGGCAGGACTGAGTTTCTGATCATACTGCCGGTATGTGGTACCCCAGAAGCTTTTTCGGATTTCAATGGCTCCGGGTTGCTGGGCAGTCAACGATGTAAAAGCAATGATCATCAGCAAGGCAGATCCAATGTTTCTCATGAATACATGATATTTTAGGAATTAAGAAAAATATTAAACCAGCTTTTCAGGTTTCAAAGGCAGTTGAGTCAGACGCTTGCCGGTTGCATTATAAACCGCATTGGCCAATGCCGAAGCGAAACCGATCAGGGCAATTTCACCCACCCCTTTGGAGCCCATCGGGTTGATAACGGGATCCGGTAAGTCCGGGAACCAGGTATGAATGAATGGCACATCCCGGTGGCGGGGTACATGATAGGAACCCAGTGTATCTGTCAGGTATTTACCGGTATTTATATCTATCAGGGCTTCTTCAGTCAGGGCCATCCCAATGCCACCCACTGCACCACCGATCATCTGGCTGCGGGCTGTTTTCGGACTAACGATTTTACCACCATCACCGGTACAAACCACTTTCAGGAATTCAATGGCCCCGGTGGCCGGATCAACAGCTACTTTAATAAAATGCGCAGAGAAAGAGTTCATCGCGTATTTACTGCGTACTGCAGGATCGGGTCCGCTTTCTTTTAAAATCTCAATCTGTGGTTTGCCACTGGCTTTGAGCAGTTCGGACAAGCTGATATTTTTTAGCGCATCTTTTTTTGACCGGATCATTTCTTTGTCAAATTCAAGGTCTTCTGCAAGGAGTCCGTTAAATAAACTGGTCTGCTTTATGGCGATCTCTGTAAACTGGGCTTTTAATAATTCACAAACCATGCTCACCGCGGTTCCCATGGTGGATGTGGTGGTGGAGCCGCCTTGTGTGGGGCCCGGTGGAAATTCTGTATCACCCAGCAGGAAACTTATTTTTGTAGCCGGCATCTTCATTACCTGTGATGCAATACTGACCATCGCCGTGGCAGTACCTGGTCCCATATCACTAACAGCACTATACAGGAGCAGTTTGCCTTCGCTGGTGAATACAGCTTTTACTGTGGCATTGCCTCTGGATGCACCAAACGCACCTCCGCCCATTCCGAATCCGATTAATTTTCCGTTTTCAGTCAGGGAACGGGGACTAGCCGGACGTTTGGACCAACCGATCATTTCACGGCCCTTATCATAACATTCCCGCAGGAACTTACTCGTCCAGGGCAGTTTACTCTGCGGATGTAATACTGCGTAATTTTTTATACGGAGTTCCACCGGGTCCATATTCAGTTTATAGGACAATTCATCCAGAATACATTCCAGGGCAAAAGCCCCGGTTGCTTCACCCGGTCCGCGCATCCAGGTAGGGGTGTTTACATCCAGCGGGAGTATTTTATAACTCGTGTTTACATTGGGACATTCATAGAGATAGTGCGATGCATTGACGATTCCTTCGCGGTAATCTTCATACCGGGATGTATTGCTGATCGCGTGGTGGGTAATGCCGGTCAGTTTGCCATCTTTAGTGGCACCAACGCCAATTTTCTGCCAGGCCATCGGGCGATAGCCCACCATGGTAAACATCTGCCGGCGGGTCAGTTGCACCCTGACCGGACGCTTCACCATTTTGGCCGCAATGCAGGCAGCCGGTACATGGGGCCAGCTACGCAGGGAAGAACCAAAGGCGCCACCAACGAATTTGGTGATCACCCGGACATTTTTAGGATCAATACCAAAAAGCCTGGCCAGTTCGGACTGGGTACCTTTCGGTCCCTGGGATTTATCATACACCAGGAGTTTATCATCGGTTTCCCATTGAGCGATTGTGGCATGCAGTTCAATCGGGTTATGGGTTTCAATGGGCATATAGTATTCATTCTCCACAAACACTTCTGCATTTTTATACGCGTCGGCTTCTCCTCTTTTATATTCGCCAGCAGGTTTTAATTTGCTTTGGTCTTTGCGGAGTTTGTCAAAATCTGTTTCGGCATCCTCTTTTATATAGTCCACTTTTACCAGGGAGGCCGCTTTTACCGCTTTCTCCCAGGTAGTGGCCACCACCATGGCTATCGGCTGGCCATAATGATATACCAGGTTTTGGTTGAATACTTTCAGTCCTCTCCATTCAAACCCGCTTTTGTTCGGATCCTTTGCCCAGGGATTGTATCCGGGCAGGGAGGGACAATTCAGGTGCGTAATGATCTCCAGCACGCCAGGAGCATTTCTTGCTTCATTGAGCTGAAAGTTTTTTATCGCCCCACGGATAATGGTACTGGTGACATATACACCGTAAACCATATTTTCAGGATGATGATCTGCAGTGTATTTGGCGCGGCCGGTCACTTTATCTATTCCATCCACCCGGTCTTCTTCTTCCGCGAAATGAGTTACAATTTTTTCCTTATCCATAATGGTATATTGAAAAGTGCAGGTAATTATATTTTTTGTCCGCTGTTTCTGGCTTCGGTAATCGCTGCCACGATATTGGGATAGGCACCACAACGGCAGATATTATCGCTCATATATTCTTTAATGTCGGCTTCACTGTTTGCCTGTCCTTCACGGATACAGGCCACGGCCGACATAATCTGTCCGGGAGTACAATAACCGCATTGGAAGGCATCATGTTTGATAAAGGCTTCCTGTACGGGGTGCAGTTTATCCCCTTCTGCCAGTCCCTCGATGGTGGTGATTTTCCTGCCGTTGTTATCTGCGGCTTCTGTAAGACAGGAGTTGACCCGTTTTCCATCCACATGAACAATACAGGCGCCGCAATGTCCCTGGTCGCAGCCTTTCTTGGTGCCGGTCAGTCCCAGTTGTTCCCGCAACATATCGAGCAGACTTACACCCGGGTCCACCAGTACCTGTACGGCTTTTCCATTGACCTCCATCTGTAATGGTGTTTTTTCAAAAAAGGAAGCGATGGCCTCGTGGTTTTCGCCCGCTTTCAACACGGCTGCCGGGGCCAGGCTGATGGCTGTAAGGGCTGTTGATTTTTTGATAAAATCTCGCCGGCTATTGCCGGGACAGGAATGATCATGCTGTTCCATAAAAAATAAATATGCTTAAAGTTAGGTCATAAACCGGCGTATAAAAAAATATTCAACGGGGCAAAATGGGGGGTGGTGCTTTATTCCTGTTTTAGCATGACGGCCTGATTACCTACCTTTGCCCCTGTTTTTCACCGGCATTGAATACCAATATGAACCGAATTTACCTTGATAACGCGGCGACCACGCCCATGGACCCACAGGTGCTTGAGGCCATGCTTCCTTATATGACTTCACATTTTGGAAATCCATCATCTGTTTATTCCTATGGCCGGGAAACAAGGCTTGCCATTGAAAATGCGCGGAAGACGGTGGCGAGAATCCTTCAGGCCAATCCCGGGGAAATCTTTTTTACCAGTGGAGGAACCGAAAGTGATAATATGGCCATTTCTTCGGCTATTCATGACCTGGGCTGCCGGCATATCATTACTTCTTCTATAGAACATCATGCTGTATTACATACTGTTGAACATTTTGCCTGCCAGGACGAAGTAACGATAAGTTTTGTGAAGCTTTTACCGGATGGTCATATTGACCTGGCAGACCTGGAATCACAATTAACGGCGAGTCCTGTTCGTTGCCTGGTGAGTTTAATGCATGCCAATAACGAGATCGGTAACCTGTTGGATATTCATACCACCGGTGAAATCTGTAAAAAGTACAATGCGATATTTCATTCCGATACGGTACAGACGATCGGGCATTATAAAATAGATTTAAGAAATAATCCGGTTCATTTTGCCACGGGGGCCAGTCATAAGTTTCATGGTCCAAAGGGTGTGGGGATTATTTATATCAACGACAATATCAGGATCAAGCCCATTGTGTATGGCGGCGGGCAGGAGCGCAATATGCGGGCCGGAACCGAAAACCTGTATGGTATTGTAGGATTTGCCAAAGCGCTGGAACTGGCAGATGCCGGGCAGGAGAAGGACAGTGCCTATATCCAATCGCTCAAACAATATATGATTGAGCAGTTACAACTGCATATAACTGATGTGGCCTTCAATGGTGATTATAACGGACAGTGTCTATATACCGTGCTTAATGTGTCATTTCCCAAGACCGAGAAATCGGAGATGATCCTCTTCAGCCTGGATATGCAGGGTGTTTGTGCTTCCGGCGGCAGTGCCTGCAGCAGTGGTGCTGATATCGGCAGTCATGTTATCCGGGCCATCAACAATAATCCCAACCGGGTTCCGGTGCGTTTCTCGTTCAGCAAATACAATACGAAGGAGGAGATTGATATTGTAGTAGAAAAGTTGAAGCAACTGATTTAGTTGTATAGTATGTCAAAAGTTTTTAGTCAATAGTCAATATTGAATAGCCCCTTCTTAGCATTTTTTCGTTACCATTCGTGGCAATTCGTGGCCACCCCATTTGCCGCAGGTAAATAAAATCCGTGTTTATCCGTGAAATCTGTGGCCCCACTGCCGCAGGCAGGCATTTGCGTAGCAAATCCTTTCTATTTCGTGTCCTTTTGTATGTTTTTGTGGCCCCCGAAATTCCCTGCAGGGGGTTTAGGAAAAATAATTTGGCCATCTACGAGAATTTCGTAGATTTACGAAAATTTCGTAGAAAATGGAAAAACTCACCCATGCCGAAGAGGAAACCATGCAGGCCGTATGGCGTACCCGGGAAGGCAATGTAAAAGCCTTTATGGAACATCTCGGTAATGATATCCCATATACGACCGTGGCTTCCACGATTAAAAACCTGGAAAAGAAAGGGTACCTGACCAGTCGCCTGGTTGGCAATTCTTTTCTCTATAATCCGGCTGTAACGGAAGAGGAGTATAAGAAAAAATTCATGGGGAAAGTGGTGAAAGAATACTTTGACAATTCGTACAAGGAAATGGTCAACTTCTTCGTGGAGCAGAAAAAACTTTCGGCCAAAGAACTGAAGGAAATAATTACGATGATTGAGAAGGGGGAGAAGTGAGTGGTGAGTAGTGTGGTTCTAAACATCTAAACAACTAAACGACTAAACGACTAAACTTTTCAAATGCCTTTCGTTTTCATATATCTTCTTAAATTATCTCTTGCCCTCGGGCTGGTTTTTTTATTTTACCAGTTCGTATTAAGGAGGCTGACTTTTTATAACTGGAACCGCTGGTACCTGTTGGGTTATACCTTGTTGTGTTTTTTTCTGCCCTTTGTGGATATATCCTTTGTACTCGAACGGTCCGAATTAAACGACAGTCCGGTGGTCAGTTGGGTGCCTGTACTGGGTCAGCAGTTTATATTGACAAAGGAGAATACGGCGGTCTCCCTCAATAGCTGGGAATATGGCCTGCTGCTGCTGCTGCTGTCAGGGTTGGGAGTGATGTTATTCAGGCTTTGTATTCAGTTGTTGTCCATTCAACGGATGCGTAAATCATCTGCACGCGTAACTTACAACGGGATACGCCTCTACCAGGTGGATACAACCATTATTCCATTCTCTTTCGGCAATTCCATTTTTATTAATAAGGAACAGCACAGCGCAGATGAACTGGAAGAAATCATCCGGCATGAGTTGGTGCATGTAAAACAGAAACACAGTGCGGATATTATCTGGGGAGAACTGCTTTGCCTCCTGAACTGGTATAACCCCTTTGCCTGGCTCCTGAAAAAATCGATCCGGCAGAACCTGGAGTTTATTGCCGACCGGCATGTGCTGGAGCAGGGGATGGACCGGAAGCAATATCAGTACCTGCTGTTGAAAGTTATCGGGAACAATCATTTTAGTATAGCCAATCAATTTAATTTTTCGTCACTTAAAAAAAGAATTGCCATGATGAACAAACTCCGATCTGCCAAAGTCCATTTGGTGAAATTTCTATTTGTTTTGCCGTTAATATCCGTTCTGTTGCTGGCCTTCAGGAATGACTGGAAGCTGCAGGATACCAAAACAGTCATACTCCAGGAAGCGATACCTGTGGCTTTAACAGATACTTTCCCGGGTAAACGGATAGCCCCGCCACCACCGCCGGTACAGGCTGTAAACCCGATGAAGGATTTTTTGAAAAACAATCCCGATGTGAAAGCTGTATCCTGGGCCTTTAAAAACAATGAAGAATCCGCCATAATTTTCATAACTAGAAAGGATGGTAAGATGGAAGAGTATGATAA
>CAZYTV010000240.1:0-7084 GCA_964650455.1 uncultured Chitinophaga sp. | reverse complement strand
CTATTTCATCTAATTACTAAATAAAGATTCATGCCAAGTGTTAAGATACCCAAAAAGAGTACGTTTACGGACATGACCCCCTTCGTGGATGTGGCATTCCTTATCCTGTCCTTTTTCATTATGGCGACCAAGTTTAAACCGCAGGAGCCTGTTGAGATCACTACTCCGGGTTCAGTTTTGTCACAGAAACTGCCTGAGAATAATGCGGTTTTGATTTCCATTGATTCAACGAACCGGGTTTTCTTTACTATTTTATCAGAAAAAGATAAAACCAAGTTTGACGCGATCATTGCCGGAATCAATACCACACAGAACCTGGGTTTAAGTGCTTCGGAAATGGCGAATTTCAAGAAAACTTTTGCTGTAGGTGTTCCCTTTGCCGGTTTAAAGCAATTACTGGCAACGGATGCCAAAGAACAGCCAAAGCTGAAAGTGCCGGGCATTCCGGTGCTGGACACCCTGAACAATCAGCTGTTTTGGTGGATCCGGGAAGCTAAATCTGCTTTTCGGGGGGAAAAGCTGAATTACCTGATCAAAGGTGATGCCGCATCAAAATACCCCACATTTGAAGCGGTGATTTCAGCCTTGAAAAAGAATGAGGAGTTTAAGTACAACCTCGTGACTGCCCTGGACGAAATTCCTCCCGGAACAGAATTGTACCGTAAGGAAGCAGCCGGAGAAAAAGATTTAAAGAAATAATTTTTAAAAACAATTCATTATGGCTAGTATAGAAGAAGGTGGCGATAGTGGCCACAAAAAAGGAAGAGGGGTGAAAAAAGCGAAAAAGCTTTCTACCCGCGTGGATATGACGCCAATGGTGGATCTCGGATTCCTGCTGATTACGTTTTTCGTATTCACAGCAACCATGAGCACCCCGACCACGCTCGACCTCAACATGCCTAAGGATGTAAAGGATGTAAAAGAACAGACCGAGGTCAAGGAATCCTCTGTACTCAGTATCATGCTGGGTAACAATAATGTTATCTATTACTATGAAGGTAAACTGAAAGAAGACGGAAGCAACTTCAAAACAGCTACCTACAAAACAATCCGTGACATCATTGTCAATAAAAAGAAAGAGGTGATCTCCCGTTATGTCCGTGATCCGGAATGCGAGGCCAAGAACAAAGCAGAAGGTAAACCGGTCGCAAACTGCGCGGATAAGGATTTTGTGGTGATCATTAAACCCAGTTCAGAAGCCACTTACAAGAACACGGTGGATATGCTGGACGAAATGACTATCAACCAGGTGCGTACCTACGCCATGGTAAAAATCTTTGACCAGGAGTTTGAACTGATCAAGGCAACCGAAGGTGGTGCCCCCGTGGCCCCTGCCCCTGCAATTAAATAGGAACGGGATTATGGAAATGAATCCCTTGTGCATCTAATTAAAAACGCTACGTAATGGAAGCCAATAAAATACTCTCAGCCGATGTTCTGGACATCATCTTTGACGGAAAGAACAAAGACTATGGCGCCTATGAGTTAAGAAAGACTTATAACCGCCGTATTACACGCGCTCTCATCATTACAGGCTCTATAGCCCTGCTGGCTTTATTGTCTTCGATTTTATCCAGTACGCTGAAGGAAAAGCAAGACAAGAAGCTGAAAATGAATGAGATGACGATCCAGGATGTGAAGCAGGAAGAGAAGAAGGAAATTCCTCCTCCTCCGCCCCCGCCTCCCCCGAAACAAGACCCACCGAAAGTGGAAATGAAACAGTTCACACCCCCGGTGATCAAGAAAGACGAAGAAGTGGAAAAGCCACCACCCCCCCAGGAAGAACTGAAAGAAGCTAAGATCGATGTGGTTAGCCAGGAAGGTATCAAGGATGAAGGCATTGCCGCTCCTGTGGATATCGACCAGGGTAAGCAAATCGTCGAAGTTAAAAAGGAAGATGACGAAAATAAGATCTTCGACAAAGTGGAAATTGAAGCCAGTTTCCCGGGCGGTGACTCTAAATGGCGTCAGTACCTCGAAAGAAACGCAAACGGACAGGTAGCCACGGATAATGGTGCTCCCGAAGGAACCTACACTACTGTTGTACAGTTTGTAGTGGACAAAGAAGGAAACATCAGTGACGTAAGATCCCTGACCAACCATGGTTACGGTATGGAAGAAGAAGCCATCCGGGTTATTAAAAAAGGACCCAAATGGAGCCCAGCCGTACAAAATGGCCGCCAGGTAAAAGCCTACCGCAAACAGCCGATCACATTCAGAGTGGAATCTGAGTAAGTTGTTGGTTAGAATATTTAGAAATCCCTCCTGTAATCAGGGGGGATTTTTTTTCCACCTACGCTCCGGGCAAACTATATAGCGGAAAACTCTGAAGAGCTTCGGAGGATAAAATGGTGAGTAATGAGTGGTCAGTGGTGAGTGGTGAGACAAGGTGTATAGTCTCAAGTCTCAACGCTTAGCCAATATTTTTAAGTTGCCCCTGCCAACTGCCAACTGGCTCCTGCTTTAGGTTTTTTTACTTTTTACTTTTGAATTTTAACTTCCCCCTTCCACTAATTTTGCCTTTATGAATAAGCTGACTGGTTGGGACGATACTATTGTTGCTCTCGCCACGCCTCCCGGGGTGGGTGCTATCGGCGTGATCAGGATCAGCGGAACCAGGGCCATTGAACTGGTGAATGGTCTATTCCCTTCCAAAGACCTGACGGCGCAGGCTTCGCATACCCTGCATGTTGGTTTTTTGAAGGAGGGTGAAACCGTATTGGATGAAGTGGTGCTGTCCCTGTTTCGTCATCCCCGTTCCTATACCGGCGAGGATGTGGTGGAGATCAGTTGTCACGGGTCTCCCTTTGTACAGCAGCAGGTCATCGATGCCTGTATCCGAAGGGGGGCAAGACTCGCCAAACCAGGTGAGTTCACACAACGCGCCTTCCTGCAGGGCAAAATGGACCTCACACAGGCCGAAGCCGTGGCAGATCTCATCGCGGCGAATACAGCAGCTTCTCAGAAAGCAGCCCTGCATACGATCCGGGGTGGCTTCTCGGAGAACCTCAAAGAACTACGCTAACGGTTACTAAAGTTTTCCGCCCTCATCGAACTCGAGCTGGATTTCTCCGAGGAGGGTGAGGAATTTGCGGACCGCGGACTGTTTTATGCATTGATCAGTGAAATGCAGGAAGCCACTTCCGGCTTGCTTCATTCCTTTAAGCTGGGTAATGTAATCCGCAACGGGGTATCAGTGGCGATCGTGGGCAAACCCAATGCCGGCAAATCCACTTTATTAAATACCCTGCTCAATGAAAACCGGGCCATCGTCAGCGATATACCGGGCACCACCCGCGATACGATTGAAGAGATCATTAATATTGACGGCATTCTTTTCCGGCTCATTGATACTGCCGGCATCCGTCAGCATACAACCGATTCCATTGAATCTGCCGGTATCGAAAGAAGCCTGGCCAAGATTCAACAGGCCGATGTGGTCTTATATCTGTTTGATGTGAACAGTGATAAAGCGGATGTACTCAAATGGAAACAGGAAGCCGATGAAGCCGGTCTCCGTTATTTACTCGTGGGCAATAAGATCGATGCCGGGGATGAATCCGCCGCCCGTCTTCAGTTCAGCCAGTTGGAACCGGTTGTATTCATTGCCGCTAAACAAAAAAGACATATCGAAGTATTGCGTGAACGCATGGTGGATTTGGTATTACAGGGACAGGTACAGACCGAAAGCACCATCATCACCAATGCCCGGCATTACCATGCATTGCAACAGGTGGCCGGATCCCTCAGTGAAATAAAAGCCGGTCTTGATAACAAACTCCCCGGCGACCTGCTGTCGCTGGATATACGGCGTTGTTTACATTATCTCGGGGAAATAACCGGCGAGATTACCAATGAGGATCAGTTGGATTATATTTTTTCGAAGTTTTGTATCGGGAAGTAGATTTCTTTTTTAATTCATTTATAATTGATTATTAATTTACTACAATATAAAATATTTTATTATTTATGGCTGAAATGACCCTTTTTTGAACTTTTTGTTGCTAATTTGTTGCTGAAAATAGACAGCAACAAAATTTTAAACGGGAACCTATATTACTATAAATATAATCCCAGAAAGTAACGGTGAAATTAACTAATGATTACTTGCCTTTGAATTTTCTAATCACATAACAGCACAGGATAATGGTTCGCTGGTAACATAATATATTTACGACAACTTACAACTATTGCTGTATGAACCATTCCAATGTCCACCTGCGGACTATAATCATTTTTTCTTTACTTCTATTATTGGTTCTCCCAAAAGCTATTGCTCAAAACGCTTCGCAACGAGTTAAGTATAACTTCAACAGTGACTGGAAAATGTTTGTAGGAAACGACAGCATGACTTTTTCTACCACTTATGATGATTCACATTACAAATGCCTGACCTTTCCACATGTCTGGAATGAAGATGAAGCTTTTAAAAATTGTATTGATAGTTTGTCGACCGGCATTGCCTGGAAGAGTTGTAAAATGACGGACTCAACGCATGTTGCATTAAAACTAGGCGACACACAAACACTTAAAATGTTTGGTAACAGATAAAACTGAATTTCTGGAGTTGGGATTATTTATATTCCTTTACAACCCGTTTCAAAGTAGACAATGTTGTTAAATATGAAGTAAAACTGTACAGGTTAAATATGCGCAAAAGAGCAAAAATCATACAAGTCTTTACAATTTTGCTTTTGATACAAGCAGGGGTTGTGTATTCTCAAAAGCCAAAACCACCAATCATAGGCTGGAGCAGTTGGAATCATTTTCATATAAACATCAATGAAGAAATGATTCGCGGGCAAGCTGATGCAATGATTAGCTCTGGCTTATACAATGCAGGTTATCGTTTCATCAATATTGACGATGGTTATTTTGGAGGTAGGGATTCCTCAGGTAAACTTTTTTCTCACATAACAAAATTTCCTTCGGGAATGAAAGCGCTTGCAACTTATATTCATAGCAAAGGATTAAAAGCCGGTATTTATACCGATGCAGGAATAAACACCTGCGGTTCAATTTATGATAAAGACCCGAACGGTTTTGGGGTGGGGATTTATGGCCATATTAAACAAGACTGCAATTTATTTTTCAACGAATGGAATTATGATTTTTTAAAGGTGGACTGGTGTGGTGGCGAAAAACAAAAGTTAGACGAGGAGACAGAGTACACAAAAATTATTGATGCTGTAAAGACAATCAATAAAAATCTTGTGTTTAATGTATGTCGTTGGAAATTTCCCGGCCTATGGGCAATTAAGAAAGCTGACTCCTGGAGAATATCAGGTGACATCAGAGAAAATTTTTCTTCTATTCTTAAAATTATTGACCTTAATGCTGATTTATACAAATATGCATCACCGGGCCATTACAACGATATGGATATGTTGCAGGTGGGCCGTGGGATGAGTTACGAAGAAGATAAAACACATTTTTCTTTGTGGTGCATGATGAATTCGCCATTGTTAGCCGGTAACGACTTACGTAGCATGAGTAAGCAAACAATTGAAATACTCAGCAATAAGGAACTTATCGCCATTAATCAGGATATTGCATTTGTGCAGGCTCACCGCATTTTAAAAGAAGGTGATGTTGAAGTTTGGGTAAAACGATTGGGAAAGGGTAAGCAAAAAGCCATTGCTATTATGAACAGGAGTAACAAAGAAAAGGTATATACTTTAGCTACAGCTAAAACAGGCATCAGGCCAAAAAGTAAATTGAGAGATTTATGGCAGCATAAAAATTTAGGTAAGGCAGGAGCTGAAAAAACAATAACCTTACCTGCACATGGTATTGTGGTACTTAAAGCATACTGATTTACAACTATTAAAACATCATAGTCAAAATGAAAAGAAATATTTTATTGCTGCTTTGTTTGCATTGTTTTTTTATAGCTTCTTTTGCCCAATTAAAAGTTGAAAACCTCCGGATTGAAAATTTACAAAACCCCATTGGTGTTGATGTGTTACAACCACGTTTTAGCTGGCAATTGTCTTCTGGTGAACGGAATACAATGCAGTTGGCCTATGAAATAAGAGTAGGCGCAATACCTGCGGCATTAGTAAAAGGTGAAGGTGTCTGGAAGAGTGGAAAAATAAATTCCAGTCAGTCAGTGCATATACCTTACAATGGCACAGCCTTAGTTTCAGGTAAAAAGTATTACTGGCAGGTAAGAGTATGGGATAACAATGGAAAGACGTCGCCTTGGAGTGAAGTTTCATTTTGGAAAATGGGATTGCTGCAAGCTACCGACTGGAAAGCCCAATGGATAGAGCCGGGTTATAAAGAAGATAGTGTATTTGCTTCGCCATTGCTGCGTAAAGAATTTAGTAATAATAAAAAAATAAGATCAGCTACTGTATATATTACGGCACATGGTTTATACGAAGCACAGATAAACGGAAAACGAATTGGAGATGCTTATCTCACTCCTGGCTGGACGAGTTATAACAAGCATCTGCAATATCAGACATATGATATTACTGCACAGGTTATGAATGGGAACAATGCAATTGCAGTAACATTAGGTGATGGGTGGTATCGTGGAAATTTTGCTTTTGATAATAAAAGAAATATTTATGGAAAAGATATTGCACTGTTGTTTCAGCTTGAATTGGTTTATGCTGATGGAACAACTACAACAATTGCTTCTGACGGAAGCTGGAAATCTTCCACCGGCACCATTCGTTCGAACGGAATTTATTTAGGTGAGACTATTGATGCAAGGCTGGAAAATAAAGGTTGGGCTTTGCCGGGATATGATGACTCTAAGTGGGACGGTGTAAAAACGGCTGATTTTTCAAAATCCATTTTAAAAGCAGCTTATAATGAACCGATAAAAAAACATGAAACTTTTCAACCGGTAAAAATAATTACCACACCAAAAAAGGAAAAGGTAATCGACTTTGGACAAAACTTAGTGGGTTGGGTGCAAATAAAAGTAAAAGGAAACGCCGGCGATACGATAAAAATATCCCATGCTGAGGTCTTAGATAAGAAAGGAAATTTCTACACCGAAAATTTGAGGGGAGCAAAAGCACAAGCGGTTTATATACTGAAAGGAAATGAAGATGAAATATTTGAA
>CAZYTV010000239.1:0-7112 GCA_964650455.1 uncultured Chitinophaga sp. | reverse complement strand
AACCCGGTGGATTATAAAATCGATGCACATCCCGCCTTATTTGATCAGTTGTTGGAATGTGAGAATATTACTGCGCTTAAAGAAAGTTCCAGGGATGTTACCAACCTGATCCGGATGAAAAACCGTTTTGGGGACCGGTTCAAAATTCTCTGTGGAGTGGATACGCTGGCGATGGAAGAGTTATGCCTGGAGGCAGATGGACTGGTGGCCGGACTGGTTTGTGCCTTCCCTAAAGAAACCATGGCGATCTATAACCTGGTAAAAGCGGGTAAGATTGCAGAAGCGGCGGTCATTTACCGCTGGTTTATGCCCTTACTGGAACTGGATATTCATCCCAAGCTGGTACAATATATCAAACTGGCGGCGGCGCAGACCGGCATCAGTAATGAATATGTGAGAGCACCGAGGCTGGTACTGGAAGGGGAGGAAAGGGAACGGGTGCTGGGGATAATAAAGCAGGGAATTGCTAAAAGACCGGCTATATAAGTAAAAATTTAAAAGTAAAAAGTAAAAAGCTTTATAGAGCTAGAAACGTTACAGTATCCGGAAGTCTTCTGAATGAAAGAGCTGCCGGCTGTTCCCTTCTTGCTTCTTGCTTCTTGCTTCTTGCCTCTGGCTACTTGCTAACGACTAACAACTAACTACTAACGACTAACCATGTCTAAAGACGCAACCATACAAGAGATCAACGAAGTAATGACCGCTGCCTGGAAAGCTTTTCATGAGTACCGTAAGCTTTCCCTGAAACAAAGAGCCGGTTTCATGCGGGCCATTGCAAAGGAATTGGAAGCTGCGGGTGATGAACTGATTCAGACAGCCATGCAGGAAACCAATCTGCCGGAAGCGAGATTACGGGGAGAACGGGCGCGTACTATCTTTCAACTGGAGAATTATGCAACAGCCTGTGAGAAAGGAGACTGGCTGGAAGCAAGAATTGATAATGCGAATCCGGATAAGACACCTCCTAAGCCGGACATCCGTAAAATGCTGGTGCCCCTGGGGCCGGTGGTGGTGTTTGGTGCCAGTAATTTTCCTTTTGCTTATTCAACTGCAGGGGGTGATACGGCTTCAGCATTTGCAGCCGGTTGCCCGGTGATCGTGAAAGCACATCCGGCGCATCCGCAGACCTCGCATCTGGCTGCACAGGCTGTTTTCCGGGCAGCTGAGAAAACGGGAATGCCAGACGGCATTTTTGCGCATGTGGCTGGTATCTCATTTGAAGTTGGTAAAGCGCTGGTCACCCATACTTATTGCAAAGCCGTTGGATTTACCGGTTCTTTTGCCGGGGGTAAACAATTATTTGACTGGGCTAATCAGCGGCCCGAGCCCATTCCTGTATTTGCTGAAATGGGCAGTGTGAATCCGGTTTTCCTGTTACCGGAAAAACTAAAAGCCGCTGCGGGTGAAATTGCCATCCAGTATGCCGGCTCTGTTACACTGGGTGTCGGACAATTTTGTACCAACCCCGGACTGATCATTGGTATTGACGGAACGGAATTGCAGCAATTCACCCATGACCTGGGTAAGGCCATACAGCAAACAATGCCCGGCATGATGCTGCACCAGGGTATCGCCGATAATTTTGCCAATAAGCGGGAAGAAGCCCTGATGCAGGAAAATGTGCACCTGGTGGCTGAATCCGGTCTGTCAGGTGAAGACCGTTGCACGGGACTTCCTACAATTGCTACTGTGGATGGTAAAACATTTTTAGCAAACCCGCTTTTGCATAAAGAGGTATTTGGCCCTTATTCACTGGTGGTGCGTTGTGCCCATGCTGCTGAAATGCTGGAAGTGGCCCTTCATCTCGAAGGACAACTGACAGCTACATTAATGGCAACAACAACGGATATCACGAATAACAATGCGCTCGTTGAAGCCGTTAAAAATATCTGTGGCCGTTTTGTGCTGAATGGGGTTCCAACCGGTGTGGAAGTTTGTCTCAGTATGCAACATGGAGGTCCGTTCCCGGCCTCCACCGATTCCCGTTTTGGTTCTGTAGGGGCAGATGCTATCAAGCGCTTTGCCAGGCCGCTTTCTTTCCAGAACTGGCCGGATGAGTTATTGCCGGATGAGTTGAAGGAAGGGAATCCTCTAGGTATCTCCAGGGCGGTTAGTTGATAGCTGAAAGGTAGCAGTCGGCAGTCTGCAGTTTGCAGTCGGCAGGCAACAGCCCGTTCTTAGTGATTGTTTGTTTATTTTAAGTCTTTTCCTTTATAGGTTTTTTACTTTTTTATTTTTGAATTTTGACTTCTTTCAACATCTCCTGGGTTGAATAAAATATTCATCACCCCCCAACCCGCCTATTTTCCCTACATTCGCGCCCAATAACAACCACAGCATGCGACAAGACGAATTACTGGCTAAACGTAGCGGCAATCAGTGTGAATTATGTACGGCGACTGAACACCTGAAAATATATGAAGTGCCCCCGGCTACAGGGAATATGGAAGATGCCATCCTGGTTTGCCCGAAATGCCTGGCACAGATTGAAAAGAAAGAAGAACTGGACAGTGCTCACTGGAAATGTCTCAGCACCAGTATGTGGAGTGAAGTAATACCGGTACAGGTGATGGCCTGGCGGATGTTGAACCGGCTGCGCAATGAAAGCTGGGCTTCTGAACAACTGGATATGATGTACCTGGATGAGGATAAACTGGTATGGGCCAAGGCCTCCGGCGATCATGAGAATGACGGATCGGTGGAACTACATAAAGACTGCTATGGGGCTATATTGAAAAACGGAGACAATGTGGTGCTCACCAAATCACTGGATGTAAAAGGCTCTTCTGCGAATGCTAAAGTGGGCACCGTGATTCATAATATCCGCCTGGTATCCAATAATACAGAACAGATCGAAGGCCGGATCGATGGACAGCAGATTGTGGTGCTGACGAAGTATCTGAGGAAACAGGGCTAGAAGCGAGAAGCTAGAAGCGAGAAGG
The DNA here is from genome assembly GCA_964650455.1 of uncultured Chitinophaga sp. GTDB lineage: Bacteria > Bacteroidota > Bacteroidia > Chitinophagales > Chitinophagaceae > JJ008. The sequence goes on along the minus strand of CAZYTV010000239.1, from coordinate 4,170 downwards.
GAACAGCCCCTCCTGAGATAATTCTGGTTACTATACCAATTCTGCTGCTATAGGATTTTTTACTTTTTACTCCCCCTTCGCCGAAGCTACGGAGGGCAGGTTTGAATTTTTTCTTTATCCCTGTTACTTTAATAAATTATCAATCACATTCTTCCCGCTCTTCAGGTCAATGCCTGATGGTCTCCGGGCATTATTATTGACGATTGTTCCTTCTTTGTCAATGAGAATATAATGCGGGATACTGCTTATATTATACGCCTGGCAAACCGGGTGGTCGGTCCAGCCTTCCGCGATCAGGTTGATGCCATCTAATTTATATTTCTCTAAGGCATCTTTCCATTGTTTTTCTTTGGCGTCTACGCAGATATTGATAAATACAATCTCCTTGTCTTTATAATATTCATGTATTTTCGGGATATGATTTTTAATATCATAAATACAAGGGCCGCAGAATACGCCCCAAAAATCTATATATACCACTTTGCCTTTGAAATCACTCAGTGAGACCATTTGCCCTTTTTCATTTTTGAGGGTAAAGGCAGGAGCGGGGTTGCCGGGTTTTAAACGTTTGATGGCTGTGTAATGATTTTGCAAGGTTTCCTTTATCCACGGATCTGTTATTGCCGGTAAAGCTTCCTCATAAATTTTTTCTACGGGTGTGAAGTCATAATGGCCGAATCCAAAGATGATTGACCGCATAATAAACCAGTCACGGATGCTGCCTATCTGGATAGCGCCCAAAGCTGTATGGTAATCGTCGTATGTTGGATCAAAGCCCCTGGCTTTGGCCGGCTGGATGGCAGACCAGCTGTTAAAGGGTTTCTGAAAACGGATATAATTAAAGAGGAAATCCCGGTATTCCGGTATATCCCTGAACCAGAATTCGTTCAACATACCATACTGGTATTTCAGGAATTGTATGTCAAGTCCAGAAAAATAACCACTGCTGTCTTTAGCCGGCTTTACTTTGAACTGGGGGACCATCCGGTTTTGCCATAAAAAGTTGTTATACTGAAATAATACTGAAGCAAACTGTTGGTTGGCAAATCTCGTGAATTTGATTTCACGATTATACTGTGCTCCGGGAATCTGTGCATGTAGTTTTTGAAAAGAATCGGAGATGAGCTCAATATGACGGTTAAACAGGTCATTTACTTTCTTATACTTTTCTTCCGCACTTGTTTTTTTATCCATTTCAAAGAGCTTCATGAAAGGGTCGCGGAAATGACGGTAAGAAATCCATTGCAAGGCCAGTTCCAGGTTACGGTTTTCTCCCCCGGCCCTGATGGAGAAGCTGGGCGTAAAATGATCATTATCCCATTCCAGGAAAAGAGTGTCTTTATCTTTAACGGTGAAGCTGATCGCATCATCATTCAGATAGAAGTAAATATCCTGCTGGTATTGTACCGGGAATGATTGTTCAAACCGGCCATCCCCCTGTACCGGTACTGAAAGACTTTCATTGTTCAGATAACTGGTCATCCCGAATTCAAAAAATGGTTCTCTGAAATTTTTCACCTGGCCTTTAATGACAAATTGCCCGGGTTTAAAATATTCCTGTGCGTCGGCCAGGGAAATGCAAAACAGCAAGCAGCAGCATATACTTAATCTTAGCATGTGACAGGGGCTTTGGTTGAACCTTACTAAGATACACTGACAATAAGAAAGCCGTGTAAAGAAAGTTGTTAAATTCAGGAAACGGTTGTTAACAATTTTCAGTCACACAATCTGATACTTCCTGCTTTCTCCGTGCTGAACCGGATCTTGTATACTTTATTTGATTTATTGAAGTATAATAGCAGCATCCCATAGGCGGTTTGGTAGGCATCCCAACCCGTGTCTTTAATCATAGGATTACCCAGGGTTTTGAAAAAGCTGCCACGGGCGGCTCCCATCAGTGCCAGGGTAAGTTTTCCTTTAAAAGCAGGTCCTATCTCCACATAATCACGGCCGGTATAGAAGAAGAGGTCCCGGTCTTTGTAAAATATCCCTCCACCACACCAGGCAGAGTCCGATTCGTTTTCAAGTTTGGTATAACAGGGGTATTTCGCTTTGATCTGTCCGATAGTGGATCGGGGATCCAGTTCGCCAATCCGTCCGTCGAGAATGTCGACGACAAATTCCGGGCATACCGAAGTTGGTTTAAGCTGGGCGGAACCCAGGGAAGAATACAGTACTGCGAAAAATACTAAGGCCTTTTTCATATAAATCGGGTTTATAAGTGAAAGGCGGCGGGATGGGGCAATAGCTATAATGCAAAATCTGTGCTGGAATTGAATTCCCGGATATTTAAGTCGCAAAAGAGGCGGAGTCTTCTTTTTTATGTTTCATAGTAAAATAAAAAGCAGCAAACAGGGAAACTATAAAATATACAGCAAGAATGTATTTTATATTCGCCAGCCAGAACCCCGCCCCAAACCAATCTCCCTGCTGGTAAAGAAACCAGCACCCCAGTCCGCAACGCAGGACTTCCCAGATCATGGCATTTGAATTCCGGTCCATCAGTTCAGTCAGCGCGTAGACAGTCAGGAATACAAAAGCACCGTACCAATAGATATAGCTGCTGTCAATCGAATTGATATAGGCAATATTGCCAAAGAGGTAACTGATTGAGAGCAAGAGCAGGGTCAGTTGTACCCAGGCCCAGGCAGTGAAGGCCGGGGAGGTACGGGTATCATATTTTTCAAAATGATAAACGTCTTCAATTTTATATACCGGGTACTTAGCTGCTACGTCAGCGGGACGGTAACCGGTACGCCTGAACCAGAGGGTAAATTTGTCCTTCCAGTTATTTGTCCGCCAGGCATCTTTGATCATCAGCCAGAGATGCTGAAAATTGATTCGGATCGGGTTCCAGGTTTTGGCCGGCCGGGAAATGCCATACACGGGCGGCACTTCTTTTAACTCTTCCTGGAAGGTGCCGAATAATTTATCCCAGATAATGAAGATCTGAGAGAGATTCTTATCCATGTATTCGGGATTTACCGCATGGTGTACCCGGTGGTGACTGGGGGTTACAATTATTTTTTCCAAAAAACCCATCCGGTTGATATGCCGGGTATGGTACCAGAATTGGGCAAATAACTGCAACGGAGCCACTGTGGCAATGACCTGTTCGGGTATACCAAGCAGGGCAGCCGGAAGCAGTAATACCGTAAACATATTAAAGAAGGCGGAAATACTCTGGCGCAAGGCACAGGCCAGATTATATTCTTCGCTGCTATGATGAATCACATGCAGATTCCAGAAGAGATTGATCTCATGACTCCACCGGTGAATCCAGTACCCGTTGAAATCAATAATGATAAAGGTTATGACATACACCAGGATGGTATTCTCAATATGCGTCAGCGCCAGGTAATTCAGCATAAAAGGATAAATGCCGATGGCAACAGTGACTTCCAGCACACTCTTGGTGACATTAGTGATGCCTGAACTCAGGGAGGAAATCATGTCCATATTCCGGACCGTGTCAAATCCCTTTTTCCAGCCCCACCATTTTTCAAAAAGTACCAGGACCAGGAAGGCTGGCATGGCAATGAGTAGTATCTTTCCGTAGGTTTCCATGAACAAGCAATTGGAGGCTAATTTAAGGAAATAGTTAATAGAGAATAGTAAATAGAAAATGGGAAATGAGGAATGGAGAATAGGACGAGGGAATTGGGGAGATGGAATGGCCCTGCAGGGGCCTGACAATTAATAGCCCCGGGTGAAACCCGGGGTAAACGGCAGCCAGGTCCCCTGAACCCTGAATGGGTTCAACTAAACAAAAAAGAGTAAAAAATTCTTATTGAGATATTTATGGCTAAGTACATATTTGACTGTGTGGATGCACACACTTGTGGTAATCCGGTACGGTTGGTGAAAAAGGGCGGACCTGAACTGGTGGGTAACAGCATGAGCGAAAAACGCCAGCATTTTTTGCGGGAGTTTGACTGGATCCGGACCGGGCTGATGTTTGAACCCCGCGGTCATGATATGATGAGTGGCAGCATCCTCTATCCGCCGCATGACCCGGCCAATGATGTGGCCGTCTTATTTATTGAAACCAGTGGTTGCCTCCCGATGTGCGGTCATGGGACGATTGGTACTATCACTACCGCCATTGAAGAGGGACTGATCAAACCAAAGGTTCCGGGGGTGGTGAGGATGGAAGCGCCTGCGGGATTG
>CAZYTV010000238.1:0-7125 GCA_964650455.1 uncultured Chitinophaga sp. | reverse complement strand
TGATAAACCCCGTTGCAGGAAAAAAAGCAGGGAGGTCAGCGTTCTTGTCTTTCCATCAAACCGCTGTTCCAGGTACTCATAAGCGGTGTACACCCGGAGCCGGTGAAAGATCGGGACAAAGAATATGGAGATCACCACCATGGCCAGGGGGATCCCAAAATAATACTGTACAAACCGCATTCCATCGGTATAAGCCTGGCCGGGTGCGGATAAAAAAGTAATGGCACTGGCCTGGGTGCCCATGATACTGAGCAGCACCAGTCCCCAGGGCATACTCCGGTTGCTCAGGAAATAGCCATCAAGGTTTCTTGACGTCCGGCTTTTATAGAGCCCGTAGGCCACAATACTCAGCAGGGTTAAAACCAGTACAATCCAGTCCGGCAGACTCATGCAAATCGTTTAGTAATGTAATAGAAAAGGACGATCAGTACCAGCAGGAAACCGATCACCAGTATATACCAGCCGGTCCAGTTCTTGAAAAATGGCGCTTTTTCGTTATCTGTTTCCTTCATATTATTTTTTTCGGGTAGTGCGCAGCCAGCCTGTCAGCACAATGATCATTCCCAGCACCAGGCCGATCAGGATACCGATCCTGATTTTCTTGATGATAATGCCCAGTACCAATCCGATGACGATCGCAAAGAGAAAGGCCATTTCACTCCGGCGTATGCCTCCTTTTTTCACGTCTGTCATCAGAATCCTTTTTTCTTATTTAATGCAATGATATTCGCGAGCAACCGGTAGGCACCCGGTACGCCGGCCGGTAATTCACGGAAAAAAACCAGCCCGGTATAGGTAAACCAGCCCTTTCCGTATTTCGCCACCAGCAAACTGCCATCATCCGGTTTTTCACCGGGGTCAGCCATACTGATCAGTTTCTCAAATTTGCCGGAAGTATCACTGGCATGATAAATACTGCGTTCCTGTTTCCATCCCGTAAAGTCATCCGCACTGATCTTATTGGGAAAATTGAATACCGGATGCCCGGGATTCAGGATTTTCACCGCGGCATTTTCATCAGTTACACGGGCACGGGTAATATTGAACGGATAGGGGCCGATCTTGGCCCGCACCGGACCAATCTGGTTGCTGGTGTTGTACTGCACAATCAGGTTCCCTCCTTCAAATACATATTTCATCAGTTTGTCAAAATGCTTATTCATCCAGGCATGGGTATTATAGGCCCTTATCCCGGTAATGATCGCATCAAACTGCCCAAGATTGTTTTTAGTGAGTTCTTTATCTCCCAGCAGGGTTACTTCATATCCCATTTGTTCGAGGGCTTCGGGTACTTTATCCCCGGCACCGGTAATATAACCGATCTTCTTTCCATATACCTTTAAATCAACCTGTACAAGGTTGGCTTTCGCATCTTTAAAATAAATGATCGAAGGCACATGGTCATACTTTATCTGCTTCCGCTCCCCGGCATAAATCCGGCTGTTATTTTTTGTTACAGTTACTGAAACAGTATCTGAGAATGTCCTGTTCTTTACACGAGGTACAAGATTATAAGAGGCAGCATTTGCAGGGTTATCCGGCCAGGGTTTATAAATAAACTCTTTCTTTCCCGCATACCATTGATCCGAATAATTCAACACCACTTTATAATCAGTGGTATCCCGGCGCAGGTTGGTGCTGAAATGCATTAATGTTTTGGCCGTGGTATCATTCAACGATATGTTATTGTCATTATTAAACTCAAACTCCGCAGGCGGCACCACCACTAATGGCCAGTAGAGTTCACCCCTTACCGGATCAGTAAACTTGTAACGAACTGGCCTGGTAAAGCGAAAAGTATTTCCATAAATTTTAATACTCATCACTGCCTCGTAAGCGGCATCAGCATCCGGTTGCCCGATTTTTTGCTGATCCGTTACATTAAAAGAACCTTCTTCCATTTTTGCAACCAGCCAGTATGGTTGTGTGATTGGTTTTTCAACCGGAACATAAAGTGTTTTGGCGAAATTAACATTCCTGTTTTTGTCCAGGTTTTTATTAAACACAGAATCAAATCCGCTGGTACTGATACGTTCAAGTATAGCCTCTGCCCCCAGCCGGTTATTCAGGGAAAAACTGACCCGTACGGAATCGGTCTGCACGGCAAACTGTTCTGTCGTGGTGGCATCGAGAAATAACCCACTGCACTGTGCAATCAGTTGCTCCACTTCTTTCAGTTTCTGGGTTTTCCAGTAATGATCCGGCAGGGAACTGATCAATTGGTATACTTGTACCAGCCCTTTCACCGATTTTCCGGATGCATAAAATCAAACCGGCCACTGATACTGTCCAGCAGAACCGCCACCATTTCCCCGCCCTTTACCCGGCTCCAGCGCTGATCGATTCCTTCGAGTAAATCACCCTTAGGCTGATCGCCCTTAGTGGCTTTAAAATATTCCCAGGATTCACCCCGGGAGGCCGGTACCCCAAATCCCTGGCTTTTATGCTGACTGCGGCTTTCGGCAGCAATTTCCCCATAACTTTTTCCGAGCAGCGGATTATATCCACCCACATCCACTTTAAACTGATCTTCTCTTGTAGTATTGTTACCTCCGAAATTGAAGGTGTTCCATAAAACAGATTTAGCCTGCCAGGCTGATACATATTTCAATTGTTCCGGAAAACGGTTAGGGTCAGCCGCAGCAGAAAATGCTTCGTTGGCCAGGATTGCCGATCCGGTATGATGGCCATGGCCGCCTTCGCCGGTAGTAGGGAAACGTGTTATTATAATATCAGGTTGAAATTTGCGGATCACCCACACCACATCCGCGAGTGTTTTTTCCTTGTCCCATTTCGAAAATGTTTCCTCCGGGGTTTTTGAATACCCAAAGTCAAAAGCACGGGTAAAGAATTGTTCTCCCCCGTCCGTCCGCCTGGCGGCCAGTAATTCCTGGGTGCGGAGCAGCCCCAGTTCAATACCCTGTTCCTCGCCCACGAGGTTTTGTCCGCCATCGCCACGTGTCATGGAAAGATAGCCGGTACGGTACAGTTTATCTTTTGATAAATAAGTGATCAGCCGGGTATTCTCATCATCCGGGTGTGCCGCCACATACAATACCGAACCCAGTACTTTTAACTTTAGCAGGGCCTGGTACATTTCAGCCGATGTCCAGTTTTGCGGTGCCTGGGCACGGACTCCTGTAAACAGGCAGGCAGCGATCAATACAGTAAGCAATTTCTTCATCCGGGAATATTATTCAGCGAATATATCGGAAAGTCGGCAAGTCAGGAAGACGGAATGTCCGGAAGACTGGAAGCAGGGATAAACGGCGCAGTGAACTACCCAGAGCCGATCGTCCGATGCTTCGGACAATAGCCCGGAGCCTGGAGTTAATAACACCCGCTGAGAAACAGGATGATGAACAAGAGTAGCTTTTACAGGAGCTTAGGTTTTGCCATAAACAAACACCGTGGAAGAAGATGCTCCCCCACGGTGTTATTATGAATTTCGTTAATAAATAAATCTCCTGGCTGTTTGCTTCTTGCTTCTAGCCCCTCGCTTCTGGCTGTTTACTAACGACTATCTACTCCTGACTATTGACTTTCCTCCCCAGCTTTTCCAGCAACTGCAGTCCAAGCAAACCACTGATTCCTCCATTGGCACCATCGCCTCCGCCGCCGATCAGCACATCCGGCATGATTTTCACTTTCTCTGTCGCGATGGATTCAATCACTTTCAATTGGGTAAAATTATCACCCCCCATGGCTTCCACAGAGAGTTTATAGGATTCGGCATTAGATTTACCAATGGCCAGAATTTTCTCCGCTTCTGCGTTACCGGTCAGTGAAATTTTCTCGGCTTCTGCTTTAGCCAGCCATTCAATTTTTTCCGCATCCGCTTTGGCGAGCAACCTTGTCTTTTCCGCCTCACCACTCGCCAGCAATTTCAACCGGTCGGCTTCTGCATTAGCCTGCAGACGTACACTATTAGCGTCACCGGTGGCTTTCTTCACAGACGCATCCGCAATGCGTTCTGCGATCAGTACGCCCTGGTCTGCTTTTACAATCTCCTTCTGGATCTCGGCAATGGCGGTCTCCTTCTCCAGGCTTTGCCGGGTTTCCTGTGCTTTCTTCTCGGTTTCATAGGTGATCTTCTGTTCTTCCGCCAGTTTACGGTCCGTCAGCGTTTTCATCAGGCTTTCCGGCGGTACGATATCACCGATCAGGGTATCCACCCCATATACGTTGTATTGTTCCAGCACTTTACCAATATGATCCTTGGCCGATTGTTGTCTTTCCTTACGGGTACCGAGGAAAGCGATCACATCACTGTCCTGCGCACTGTTCCGGAAATAGTTACCGATCGTGGGTTCCAGCACCTGGCTGACCAGGTTATTCATATTACCAAACCGGGCAATTACTTTAGGTGCCTCCGTGGTGGGAATATGAATGATCTGCGATACGTCCAGGTTGAACGGGAAACCGTCCTTACTGCGGACCGTGATCGTTGACAGATTTTTATCAAGCTGGTGGCTTTCACTCCGCGCACTGGCCCAGTTCAGCACCAGGTTGGTGGTGGGTACCATTTCCACTTTCATGATATACGGGTTGATCGGGTATTTGCCCGGACCTAACGGTTCGGCCCAAACGCCTTTCGTTCCTTTTGATACGATATTACCATGCTTGAATTCCACCCCGCTCAGGTCCACACCTTCTGCGCCCACATAAGAGATGACCACGCCTACATGACCGATGGAAATCTCTGTCATTTTTACCATTTCAATTTTGGCAAACCAGGGATTTAAGAAATAGGAACCGGCCAGGATCACCTGTTCCTGCAAACCCTTTAATCCTTCTTTCTGAAGGAAAAGGTCTGCATCCTGGAATTTATTATGTCCTTCAATGATCTTACCCGCGATCTGACCTTCTTCCAGCGGCTTACCTTCCGCCGTGGTGACAATACCTACGGCATTATCGGGAATCATAGTCATATCTGTAAGTTCCAGGTCAAACAGGAAGGTATTGATCCGATAGGATCCGGGTGCAATGATTGCTGTCTGACGGCCTTTACGACCGCCATTATGCAGAAAGGCCTCCGCATCCTGGAAAGAATCACAATCCACTTTACGGCCAAGGATACGGCCAGTTTCCAGTTCAGCACCGTCTTTCGCCAGTACCAGTCCGATTTTACCGGTTGGGATAATGATAAAGGGCTGGAAAGTGATCGAGTACTGCCATATCCATTTCCAGAAATACACACCGGGGGGAAGGGTTTGCGCTTGATAACCTGCTTCTCCTTTGGTGGCGATAATACGTCCTTCCGGTAGTTCCTGTTGTCCGAACAGCACAAACTTCTTGGTCACAAGACCAATCCTGTCCTCCGGTACAATGACCAGTCCGAAGAAGACCCGGAGAATAAACTTGTAAAACAACAATAAGAATAAAGGGATGCCAATAATGAGGCTCCATTTGATGATTTCAGCTTTGTCCATGTTAATGATTGATTAAGGGTGATTGAAATTATCAGATATACATACAGCAGCCCCTGACCTGGGGCAGAAAATGCACACAAGTTTTCGACATCATAAAAATCAGCCAGTTAAGACTTTAAGACTTAACAGGATTGATGAATAATGTCAGCAGGGATCTTAAAAGCGGGGTGGAGACGTGTTGTAGATCGTAAACCGTAGCTCAGATTCGATGGAAGAAAAGACCGTATGGTCAGATTCCGTATACATTGTTAGTTATTGAAAAAGTAAAATTACAATAAAGTTTAAGATTCCAAAAATAATCCGGGAATGGCTTATGCAAGGGTGATTATCAGGTACATCTGGATATAAAAAAAACAAATCAATAAAAACCCGGTTCAGCTAACCATTCTATCGGTAACGCCAAACCGGTTTCCTTCCCTATTCTCTGTTTACTATTTTCATTTCACTATTGGCTCTTTTATACCTGTTCCTGTGTGATCACAAAACACCCCTACGGGGTGAAACGGGTATCTTCTTCTGCACTGAAGCTACCGACAAAACACCCCTACGGGGTGAGAGAGGAATTACAATCAAAAACCAATATTCTTAAAAAGGGCAGTTTATAGGTTTTATGAAACAATACTTTTACCCCATAGGGGTATTTTGTTGGTAACAAGACCTCCGTTTATTGCAGAGCTACTTTTCACCCCGTAGGAGTGTTTTGTGATCACACTTAAAGAAACATGTAATCCATATTACTCATATAGTCAATCTTCCTGGTTGACTGGTATGGGCCACTCTTCCTCCACCCTTTGGAAGTGAATTGTCGTAAAATATTATACGCCCCCTGATATCCAACTGAAACTCCTTAAACCAAGGAGACTTACACTATAAAACTTATTCTCACAACGACATATTTATGAAATTCAATTACTCCTGAAATAAAAACAATTTATCCCCGGACAGCAGTGCTTTTCTAATCGCTACTCTCGCCTAATTCCCCGCCAAAAAAACCGCATTACAAAACAACAACTTCCCATTCTCCCAGAAACTCCGGAACATCACATTATCCGTCAGCACATTGACTGTCCCATTTCCGAGCTGAACTGAACCAAACAAGAGCCCGTCTTTCAGTTTGGGCTGCAGGGCGGATCCCACAAAACCGGCCACGGCATTATCCTTTTTTATCACACCTACATTCCAGCCGCCGTCTTTCAAAAATTCGAAAATAGTATCATCCTGTTTTAATGTATAATAAAAATCAGGATAGCCAAAAGCCAGCGGATGAGAAGGATCCAGGGTGACTTTCAGGATGGCCCCGGGTGTGAAACCGGTAATGGCATTCCGTTCGCGGCGCTGGAATTCCTGCAGGGCGGTATACTGATCATCTTTATCCTTTTTATCCGCATCTTCCCCTTTCTTTTGTTTTAACCCGATATCTGCTTTGGCTAATTGTACGGCTGCCCCTTCAAAAGCCACTACCCTGCCCCCTTTATTGACCCAGGACTTAAAAGCATCCAGTTCCCCTTTATTACTGAAGAAACGGTAATTGCCGTCCGGCATCACCAGAACATCAATTTCATTCCATTTTGCACGGCCCAGGTCATTTGCATTGAACAGTTGTACCCGGAAAACCAATTCCCGGTCATAAAAATTCCAGAACTGCCCACATGGAATTACTGCCATTCCCTCCCCCCGTCCCCAACCCCACCCC
>CAZYTV010000237.1:0-7125 GCA_964650455.1 uncultured Chitinophaga sp. | reverse complement strand
GGCTCGAACCGGCGACCCTCAGAACCACAATCTGATGCTCTAACCAACTGAGCTATAACCACCATATTTGGGCTGCAAAAATAGGAAAATTGCGTTTTCGTAAAAAATAAAAGAACGTAATATTTCTTTAAACAGTCTGATTTACGAAAGTTTACGTGACCCGGGTCAAGCCATTCATCAAAAAGCCTTGTTAAAAGCCTGTAAAGGCAAGAAAAGCAGGGTTTTTGCGTTATTTTTTGTTCTATGTCCAATCTATTTAAATACCTCACAAATATGAAGAGACTCCCCCTGGTTTTGCTGATTCTGGTAGCTGCTTCTTTCCTCGCTTTCAAGTCGATGGGAAAGACAAACAGCCGTGCCCTTCCCCCCGGTAACTATGAAAAGATCATGAAACTGGTTGGCCAGATGCTGTCCGAGGGCCATTACAGCCCCCAGTCCATCAATGATGCCTTTTCTAAAAAGGTTTTCAAGAAGTTCGTGGCCGAACTGGATCCGGATAAAAATATTCTGCAACAGTCCGATATTGATGCCCTTAAAAAATATGAAACCCGGGTGGATGATGAGATCAATGGGGCAGTGGTTGAGTTCCCACTGGCTGCCGGCAAATTATTCAATAAAAGGGTGGAACAGGCCGCTGCCATGATTAATGAAATACTGGCAAAGCCATTTGACTTCACGGTGGATGAAGACGTGATGCTGGACGCCGATAAACTGGAGTTTACTAATAATGCGGCCGATCAAAAAGACCGTTGGAGAACAAAACTTAAATTCCTGACCCTGGAACGATATGCGGACCTGCTGGACATCCGTGAAAAAAACAAAGGAAAGGAAGGATTTGTGGTAAAGACCGACGAAGAACTGGAGAAGGATGCCCGCGAACGGGTAAAAAGGATCATGGACCGGACCTTTGAGCGTTACCGCTTTAAATTTAGCGATGATGATAAATTCAACCTGTATGTGAATAACATCACCACCACAATGGATCCGCATACTGAGTTCTTCCCGCCCGTGGACAAGCGCTATTTCGATGAGGAAATGAGCGGCAGCTTTTTTGGAATTGGCGCCTCCCTGCAGTATGATGACGGCAATATTAAAATCAGCAGTATTTTAACCGGCAGCCCTGCCTATAAGTCCGGAGAACTGCAAGTGGGTGATATTATCCAGAAAGTGGCACAGGGAAAAGAAGAACCGGTTGACCTGACAGGTTACCTGGTAACGGATGCTGTGAAAGTGATTCGTGGCAAGAAAGGAACGGAAGTACGGCTGACGCTGAAGAAACTGGACGGCTCCCTGAAAACAGTCGCCCTGATCAGGGATAAAATTGTACAGGATGAAACCTTTGCCCGTAGTGCTGTGGTAAAAGAAGGTGGAGCTAAGATTGGTTATATCTACCTGCCTGAATTCTATGCCAATTTTGAAGATCCTAACGGAGCCCGGAGTTACAAGGATGTGGAGAAGGAAGTGATCAAACTGAAAGAAGAAAAGGTGGATGGCATCGTGATTGACCTTCGAAATAACGGTGGCGGTTCGTTGTATGATGTGGTGCAAATGGCTGGACTGTTTATCGAAGATGGCCCCATAGTACAGGTAAAAGACCGGGACAATAAGCCCAGTGTATTAAAAGATAAAGACCGGAATGTTTTATATACCGGTCCCCTGGCAGTGATGGTAAATGAGTTCAGTGCTTCTGCTTCAGAAATCTTTGCGGCTGCCATTCAGGATTATAACCGGGGTGTGGTTATTGGCAGTACCTCTACCTATGGTAAAGGAACCGTGCAGCGCAATATTGGCCTGGATCCGGAAAATGGTTATTCCATGTCCAATTCTGACCTGGGTACGGTAAAACTGACCCTTCAGAAATTCTACCGTATAAACGGCGGTTCCACCCAACTGAAAGGAGTGAATTCAGACATCGTATTACCCGATAATCTGGAATACCTGAAAGTGCGGGAAAAGGATAGTGAAGACGCACTGCCCTGGGATGAGATCGGTAAGGCCGGTTACAATAACTGGAAACCGGGTTTTGACATGGACGTGATCAAGCAACTGAGTAAACAACGGCTGGAGGGAGAACCCACTTTCCGCCTGATTGCGGAAACCACCGACTGGTTATCCAAACAGAGTGAAAAGAAATATTCGCTCCACCTGGAGAAATACCGGAAGGAGCAGGAAAAAATAAAAGCCAGTGTAAAACAACTCGAATCTCTGCTGAAACTGAAGGGACAACTGGATGTAAGTGCCCTGCCTGCTGAAGAAAACCGCTGGGCAGATGATAAGACTAAACAGGAGCGTTTCCAGGCATGGCTGAAGAGTCTGCAAAAGGATATTTACCTGGACCAGGTCGTGAAAGTAATGAATGATATTATCGGACAGCAGAACCTGGTAAGAGGAAAAACAGAAGAACCGGCTAAAAAGGCGTTTTAATTAACCCTGAAAAACAGGGCGGGTGTGTGCAGCGATTGTCATCCTTTGTTTAAAAAAGGATACCGTCACTTCATACACCCGCTTCTTTTATTCATTAACTGTGACCCTGTTTTTTATAAGTACCGTTCCTGGATAATATTCAGGTGATGTTGTACGTGGCCGGCAACCAGGAAGCCTATTCCCAGTACATAAACAGGCCAGCCACTGGCAGTACCTGTTGCTTCCAGTTGTGTGTTGTTAAACGAAGCAAACAGTATTTCTGTGGATCGGCGGATAGCCCGGAATTCCTCCATCATATCGGTCCATTTCCTGTTGGTGCATTGGGAATTACCGGCATACAGATTTTCATCAAAACCCGGTAATGGCTGTTGCTCTCCACGGGCAAAACAGAGGGCCCTGTAGGCAAATACCCTTTCCGTATCCATCATATGCTGCAAAACCTCTTTGACGGTCCATTTATCCGGTCCATACCGGTAATCCCTTTTTTCAGCAGGAATATTCAGTAAAAAATCCGCCATGGAGATGGCCTGCTTACTCAGAATTTCGTTTATATCATCGCCCTCTACCTTCGAAATATAATTGTGGTAGTAAACAGGCACACGGCTCAGATCCGGACGGGGCATAGCTTTTTTATTTTGAGGGTTTACTATTGAGCGGCGCACCAACCGGTATATCACAGCGGTGTCCGGGTTGGCCATGCGCCGGATTGAGTCCTGCCGCACTGACGCCATTGGCAGGCGTGGTATTCAATGTGGGTGCAGGAATAGCCTGTTGTGGCATCGTCGCATTGGCAGGAGCAACGGGTGTGGCTTGTGCAGGCTTGCTGTCAAGCGGGGCACCTACGGCAATATCACAACGGTGACCGGGCTGACCATGGGCAGGATTGAGACCTGCACCTGATGTGTTCGCTGATCCGTTTGGCGGAAGAGGTTGTAACTGGGCGGGGGGCACTGTTGTGTTATTCACTGGGACATCGGGTGTCACTTTTTCGTCTTTGCTGCCACATGCAGTTAGCATGGTAAGTACCATTAAAACCGGTAAATAGTTTATCCTGACCATCATAATTGTATTTAAGTTGAATATTGAAGCGGGCCTGTAAAATAAGGAAGATTTGCCAAATCTGCTACAGTTGAGGCAAAAAGCGGGTTATAGGTAAACCCTGTATATGGCGTTCAATGAGTTAATGGGACGGAGTACATTTTCTGAGCAGTATAACGGTATTCATCAAGATCAAGGATGGAACCGTTTTCAACCTGGCTATTATGGTCAATATGATAAATTTCATTGCCTACTTCTTTTTTCCCGGAAAGGGTGCCACTACGTTTATATTCCCTGAATGCTTTTACTTCCGGAAAGCGGGTACTATCTGTAGTGCGGATATCCCGTTGCATATCGGTATCTACCAGTCCCGGGTACACGGATATTATTTTAAAATCCCTTGAATTGCTCACGTGTTCAAGGTCAATGGATTTTGTCATCATATCTATCGCAGCTTTTGAGACACAATAGGTACTCAAACCAATGAAGGGTTTTACAGCCGCACCGGAAGATATATTGATGATATGCCTGCCACAATTCCATCCGCTTGTACGTTGTAAAAAACCTGAGGTCAGAATCAATGGTGCGACCAGATTCAGGCTGATTATATTTTCAATCGCAACTGGGCTGTTGGTTTCAAAGCGGCCGATTTGCCCGATAGTGGCAGCGTTGTTTATAAGTGTGATTTTTGCAATTTCCCGTTTGTTCAGCCCCTTGAATATTCCTTCTAAGACGGATGCCACTTGTTTTGAGTGGCCCAGATCAAATTGAATATAATTCGCTATTTCTGTCTGGTCCTGCATTTGCTGGCTTCTGGAAATAGAAAATACCTGGTAGCCATTGTTTTTATATGCCTCAACTATACCATGCCCGATCCCTTTATTCCCACCTGTTATAATGAGTACTTTATCCATAATAATTCTTCTCCTGGCAGAAGTGCTGAAAATCAGTTGATTTGCATATACCGGCCAGTACGGTCAATTCGGGATAAAAATAATCTGTACCTGTTTTTCCTCAATTATAGCATCTGGTATGGAAATTATAAAATTCACAGTTAAAGGTGTAATCAGTCCTTAGCACAGGACTGAAGCTGATGCGGGTTTATCTTAAAAAAAAACCGCGGGGTGACCCGCGGCGAAAATCGCAATATGAAATACTGCTAAAAGACTATTGTTTGACCGTTTTACGGTTTAAACGGACTGTTCCGTCGTTATTTGTCACAGTTACCAGGTATGTGCCTTGTTTCAGGCTATTGGTATTAAACTGTATCAGGTTGATGCCTTTACGTGCATTGACTGTAATATGCTGCAATGAGAATCCGTTGGAGGCATACAAAGTAGCTGTAAACAATTCGTTTTTAGTACTGGTGAAATTCAGATGGAGCTGGCTTGTAAAAGGGGTGGGATAGGCGGTTAACGTTGCGGAGGAAACCTCGCCTGCGTTAAATTTAACAACAGCAGAATACGAAACTTCACTTTTAAAATCAGTTTGTTTAATTCGGTAGTAACAAACTCCCGCAGCCGGATTGATATCCATGGCAACATAAGCCCTGATCTGATCGCTGTTACCGGCTGCTGGTTGGGTGTGGATGGTGGTCCAGTTAATGCCATCTGCACTTTTCTGGGTTTCCATGCGTTCAGTCTGTAATTCCATTTCGGTGGAGAAAAGAATCTTAACAGCCGGTACGGTCCGTTCAATGCTGTTTATTTTCAGTCCTTTTACTGGCAGTGTGACAAGACTGGCACACTGGGAAAACGTGATATCGTCAATGGCCACACTGTTGCCACATTCCCCTAATGCATTATTGATTATCCGGTAACGGATATTGTTCACTCCCGGAGGCAGCATAAAACCGCTGGTTACCTTAGTCCAGGTTGGGTTAACGGAAATGGGAATATTATTCGACGTATAACTTGATAATTGCAGATAAGAGATTGCACCAACCAGGTATTCAATTTCTATTTGAATACGGGGCAATACGGCTTCTGCACCGCAGACACCTGCTTTATTGACATTCAGAACATATACAGAAACAGAATAAAAACCGGCCGTGGTCAGGTCGCTTATACTGTCGCAATAAAAGTCTCCATCAGCCATCCCGGGGTTAATGAGCATCATCTGACCGTTTGCATCACCCGTATGGTCCGCACTGCTATGCCATTCAGGCCGGGCTTGTGCATTTTCAAGTACGGCATATTCACCACTTTCCAGTTCAGCACCCGTCATGAATTTAAAGCCGGTTCTTCCCTCAGGATATGCTTCAGTTAAGGGACTGTTGCCAAATGTTTCCCGGAAATAAACGGTTTCCCCGTTACAGATGGTTTGTCCGCTGGCAGCGGGAGCACCCCAAAAAGCGGTGCACAGTAAAAGGATTAAGTAGAGGTTAGTTTTCATAAGTACGATTTTCATAGCAAAGAACACCAGTAGTGTGCCAGATCATATTTAATTGAAATTCAATAGTATACACAATTGTACCTGAATCAAATTTCCAGAAAATGGAATTTTTTTATATGAATTGGAATATGGAAGCCTGCAGAAGGCGGAAGGCAGTAGGCAGTCGGTAGTTGGCAGGGATTGGAGAATCGCTACAAATAAATTCGTGTCTTTTTGTAGCCGAACAATAAAAAAGCCCGGCGATCTGCCGGGCTTTACTCTTATGCGTTTCTGTTGATACAGTTGAGATCTTCAAATGCCACTTCGAGTCGTTTGATAAAGGACTCTTCGCCCTTACGCAACCATACACGCGGGTCATAGTACTTTTTATTTGGCTTATCATCACCTTCAGGATTGCCCAACTGACCCTGCAGGTAGCCTTCATGTTTTTTGTAATTATCCAGGACACCTTCCCAGAAAGCCCATTGCAGGTCCGTATCCAGGTTCATTTTGATGGCACCATAACCAATAGCTTCACGGATCTGGTGCTGGGGTGAGCCACTGCCACCATGGAATACAAAGTAAACCGGCTTGGCGGCTGTCTTGAATTCTTTCTGGATATATTCCTGGCTGTTGTTCAGGATAACCGGGCGTAATTCCACATTCCCTGGTTTATATACACCATGTACATTTCCAAATGCAGCAGCCACTGTAAAGAGTTTGCCTACCTTGCTCAGTTCTTTATAGGAATAAGCCACATCTTCAGGTTGTGTGTACAGTTTTGAATTTTCAACATCGCTGTTATCCACGCCATCTTCCTCTCCGCCGGTTACACCGAGTTCAATTTCGATGCTCATGCCCAGTGGATTCATGCGTTTAAAAAATTCAACAGATGTATGGATATTCTCTTCGATCGGTTCTTCACTCAGATCAAGCATATGGGAACTGAAGAGAGGCTGTCCTTTTTCCTTGAAGTACTGTTCGCCGGCATCCAGGAGACCACTGATCCAGGGTAACCATTTCTTTGCAGCATGGTCGGTGTGCAGTACTACAGGTACACCATAATATTTTGCTACATTATGAATATGGAGTGCTCCGGATACGCCACCTGCAATATTTCCCTGCAGGTTGTCATTGGGCATTCCTTTACCGGCGATAAACTGGGCACAGCCATTGGAAAACTGGATGATCACCGGTGAATTGACCTTAGCCGCTGTTTCCAGAACGGCATTAATGGTATTGGTGCCGATTGTATTTACGGCCGGTAAGGCAAACTGGTTATCTCCTGAC
>CAZYTV010000236.1:0-7138 GCA_964650455.1 uncultured Chitinophaga sp. | reverse complement strand
ATTAGGAAAACTGCAATAAGGGCTATCTCCGGGACGGTGTGGGGGTGATCAGGTTAAATGGCGACACGCTCCGTACTCCCGTTCTCTGGTGGGATCAGTCTGCAAAAATGTTTTATACCGACAAGTACGCGAATGATAATGGACCCAACAAGATCCTGCGGGGTGGCACGGGTATGGAAGCCAGCCAGGACCTGCGCCGCATCACGTTCAAAGAAGCCACCGGCAACCTGAAAGTTTCCGAAAACGGCATGCCCAAATAATTTCCGTTCCTGAATTGATTATCTTAGGTTGTCAGATGTCGGATGTCAGTTGTCAGGATCCTTCTAAGATGGATTTTCTAAATAAGCTACAGTCAACTAAAGCCTCTACATCTCCATTATCTAAACGACTAAACCAATTGAACGTTTCTAAATAAGGTATAGTCAACCAGACCCTCTACATCCCCAATATCTAAACGACTAAACCAACAAAATCATCTAAGTAAAGATTTGTCAACCCAAAATTCTAAGATAACTTTATCTAAACCCCAAACCCTCAACCCTCAACCATGAGCTTCGCCAACAAAACCGTCCTCATCACCGGAGCCACCCGTGGCATCGGAAAAGCTATAGCCCTTCGCCTGGCCAAAGAAGGAGCCAATATTGTAATTGCCGCCAAGAGTGTGGAAGAAAATGCCAAACTGGGAGGTACGATTTTTACGGCTGCTGCTGAAATCGAAGCAGCCGGAGGAAAGGCGCTGGCCGTGCAATGTGATATCCGTTTTGAAGACCAGGTGCAAAATGTAATTGACAAAACCATTGAAAAATTCGGGGGTATTGATATCCTGATCAACAATGCATCGGCCATTTCGCTAACGAATACGGAAGAAACAGAACCAAAACGCTTCGACCTCATGCATGATATCAATGTGCGGGGAACCTTTTTTGTTACCAAAGCCTGTATTCCGCATCTGAAAAAATCATCCAACCCCCATATCCTTACGCTATCTCCACCGGTGACGCTTGATCCAAAATGGTTCGAGAAACACGTGGCCTATACACTCACCAAGTTTAATATGAGTATGATGACCATTGGCTGGGCAAAGGAACTGGAGAAATATAAGATCGCTGCCAATTCACTCTGGCCGCGCACGACGATTGATACTGCCGCTGTACGCAATCTGCTTGGAGGTGCCATGCTTGCCAATATGAGTCGTACGCCGGATATCCTGGCTGATGCTGCTTATGCGATTCTGCAGCGCCCTTCCGGAGAATGTACCGGCAATTTATTTGTAGATGAACAGGTGCTGGCCCAGGAGGGAATCACGGACCTGTCAAAATATGCTGTGGTGCCCGGTGCGCAGTTATATACGGACCTGTTTGTATAAAACGAAACATCCCGCCTGCTTTGCGGGATGTTCTGCCGAATGCTATTAACCAGAAATTATTTTTTACTTCCGATCAGGATGGCCATCAGGGCCATAGAAGTGTTTTTTAAGAAATCAACAGAGAGTATTCCATTCTTCCAGTGTACCAGGAAACCAAGCAGCAGCAACAAAGCCGCCAGCAGGTAACAGGCCATCACTTTTTGTAACTCGGTGAGAATAGCAATGGCTGCCAGTATAAAGCAGGTGCCTACCACATAGATCCAGATCTTCGGATCGCCCGGCATGAAATCAGGCACCCAGCCACTCATCGAAGCAGCCTTGTTGAAATGGGTATACCCAAAATAGGCAATGATCAGTGCAAAGAGCACTTCAGCAACTTTTGCAGGAATAAAGGGTTTCATTTAGATCTTTTTCTTAAAGCAACATACGAAAAAATTCTAAGATAAGTGCCAGTTGATAGTCGTTAGTCGATAGTCAATAGTTTTATCAGTAAGCTTCTGACTATTGACTTACAATCGACTATTCACTATCGATTATCGACTCAATTCCCCGCTCCGGCCGCATCTGCGGAAACAGCAACACATCCTGAATGGATACATTGTTGGTCAGCAGCATGCAAAGACGATCGATACCGAAACCGATTCCGGCAGTGGGTGGCATGCCGTATTCGAGGGCACGCAGGAAATCATAGTCAATGAACATGGCTTCATCATCCCCCCGCTCCATCAGCTTTACCTGCTCTTCAAAACGTTCGCGCTGGTCAATCGGGTCGTTCAGTTCACTATAGGCATTGGCAATTTCCTTACCGTTGATGATTAATTCAAAACGTTCCACCAGTCCCTGCTTATCGCGGTGCTTCTTAGTGAGCGGACTCATTTCCACCGGGTAATCGATGATGAAAGTCGGCTGTACATAATGATGTTCGCATTTGCCGCCAAAGATCTCATCAATCAGTTTGCCTTTACCCATCGTATTATCCACCTGGATATGCAACTGCTTGCACACGGAGCGTATCTGTTCTTCGCTCATGCGGCTTACATCAAAACCGGTATGTTCATGAATAGCATCATAAATACTGATGCGTTTGAATGGTGCTTTGAAGGAGATTATTTTATCGGCAACCGGAACCTCCGTATTGCCGCAAACATCAAGGGCAGCTTTTTCCAGGAGTTGTTCGGTTGTTTCCATCATCCAGAAATAGTCCTTATAGGCGGTATAAAATTCCAGGATGGTGAATTCCGGGTTATGGGTACGGTCCATGCCTTCATTGCGGAAGTTACGGCTGAACTCATAGACCCAGTCAAATCCGCCCACGATCAGCCTTTTCAGGTATAGCTCATTGGCAATACGCAGGTACAAGGGAATATCCAGCGCATTGTGATGCGTGATAAAGGGCCTGGCTGCGGCACCACCGGGAATACTCTGCAGTACGGGGGTATCCACTTCCAGGGCACCCTGGTTATTGAGGTACTCGCGGATGGAGTTAATCAGCTTTGTACGTTTTAAGAAAGTTTCTTTTACGGCCGGGTTGATGATCAGGTCCGCATAACGCTGGCGGTATTTGAATTCAGGGTCGGTCACCGCATCAAAGGTTTGTCCTTCGGCTTCTTTTACAACCGGTAACGGGCGCAGTGATTTGCTCAGCATCGTCAGTTCTTTCACATGCACCGAGGTTTCACCGGTCTTGGTAATGAACACATAACCACGGATACCAATAATATCACCGATATCCGTCAGTTTTTTCCAGACAATATCATAAAGTGATTTGTCTTCGCCCGGACATATATCATCCCGTTTCAGGTACAACTGGATGCGGCCATGTGCATCCTGGATTACTGCAAAGTTGGCCTTGCCCATATCCCGTACACTCATCACACGACCGGCCAGGCAAACATCCTGGTAAGCAGGGTCATCCTTTTTCTCCGCAGTAAAACCAGCTTTGATGGAGGCAGAATAATTATTAACGGGAAACAAGGGAGCGGGATAGGGTTCAATGCCCATCATGATCAGTTCGGCCAGTTTTTCCCGGCGCAATTGTTCCTGTTCGGAGAGATGAGGTGTATTCATGTATGCAGACAGATAATTTGAAGCCGCAAAGGTACGCCATCGGGGGGAGGGTACAAAGACAAATGCCCCCCGGACGGGAGGCATTTGCAAGCAGTTGGAAATTTCTTATTTATTGTTGATCAGGAAACCCAAACGGATACCCCAGCAATGGTTCCTGATATTGTCGTCATTATTGTCCTGTACAGGTACCAGGTTACGGATACCAACCGTATAATTAAAGGCAAAAAAGAATCCGCCTTTCAACCGGTAACCGGTCAGCATATTAGCACCATAGTCAATTCCTCTCAGATCAGAATTGGCTTCCTGGCCGAAATTCAGGTTGGTTTCTGTTTTCAGCACATCAGACTTTGACACTTTTTTAGAAGGCAGGTCAAAGGAGATAGAAGGACCACCACCGATAAACCAGTTACCCTTGGCACCATTGGTATTGTACACAAAGTTGGCGTTCAGTTCAGCATAACGCAGTGCGATCCACTCTTTCAGGGTATTGGCCCGTGTATTTTCATTGAAGGTTACACGACCTTTCTGTATATAACTTAATGTTGGAGAAAAACTGATATGGCTTTTGCCAATCGGGGCATCCAGTACTAAACCGAAAGTGATACCAGGTAAAGGATCATCTTTTACCCTTTCGCCACCAATTTTACCATACATATTGGCATTGGTATATCCTGTAAAAAAACCGACTTTTGATTTTTGGGAGAAGCCGTTGATTTGCAGGCAGAAAACAAACGCGGCCAAAAGAAATAACACTTTTTTCATAACAGTTTTTTTGGTTCACCTACTCATCTCGCTTTTCGGTTTCGGCGCCGTACTCTTTTCCAGGGGGATTTTCCGGGTTGCTCCCCATCCATATGTGATTAAGCAGTTAGAGCCCTAAGGTATGAATTTACCCTTTTGCCTGCTCCGGCGCAAAGATATTTAGTTTCTTAAATCTTTATACATCAGTATCAAAAACTTCGTTTCCCGTTTACCCGGTAGTCCGAAAACGGGCCCTTTTCGGGCTTTTTCCGTGTTTTAGACCCCATTTCCGGTCCAGAGGCAGGGAATACCCCTTCTTAAGCCCTGTTTTCAGAATGAAAATCAGGCATTCCGGGGATTATTTTTAGCTTTGTCAGACTGTCTTAAGCACGGATAACGAATCACTTAATACCATCTTCCATGAAAAAATTAGCCCTTCTGCTCCTGGTTTCCTTTGCGTTGAATAGTTGCGACCTGATTTCCAAATTGCCAACCGGTACCGGTGTCACCGAAGCCGAAGCCGGAGAAGGAATCAAAGAAGCCCTGGGCCAGGGATTAGTGAAGGCCGTGCTCCAGCTCAACAAAGAGGATGGCTTTTTTAAAGACGCTTTTTACAAAATCCTGCTTCCCCCGGATGCTAAAAAAATTGAAAATACCCTTCGTGACCTGGGGATGGGCAGAATGGTGGACAAAGCCATTCTGCAGATCAACCGGGCGGCTGAAGATGCTGCCGGCCAGGCCAAACCTATTTTCGTGGATGCGATTAAAAATATCAGCATTAGTGATGCGATCGGCCTGGTGAAGAACGGTGATACCAGTGCCACCCATTTTTTCCGGGTGAAAACAACTGACCAGCTGGTGGCGGCGTTTCAGCCGGTCATCAAAGCCTCTCTCGATAAACTGGAAGCCACAAAATATTACGGGGATGTGGTGAACACGTATAATAATTTTCCCACTACCATTAAGAAACTGAATCCGGACCTGAATGCATTTGTGACGAACAGGGCAACGGAAGCCTTATTTGACCTGGTAGCCAAAGAGGAGCTGAATATCCGGCAGAATATAGCAGCGAGGACCACTGAACTGCTCCGGAAAGTATTTGGCGGGGGCTTAAAATAGGAAGCACGCAACGAATCCCTTAAATATTCGTCAAAATACGGGGCATTC
The DNA here is from genome assembly GCA_964650455.1 of uncultured Chitinophaga sp. Taxonomy (GTDB): domain Bacteria; phylum Bacteroidota; class Bacteroidia; order Chitinophagales; family Chitinophagaceae; genus JJ008. The sequence goes on along the minus strand of CAZYTV010000236.1, from coordinate 1,797 downwards.
TTTTTGTACAGGCTGCCGCGGATTATTTTTACGATTCAATTCAGACACATGAAAACAAAACATATACTCACTGCCTTTATTCTTTTTCTTTTGCTTCAGCAGGCAGAAGCACAGATTACTTTACCCAAAGTGCTGAAGAAAGCAACCAGCGGCACATCCGGCGTTACCGAAAATGAAGCTGGTCAGGGAATCAAAGAGGCCCTCAGCAAAGGAGTGGTCAATGCCGTACTCAACCTGAATAAGACCGATGGTTTTTTCGGCAGCCAGTTGTATAAAGTATTGTTACCCCCGGATGCAAAGAAAGTTGAAAGCACCCTCCGCAATATGGGGATGGGTGCGCAGGTGGACAAAGCCGTGCTGGCAATCAATCGTGGCGCAGAGGATGCGGTGGCATTCGCCAAACCGATCTTCCTGGATGCGATCAAGGAAATGACCCTGACCGATGCCCTGAATATTCTCAAAGGTCCTAAAGACGCAGCCACCGGTTATTTCAAACAGAAAACACAGCAGAAGCTGATCGAAGCATTCACTCCTTCTGTAAAAACATCACTCGAGAAAACAGACGCGACCAAATATTACGGGGATATTGTAAACACCTATAATAAACTCCCGACCACGTTTAAAAAAGCAAATCCGGATCTCACTTCCTATGTAGTGGGTAAAGCGGTGGATGCTTTATTTGACCAGGTGGCCCAGGAAGAGGCAAATATCCGGTCCAACCCGCTGGCCAGAACCTCAGACATACTCAAAAAGGTATTTGGAACCAATTAGTATAAGTTTCTACCTTCAGTATACTCCTTTTTAAGCAGGAACAGCCAGCTATGAAACGCTTTGCAGCCGTGCTGTTTGTATGTCTGTTGGCATGCAGCAGTTTTATATTACCGGAACCTGGTAATAAAAATCAATCCCCCCGGTTGGTGCCTGGCAAAGTATTAATTTTTAATTCCTTCGATGCAGGGACCATTGAAGCCAGGAAGAACAAAAAAGAATTGTTCCGGGACCTCACTGACAGCCTGATGCAATATTTATCTGCCGCTATTCAGAAACGAACCGGTGATGAGCCGGTGATCATATCTCAGCGAATTTCAGGCCAGGGGAATACAGACAGTTTAGTGCTGGACATGATCCGGTCTCAGGCAGCAGGGAAAGCTGTTTTGATCCGTTCATTGGAAGCTTTTTTTGAGGAAGCAGGAGAAAGGGAGTATACCAATGATGATGGCAAACAGAAGATAGCGATCAGTTATGACCTGTGTACACGAATCGGGTATACCCTTTATAATACCGACTCAGTTGTCATACGACCCGATATATATCATTGTAAACCGTTTACTGAAAGGAGTGTAGGGGCAAAGTTTTCTATCCGGTTCGGACCGGATATTGTAGGCAAAAAAAAATATACGTATGGAGCCGTGAAGAATAATGCAGGCAGATTCGTAACCGATTATTTCAGGTTCTGAGCTATCATTTTTTAAAGAAACGGCTGAAGAATGCGTTAGCCGGCCAGTAATACCTGCCAGGCATTTTTTACCTGGCCGGCAGCCAGTAATTTTTTGGCATAGGTCTGCAGTTCTTTTTCCATTTCTTCCGGGTTGAGATTATAATACTGGATGATCTGTTTCAGGTGATCATCATCAAAGGAAGGATCAATCAGGGGCAGTTCATGTACATTGGCCAACTGACCGAGTTCATTACCGCTCAATACCCGGCTGTTCCGGATATGTTCCGGCAGGGCATCCACACCAATACCAAGTTGTGTATTCGGTTTTTCCACCTGGAACAGATTCTGTTCATTTCCCC
>CAZYTV010000235.1:0-7162 GCA_964650455.1 uncultured Chitinophaga sp. | reverse complement strand
TGGCAGAACAGGGTGGTCCGGGCGGCAACTAACTTCCCCAACGATCTCGGTGATGGCCGTTTCAGGAGCCTTGCGCCGATGAACCTGTCCGGTGTACTTACACCGTATAATTTTGAGTACCGTTATACCACCCCTGCATTCAGGAAGAATATGATGGACTTCATGAAAGATTCAATTCCTGACGGGCATTATGTGGTGGTCAGAAACTTTACACTCGATCCGAATACATTCGGTGGCGCACCCAATTTCCCGATTGCTTATGCCAATGACTGGGCGGCTGATGAAACCCTGTACGGCACAGGTAATTCACTTTACCATTATCTGAAGAATGCAGGTTTGTCCGGAATAGATTCCTTCTATCGTCCGAGACCTTTTGGAATGGTATATAAAAAGAATGATCCTTCCTTTACTCCTAAATGGGTGTTTGGTGCCGGTGTCATTGATAACCCGACCCTTTCTGTTGATTGCCCGACGATCGATACGGTTGGTTTTATTACCTCCCCTGTATTTGGTCCGGCTATGGCCTGGCATCAACTGAAATGGAGAGGATCTTCCGAACCGAGTGGCGATACCACCACCATGAGTGTGATTGGAATTACAGCCGACGGTGATGAAATGCCGCTGTATACCGGGTTAACACCCCTGCAACAGGATTTTGATCTGACAGCAGTGGATGCGGAAGAATATCCGTTTATTAAACTGCAGATGCGCAGTTCGGATAATATCCATTTTACCCCCTATAATTTACGTTACTGGAGGGTGACTTATCAGCCGGTTCCGGAGGGAGCGATTGCACCGAATCTTTACCTGAATGTAAAAGACACGGTTGAGGTGGGTGAACCTTACCAGTTCAAAGTCGCCTTTAAGAACGTCAGTGAGGCGCCATTTGACAGCATTAAAGTTAAAATGGTGATTACCGATAAAAACAATGTACCGCATATCATTCCCCAGTCAAGAACAAGGCCTTTGCCTGTAAATGACACCCTGCAACTGGGTGCCGTGGTTGCTACCGGAACGATCCCCGGAGCCAATACCGTGTACGTGGAAGCCAATCCCGATAATGATCAGTGGGAGCAGCATCACTTTAATAATTTTGCCTTCCGGAACCTGTATGTGAAACCCGACAGCCTGAATCCGTTGCTGGATGTCACGTTTGACGGTATGCATATCCTGAACAGGGATATTGTTTCCTCCAAACCGGATATTGTTATTAAACTGAAAGACGAGGCCAAATGGATGGCACTGGATGATACTTCCCTGCTGACACTCCAGGTGCGGTATCCCAATGGCAGCCTGCGTCGTTTTTACTTCAATAATGACACCCTGCGTTTTATCCCTGCAGGCCAGGTGCCGGTGAATGATAATACGGCCACACTGAATTTCAGGCCTTATTTCGAACAGGATGGCGAATACGAACTGATCGTGTCCGGTGAAGATAAAAGTGCCAATGATGCCGGTGCTATTGAATACAGGGTCATGTTTGAGGTGATCAACAAACCGATGATCTCGAATATGCTCAACTATCCGAACCCGTTCACCAGTTCCACGGCTTTTGTGTTTACCATCACGGGTAATGAAGTGCCACAGAATATTAAAATCGAGATCATGACCGTTACCGGAAAGATCGTACGCGAGATCACCAGGGATGAACTTGGTCCCCTGCGTATCGGCCGTAATATCACCGAGTTTAAGTGGGATGGTACAGATCAGTACGGCCAGAAACTGGCGAATGGTATCTACCTCTACCGGGTCATTACCAACCTGAATGGTAAAGCACTGGATAAATACAAGGCCCAGGGCGATAATACCAATAAGTATTTTAATAAGGGTTATGGCAAAATGTACCTGATGCGATAGAAAATATTCCAAAAAACGAAAAGTCCCGCCCCGGCGGGACTTTTTTTTACGCCCCGGATAAGCGAGTTTTGCAGACCGGATTTGGCAGCGCTTCAAATAAGTGGCTGCATACCCGGCAATAAAACAAGGATTTAATCAGCATTATGGCCAAGATCGCAATCAATATAGCAACCGGAAGTCTTCAGCAAAGCGAAATGATCGTGGGGATCGACCTGGGGACCACCAACAGCCTGGTGGCAATTATACACCCCGAAACCCGTCAGCCGGTTGTGCTGAAAGAGCATGATGGTGTGGCACTGGTGCCATCTGTTTTACATTTCGGCGAAAAGGGATCCGTCACAGTCGGGGATGAAGCTAAAAAATTCCTGGTGGCTGAACCGCAGAACACGATCTTTTCCGTGAAACGGCTCATGGGGAAATCCTACAATGATATTAAAGACCATTCCGGTTTCTTCAGTTATAAGGTTATAGACGATAACACCGAAAGCCTGGTAAAGGTCCAGGTCGGCAATGTGTTTTATTCCCCGGTCGAATTGTCTTCCCTGATCCTGAAAGAACTAAAGTCAAGAGCGGAGCATATTCTGAAAACACCGGTTACCCGGGCGGTCATCACAGTACCAGCATATTTTAATGATGCACAGCGGCAGGCTACCCGTGATGCAGGCAAACTTGCGGGACTGGATGTACTCCGTATTGTAAATGAGCCCACGGCAGCCAGCCTTGCTTATGGGTTGGGATTAAGCCGGGATGAGGTGAAAACGATCGCCGTATATGATCTGGGTGGCGGAACTTTTGATATTTCAGTGCTGCGTATCAGTAACGGCATTTTCGAAGTGCTCTCTACAAATGGGGATACTTATCTTGGTGGCGATGATTTTGACCGGGCTATTGTGAATCATTGGGCAACGGAAGCAGGTATTACGGACGAAGAACTGAGAATGCATAAAAACCTGGCACAGGAACTCAGGCTGCTTGCTGAAACAGCGAAAATTGCGCTCAGCAGCAATGACCACTTTACAGGTATGGTCACTGAACAGGAATTCAGTCTTACTCTTGATCAGTTTGAATTACTCGTTAAACCGCTTGTGGACCGAACCATCGATTGCTGTAACAATGCGATGAATGATGCCGGTCTTTCAATTGCTGATATTGAGGAAGTGGTAATGGTGGGTGGCTCCACCCGTGTGCCATTGGTTAAAAATTCGGTCAGTGCTTATTTCGGTAAAAAAGTGCATGATTCACTGAACCCTGATGAAGTGGTGGCACTGGGTGCGGCTATTCAGGCCGATATTCTGGCCGGAAATAATAAAGAGCTGCTCCTGCTTGATATCACGCCACTCTCCCTGGGAATTGAAACCATGGGCGGGCTGATGGATGTGCTGATGCCGAGAAATTCAAAGATTCCTTCCAAAGCAGGCAGGCAATATACCACACAAAAAGATGGCCAGGGTAGTATGCGTATCAGTGTTTTTCAGGGAGAAAGGGACCTGGTAAAAGACAACCGTAAACTGGCCGAGTTTAACCTGACCGGGATACCAGGTATGCCTGCCGGCTTACCCAAAGTGGAAGTGTCTTTCCTGGTGAATGCGGATGGTATACTTACCGTGAAAGCGAAAGAACTCAGAAGCGGGGTGGAGCAAAGTATTGAAGTAAAACCCCAGTACGGACTGACCGATGCGGAAGTGGAGAAAATGCTGATGGAATCCATTACCCATGCGAAAGAGGATATCAGTACACGTGCCCTGGTGGAAGCCCGGACAGAAGCCATCCAGATACTGGATACCACCCGTCAGTTTATTCAGCGCAATACCGGATTCCTCACGGCCACAGAGTTAGCCGATACAGAAATAGCCATGGATGAACTCAGCCTGCTGCAGGAACAGGGTACCAAGGATGAGATACAGGCAGGTATTGAGCGGTTAAATGAAATTTCAAGACCTTATGCCGAACGGCTGATGGATACAGCCGTGGCTGCTGCCTTGAAAGATAAATCAATTAAGTAATTCAGTAATCCGCAATCAGGCACCAGTCTCCGTCGCAATCCACACAGTCTGCATATGGTAAACCGGTGATTTGCCGAATGTATTCTTTTTCCGGAAAAAAATGAAGATGAAGATCCAGTGTGTAGTAGTAGTACCGTTGCCGGGGGGTAACAATAATCAGTTGTTTACGGGCCACTCTTTTTAATTCGGAGATCGCTTTCTGTAGATCCGGCAAATGTTCAATGGTATGATGACAGGTGACAATGTCAAAAGACCGGTCCTCAAACGGAAGCTGGTAGATGGAGCCCTGAATAAAGGTGAATGGTTGCTTCATGTTTGCTTCTTCAAACACATCACAACCGGTTAACTGCAATTCTTTTCCGGAAGCACCCACCTGTTTCAGCCAGTGTCCTCTTCCGCAACCAACATCCAGCAGGTTCTTCGCATCAGGATGCAACTGATCCAGCATGCGCCGGATACATTTATCATTCAGATCTGTAGGGCGGTCTGTTGCCCTGCAATCCAGTTCCTGGTAAATCCGGTTGAATTCCGTTTCAGATAAGCCCCACGCTAGCTTCTTAAAATCCATGTAAGTGGCCAGGTTCTTTCCCTTGAACCAGTACCAGAAAAAAGGATACATGAACCAACGGCTGTCCCGGATAAATGCCGGGAGGCCTTCATCCATGATTAAACGAATGGTATTAGTCAGTTTCCTGTTCAATGACCCTGTTTTTTTTCCGGCTAAAATAAGCTAAACCTGCAAGAGTAAAGATCAATGAACCCAGGGCTATGTATAAAATTCCTGTTGCCTTGTACCTGAACTCCACAACCTGTTCTCCAGCGGGAACAACCACACCCATAAACGCGTGATTGGTTGGGATGACCGCTGTTTTTTTCTCGTCTACCCTGACTTCCCAGTTCGGGTAATGATTCTGCAGCAATACCAGGAAAGAGGGTTCCGTTGATTTTACTTTAAAAAGGATCTGGCCGGGCTCGAAAGAAGTAATGGCAGCACTGGCCCCTGCTGCATCCGGTACCATTGTACCTGCTGGCAGGTCGGCTATGGCCGCTTTGCCCGATCCTGATGCCTGTATAAAGCCATTTTTATCACGTACAGCATACACCGTATCTGCTAAATAATAAAACGGGTATTCAATGATCTTCTTCCGGAATAAAGTGTCTTCCCAGAAATCCAGTTGCCAGGAAAGATTGGCCGGTGTGATAATATAATCTGAGCGGCCCGGTTTTTTATTAAAAGGGTTAAGGCAGCCGATTTCATTAAAATAGTTCATGCCATCCGCAGACATTTCCCTGATTGATGTGGTTGCCCCGGGAATCGGATAACCTGCCGGTTGTGCATCCAGGATCCGTTGTACTGTTTTTGGAGACGATGTTCTGAAATAGGTTAGTGGCAGCATGAATTGGGCTGCCAGTATCATTTCGATACAGAGCAGCAAAAGAAGCCAGCGCTTCAGTTGTTGTCGTTGCAGCAGCCAACGGGTAATAAAGAGTGTGCTGAAGGCCAAAACTGCATTTAAAAAAAGGAAATCAAAAAAACTGAGTGAATCAAACAGGGTTTTAAGTACGGTCCGGTCCTGTTTCATACTCATAGTTCCGGCTAATTGAAACAAACCGGTTTTTACCAGTCCGGTAATCAATATAAGTCCGGTAACCACCAACAGGATATTCACGATCCGTATGGTTGTTTTCTGGTACGTAGCGGGGTCCTTCAGGTATTTATCCAGTGTAAGGAATGCCAGTAACTGGGCCGCAAACAGAAAAAATAATTTCGCATTTGCCGGGTGACGGAAACTATCCATCAATGGCAAAGTATAATAACTGAGGACCCGTAATCCACCGGCTTTGCCCAGACTGAAAAGGAGAAAGAAAATCAGGATGCCAGTAAAAAATTGCTGTACGGCTGTTTTTTTAGGACTATGCCGGAAGTAGACAAACAGGAATATAAGCGGGATTAATCCTGCATAGCAATTCCGGATCAGCGGATCAGTGTATTGATACCAGTTGATCCGCTGGGTGGGCCACGGGGTCAGCAGGGATAAAAAGTTTACCGGTGCCAGTGAATTGGACAGGGCTGTGTCCAGTTCAACGCCTGATCCACGGCGGATCGAAGCCAGGAATGGCAGGTAGGATAATATCGCCGGAAGGCAAATAATGCCAAAGCTTACCACAGCAACCAGGGCTGGTTTTATACAACGCTGTAAGCTGTTTGCAAAACCTGCTTTCTTTTTATACCGGAAAACGGAGAAAATAAACCAGGCCAGCAGCATATAGCCGAGTAAAATAAAATCCGCCGGATAGGCCGATAAAAACATCAGCGAAAAACTGAGTCCCAGGAAAAACGCATCTCTTACCCGGAAATGTTCAAAGCTGCGGATGGCATAAAGTATAACTAAAGGCAGGTAGGCGGCTGCATATAACCAGTTCAGGAACTGACCTGAATCCGTTATATACCCGTTGAGCATATAAGCCGCAGCTCCGGCCAGTAGCAGTGTCCGGTTGAGTTTGAAATAGGCCAGCAGTTTGTAAAAACTGAGTCCGGCGATCATCACGGTGATGATGGTTTCCAGTTGCAACCAGTATATATCATATTTACGCAGCAAACTCAGCACAAGCACCACGGGGTTCCAGGTGCCGGATTGCATATCCGCATGCAGAGGGTAGCCCATATTGATATAGGGCGACCACAGGGGGAAATGTCCGGATTGAATGGCCTCGCTGGTATTATACCTCATGGCCAGGAAATAATTGATCGCATCATTCTTCACGCTGAAAAGCATGAAGGATACAGGCCAGTAGGCGAGCAGTGCCAGCAGAATAATAAACAGGTAGTCCTGGTATTTTTTATTGATCCCGGAATAATTCATTGGCCGGTATAGTATTTCTTTAAAATGAAAACTTCCCTGATCACCCGGAATAAACTGTACCAGCGGAGTTTAGACCCTTTCCTTTCGGTCCATTCGAGTAAAGGCTCTTCCTGCCCGTTATCATTCAGCGGGCCGTATGTTTTATATAAGCGACAAATAATCTCCACATCAAACAACCAGTTTGTTCTGAACGGATGGCTGAATACAGGTTCAACAATATCGCGCCGGAAGATCTTGGCACTGCACTGCGTATCGTAAACATCCAGCCGGATAATGGATCCCACTATGGTGGCGATGATACGGCTGTAGAAGTGCCGCCATTCATTCCGGGTGATCCGGGCCCCGATCTTTTTTACGCGGCTGCCCAGAATAAATTTAAGTTCACTGTGACTGAGTTGTTCAAAAAGCCGGTTCATTTCGTCAAGGCTAACGGACAGG
>CAZYTV010000234.1:0-7170 GCA_964650455.1 uncultured Chitinophaga sp. | reverse complement strand
CAGTTACGTGGTCGTGCAGGTCGTCAGGGTGACCCCGGTTCTTCGCAGTTCTATGTATCCCTGGAAGACGACCTGATGCGTATGTTCGGCAGTGAACGTATCGCTTCCCTGATGGATAAACTCGGCTATAAAGAAGGGGATGTGATCCAGCACAGCATGATCAGTAACAGTATCCAGCGGGCACAGAAAAAAGTGGAAGAGAACAACTTTGGTATCCGGAAAAGATTGCTTGAATATGATGACGTAATGAATATGCAGCGGAATGCGGTGTACAAAAGAAGGAATCACGCCCTGTTTGGAGAACGACTGGCACTGGATATTGATACCTCCTTCTCTGCGATGGCGGAAGGCCTGGTCAGTTCATTCCGGGAGCAGGAAGATTTTGAAGGATTCCGGATGTCCTGCATTGTGAATTTCGGACTGGATACCCGGATCACTGAAGAAGAATTTAAAAAAGGCGATATCAATAAACTGATTGATCAGTTATACAATGAATCCACAGAAAGATACAATCAGCATAAAGAAGAGATCCAGAAAAATGCTATCCCTGTGTTTAAAAACATCCGGCAAACACAAGGCAGTCATATTGAAAACATGGTGGTGCCTTTTACCGATGGACGCAAGTCACTGAATGTGCTCACCAACCTGGATAAAACGGTAAGTACACAGGGGGCTGAACTGACCAATTCGTTGGAAAAAAGCATTACCCTTGCCGTGATCGATGATGCCTGGAAGGAACACCTGCGGGCCATGGACGATCTGAAACAAAGTGTACAAACGGCTTACCTGGAACAGAAAGATCCGCTGGTCATTTATAAGATGGAAGCATATAACCAGTTCCGGAACATGAATGCCGATGTGAACAGGGATATTGTTTCCTTCCTGAGTCATTCTTCCCTGCCCGTGCAGGAAGAACATGCACAGCTGAAAGAAGGCCGCCAGGAGAAAACCGACATGAGCCGTATGCGGGCCAATAAAGAAGAAGTGGATGCCGCCGGCGAAGACTATGCCGCCAACGAAAAAGACAAACACGTTCCGGTTACCGTTGGTCCCAAGATCGGCCGCAACGATCCCTGTCCCTGCGGCAGTGGCAAGAAATACAAGCAATGCCACGGAAGAGAAGCTTAAACAGAAATTGCTAATAAAGAAGACCGGGTTAAGGCCCGGTCTTTTTATTGATATAGAGAATACCTGTATAAGTACGACCCTTCGATACGACGCAGAACTAATTCCATCTGCCCTGATGATCTACTATAGCGTCTACTCAGGATGACATGAGCTGTTGTCACCCTGAGTAGCCGTTTAGAAACATTTCAGGGATTTATCAAAAGTTAATTCGGCGTACCGAAGGGCCGACTCCTGACTCCCTACTAGTTTTTGCTCCTTTCCCTGATTCATCTATCTTTAGTCAAACCAAAACCTACGGCTGCAATGTACCATTCCACCAAAAAGAAAGTACACGGACTCCTACATCCGGAAATTGTTGGCGATAAGCATTGGGATAAGATCATCAATATTTTCATCATTGTATTGATTATCCTGAATGTGATAGCGGTCATGCTGGAAACCGTTCCCACTTTCCATGATGAAGCCTGGGAAAAGGACTTTTTCCATTATTTCGACATGGTCTCGGTCATCATTTTCACCGTTGAGTACGTGCTGAGAGTATGGAGCAGTAACCATGAAGAAAAATACCAGGGATCATTTAAAGGCCGTATCCGTTATATGCTTTCTGCTGCCGCACTGATCGATCTGCTGGCCATTCTTCCTTTCTATATACATGTGATTATCGGGCTGGATCTCCGGGTACTCCGTATGCTCCGGCTGCTCCGGTTTATCCGCCTGTTCCGGCTCACGGCCTATATGAAGAGCGCACATATGATCACGAATGTATTTAAGAAACGGTTTAACGAATTACTGCTGAGCCTGGTGCTGGTTATCTTCCTGATCATAATAGCTTCCTGTGCGCTCTACTTTGCAGAACATGTGCATCCGGAAAACAAATACAAATTCACCAGTATCCCGGCTACCATCTGGTGGTCGGTGGTTACACTCACCACTACCGGGTATGGCGATATGTACCCGATGACAAATCTCGGGAAAGGGCTCGCCATGATGATAATGCTGACCGGAGTTGCCTTCTTTGCCCTGCCGGCCGGTATCATCACTGCTGGCTTCCTGGAAGAATTCAGACTTACCCGGATCCGCAGCACACACCGCTGTCCTAGTTGCGGGGAACACTTAGAACTGGATGATCATCAGCATGAAGAACAACAGTAATTAGGTTGGAAGTTCGAGGTTCGAAGTTTACCCTAAAGTGGGAAATCGCTAACAGAATTTTGAGGTCTCAAAAAGAGCAGGGAAATGCAGACTTTTTTAATCGTAAATAATTTTCCTTTAACACGAAACCTCTAACCTCCAACTAAAAAAGCGGGCTGCCTTCAGTAGAAAACAGCCCGCTTTATTTCATATAGTCCTTCTTAGAAACCTTTCTTTTGCTTCAGTTCATATTTCTGCTCAAAGCGGTCGTTGAGTTGCTTTTGTTTATCATCCAGGTTTACTTTACGTCCCTGGATAAAGGCATCAGTCACATTACTGGTAGCCATATCCAGGATATCACCTGAACTGATAATAAAATTCGCATCCTTTCCCGCTTCAATGCTGCCTGTCTTGTCGGCAACACCCATCAGTTTCGCTGCATTCAGGGTAATAGCGGCAAGTGCCTGTTCTTTATCCAATCCGTATGTAACAGCCGTACCCGCATTAAATGCCAGGTTGCGGCCGCGGGTTTGTGAGTCATCATCAGAAATAGCAAAGAGCACACCGGCTTTCTGTAATGCCGCGGCTGCTTTATACGGCTGGTCCACATCATCATCCGTAGTGGTGGGCAGGCTATGCATCTGCTGCAAAATCACCGATACATTATGCTGCTTCAACAGGTTGGCGATCTGCCAGCTTTCACTGGCGCCTACAATCACCAGGTCGAACCCAAACTCTTTGACAAAATCAAGTGCCACCAGCATTTGCTTTACGGTGTTGGCATGTACATAGAATTTCTGCTTTTTAGCCAGCAGGTCTTTTACTGATTCAAACTTCAGGTTCACTTCTTCATGGGAAGGAGCTGCCAGGTAAGCTTTGGCTTCACGGAAGAACCCTTTCAGATTCTCCAGTTGCTGCAGCCCTTCTTTAACCGGATCTGATTCTGTGCCGGGGTTGGGTCCACCTGGAGCACCACCCCCTCCTCTGCGTCCAAAAGTGGGGCGGGGCATCAGGGAAGGCATGTAGAGATGCATCCCTCCATCTGTTTTCAGGGAAGCATCCTGCCAGTTCCAGGCATCCAGTTGTACAACTGTAGAGGATCCTGCCAGGAAACTTCCCTGCGGAACAATATTCGCAGCCAGGATACCATTGGAGCGAAGCGTATTGATCACTTTGGAATCGGTATTGTAAGCCACAATGGAACGCACATTCGGATTCATATCCCCTATCTCCCGCGAGTCATTGGAAGCCCGCACGGCACTGATTTCCACCAGTCCCAGCGAACTGGACGGTAATATCAGCCCCGGATATACCTGCTTGCCCTTGCCATCCACCACATCCGTGGCATCAGCAGGAACGACAATGTCCTTACCCACTTTTTCAATTTTGCCATCACGCACCACAATGACCCCGTTTTCAATAACCGTCCCGTTACCCACGTGAATGGTGACATTTTTTACATACATCACTCCCTTTTGTGCAGGAGCAGGTAGTACATTCGCCTGTGCAAATGACACCACAGCGGCGATCATCAGCAATACCAGGTTAAATAATTTTTTCATATTATTATTTTAAATTGTTACCGGCTGTCCTCTTCTAAAACATCCGGAATAAGTTTCTGTTTCAATCTGTATTCCCGCTCACCACTCACTACTCCTCCGCATCCACCACCAGCAACCCATGACTATGTCCATGATCGCTGCAGCTATGCATGAGCTGGTAAGAAGGCTGCGCCGGTATCAGTGCAGCACCGCTTCTTTTCTCCCCATTCAGTTTTTTCACCAGGCGGGCTCTTTCAGCCTGAACTTCCTGCTGCAGTTGTTCGTCTTTCTGCCGATCAAAATAAACCGTACCATCCACGATGGTGTACAGGGATTTGGCATAAATACTCAGCGGGTTATCCGACCAGAGCACGATATCCGCATCTTTACCCACTTTAACACTACCGGTTTTATCATCCACATGCAGCATTTTTGCCGGGTTGATCGTTACAAGGGCCAGGGCTTCTTCCGGCGTCAGTCCGCCATACTTCATAGTCTTGGCGGCTTCCTGGTTGAGGCGGCGGGCCATTTCAGCATCATCTGAATTGATAGCGACATTCAGCCCTACTTTATGCATGATCGCGGCATTATAGGGAATAGCGTCTTCCACTTCCATTTTATAAGCCCACCAGTCGGAAAAGGTCGAGGCATTGGCACCGTGCTTCAGCATCTTATCGGCCACTTTATAACCTTCAAGTATATGCGTAAATGTATTTACTTTAAAACCCATCTTATCCGCCACTTCGATCAGTCCGGTGATCTCACTCTGCACATAAGAGTGACAGGTGATAAACCGCCTGCGGTCCAGGATCTCCACCAGTGCTTCCAGTTCCAGGTCGCGCCGGGGTGCATTTAGTCCGGCCAGCGGTTTCTTAGCCTTGATCAGTTGTTCCTTTGCCACTGTATAGGTTTCCCATTCTTTCTTATAGTCTTTGGCACGGGTAAAGGCATCCGTCAGCACCTGCTCCACGCCCATCCGGGTATCGGGATACCGGTTATTTCCCTGGGTAGAAGCGGACCGCTTTACGTTTTCGCCTAAGGCAAACTTGATAAAACCATCAGCCCCTTTAAATTTCAGATCCGCATCGCCTGCTCCCCAACGGAGTTTGATCAGTTGTGACTGGCCGCCGATCACATTTGCAGAACCATGCAGGATCTGGGACGAAGTGACCCCGCCACTGAGCTGACGGTATATATTGATATCTTCCGGATTCAGATTATCACCAATACGCACTTCAGAAGTCACCGATTGGGCACCTTCATTAATGGAAGCCGCGGCTATATGTGAGTGCTCATCTATAATACCGGCCGAAACGTGCTTACCCGTTCCGTCAATCACCCGGGCATTGGGCTCATTGAGGTTTTTACCAATCGCTGCGATCTTGCCGTTTTTAATCAGTATATCAGTATTAGCCAGAACACCTTCTTTTTCACTGGTCCATACTGTGGCATTTTTAATCAGCATTGTTTCCTGTTTGGGCTGCTGTTCATCTGTCCAGCCAAAAGGAAGGAAGGGATAAGTTACTTTACCAATTACCGGTGTATCCCTTTTCTTCACACTGTCTGTTTTCACGTCGGCGGCTTTTACAAAAACAGCGGTCCAGGTGAGTTGATTACCCAATGAATCCACACCGGTACCATTCCACTCGGTACCATTGCTGACTCCGCCGAGGCGGGTGGCACTGGCCGGAAGCGCCTGATCGGTCATTCCGCCTCGACCACCCATTCCACCCGGACCACCCGGACGACGCTGGGTGCTGTCTGCTCCGCCAGGCATGGACGGACGCTGGCGTTTTGGCATCGCCGCATAACTCAGCTTCACTTGTTTACCATCAAAACTGAACTTGCTGCTGAGGGTATCTTTTCCCCACATGGTAACTGAACTGTTACTCTTCACATCCAGGGTATATTTTTCATCGCCGGCGGGTGTATTAATCGTGAGGTTGTAGGTGCCGGTTATATTACTGTCGTCTTTTACATTGTATTTAATACCCTGTACATAGTTATAGAGGATACTGGACTTCTCATTGAAAATAGGACCATTGGTCACCAGGAAATTGGCCAGTTTACCAGCATCCAGGCTGCCCACTTTATCATAGATACCCAGTGCTTGTGCGGGCACTTTAGTCAGGGCCTCCATCGCTTTTGTTTCCGTGAGTCCATATTCCATCGCTTTACGCAGATTGGTCCAGAAAGCGGTGGTACTGCGCAGATCCGCAGTAGTAAGACAGAAAGGAATACCGGCCTTTTCAAAGGCAGCGGCATTGGCTGGCGCCATCTCCCAATGCTTCATATCCTCCAGTGAAACAATCCGGGCATCATTGGGGTCTTCCACATCCTGTCCCTGGGGATAATTGAGCGGGAGGATATAGGTTGCATTCGTGGCTTTAATGTCCTTTATCCGCTGGTATTCATTTTGTCCGGCCTTGATAATAAACTGTACACCAAATTCATCCCCGATCCGGTCGGCACGCAAATCATTCCATTTATCGTTCGCCTCAAATATCTGGGGCAATCCCTGGATATCGTTCCATGATTGCAGGGTGGCATTAAATCCCTCTTCTGCCGGTTTGTTTTTATACCAGCTGGCATCCAGGTAGGTCTGGCGCAGCAGGGAAACATAACCCATCAGTGAACCTGGTTATGACTGGGTGGAGGTCCCTTTATTAAATGAATAGTGGGCAGAGGCTTTTTCTTTTACGATCACTAAATTCTCTTTGGCATTTGCCAGGGTAACCACGGCACCCGTACCACGGGCCACCCCGTCTTTGACATGGGTGAGTACGGTACCAAATCCGGCTTCACGCATTGACTTTGCCGCGGCATCATTGACACCGAAAACTTTATATACATCCACATCTGATTTGATCGCCTGGTTCCAGCCATACGGGCCTTTTACCGCGTTATCAAATTGCTGCTGTGCAAAAAAATTGAACCCTCCGGCAGTTGCCGGGCGTTGAGGCTGAGGTGCCCCATAATCTGTATAAATGTCAATAAAGGAAGGATAAATGTATTTGCCCTTACAATCCACTTCCACTGCCCCGGCGGGAACGGCCAGTCCTGTACCGGCAGCCACAATCCGGCCATCTTTAATGATCAGTGTGGCATCCGATAATGTGGTGGTTGCATCTTTTACAAGAGTGGCATGGGTGAAGGCATAATGACCGTGACGTGGATCGGCCACCCCATTTTCGGGGAACGTAGGCTGCGAAAATGCTGCCATGGCCGCCAGGAGACTAAACAATGTCCCGGCCAGTCTTTTCAGTTTTCTCATACAGTTGTTGATTTTGTTGAAAGTTATCGAAAAACGATTTTACATAAAAATATGGTTGCACCACCGTTAAAAGGATGAACGGTGGCGGCCCTTTGA
>CAZYTV010000233.1:0-7251 GCA_964650455.1 uncultured Chitinophaga sp. | reverse complement strand
CCACGGGTTTTATAGAAATGGCTTTACAGGCAGCCAAAGAAACCAACACGTCTTCCTCGCATGTGCTGGTTGATTTTCAGATTCACGAACGGTTAAAGTTAGAGCCTGAAGAATCCACCGTGTTGCAGTCACAATTATTGCCGCAGGAGGAAGGACGGTTGCTGTTTACGGTTTACAGTCGCAGGAGGCCGGAAGATCATTGGACACTGCATGCTTCGGTTTCAATGATTGAAAAAAGGGACACCGCTATTCCTGATAAGAACAGCGAAAGCCCGGAAACATTTTGTAAGCAAAATGCAGTATCATTTACCAGCGGGGAATTTTACAACCTGCTGGAGAAACGCGGTATTAGTTATGGTCCTTCTTTCCGGGCTGTGCAACAGGTTTGGGGTAATGAGAAAGAGGCCATGGGTCTTGTGCTGTTGCCCGGCTCATTCATGAACCAGGCGGATCGTTACCGGATACACCCGGTATTACTGGATGCCTCTCTGCAGGTGCTGGCCGCGACACAGACCGGGTCATCCGATCATTCATTTTTCCTGCCAACCGGTTGCGAACGCATACAGGTTTTTGAAAAACCCGGGGCCCGTGTATTGAGCCGTGTATGGATCCGGCCTGCAGAAGACAACGGTAATGACCGGCTGATTGCCGACATCAAAATTTATAAGGACAGCGGAGAGCCGGTGGCCCAGATCAACGGTCTGCAGTTGCAACGAACCAGCCGGCGTTTGCGCCATCAGCCACTTCCGCAGGACACCTGGTTATATTATCCGCGCTGGATAGCAAAGGAAGATTCCAACAGCGTACGGCCTTCTTTACAGGAAGGGCTGCACTGGCTGATTTTTACCGATGAGGAGGGTGTGGGCGATGCAATGGCCGCTGAACTCCAGGCAAAAAAACAATCCTGCCGATGCATACCCTTTCCAGCTCATATAGCCGCATCCGGCATGAAGAAGGAAGGAGAATTGGAACTGTTTATCCGGAAAACGCTGGAAGAAACAGCCTCTCCCCTCTTTGGTATTATCTATCTCTGGAGTCCTGTTGTTTCCACGATCACTGATGTGGATGACCTGCTGAACACGGGTTGCATCAGTGTATTATACCTGATTCAGTCGCTGGCAAAGCGCGCTGGATCCATGCCCCGTTTGTGGCTGGTGACCCGTGGTGCACAGGCCGTGGTTCCGGGCGACCGGATTGATCCGGAAAAATCATCTGTGTGGGGCCTGGGTAAGACGATGAGTTTTGAATTTCCCGAACCCGGTTGTATCTGTGTTGACCTGGATCCCCAACAATCACCGGAAGAATCGGCCTCCTTGCTGGTGCGCCAACTGGCAATCCATGACCGGGAAGACCAACTGGCTTTCCGCGGCGGTAAAAGATTTGTGTCAAGACTGGCACCATTTGCATTTACTGATTCAGCCAACTCTAAGCCACTTTCATTCCGGCCGGATGCCAGCTACCTGGTAACGGGAGGCATGGGGGGCCTGGGATTGAAAACGGCGGAATGGATGATGCGAAAAGGCGCGCGGCACCTGGTATTAATGGGAAGAAGCAAACCTTCGCCGGAAGTTTTGTATGAAGTGGAAAAGATGCGACTCGGCGGCACCACGGTGATGATCGCGCAGGCGGATGTAAGTGATCCGGAAAAGCTCCGGCAAATCATAGATGAAATAAATACCAGCAGGCACCCGTTGCGCGGGGTGATCCATGCAGCTGGTATATTAGATGACGGGGCCCTGCTGAACCTGGATGCGGAACGGCTGAAGCGGGTCATGGCCCCTAAAGTACAGGGCACCCGGAATCTTCATGTTGTCACTGCGGAATCAGGACTTGATTTTTTTGTATGCTACTCATCCGCGGTATCGGTGCTGGGCTCACCCGGCCAGGGAAATTATGCGGCCGCCAGCGCTTACCAGGATGCGATGGCTTATTACCGGCATCAACAAAACTTACCGGCCATCAGCATCAACTGGGGTCCCTGGGCGGAAGTAGGCCTGGCGGCTGAAGCGACAGACAAACTCAAAGAACAAAATGCTTCCACGCAACACCTGGTAAAAGTGATTGCCATTGACCGGGGACTGGAGATACTGGAACAATTGATGACATGTCCAGCGCCGCAGGTAATGGTGCTGCCCTTTGATTTACGCAACCTGATCGAACTTTATCCCACTGCGGCGGGTATGCCTTTCCTGGAAGAAGTCGGGGGACGTGAAACACATGTGGCCCGTCTTTATGCGCGGCCCAACCTGCGCCAGGAATATGTGGAACCCCGGAATGAACTGGAGCAACGGCTGGCCACTTTATGGAAACAAACCCTGCATATTGACCGGGTAGGTATTCACGATTCTTTTTTTGAACTGGGGGGCGACTCGGTACTGGCGGCACAACTTTTATCATCGGCCCAGCAGGTCTTTGGCATACGGATTAATCCGCAGGATGCATTTAAAGCATTCACGATTGAGCGACTGGCCGTTCTGCTCGAAGCAGCCCTACGGAGTAAGATTGAAGCGATGAGTGAAAGCGAGGTGATGGAACAACTAATCAAGGAAAAATAATTTCATGTAATGGATCTATCGGCGGCAAAACAGGCATTGCTTGAAAAATGGTTGAAAGGACAATCGGCGGTACCGGTGAATGGCATTCCCCGAAGGCCGGAGGGTGGCCGCATACCGCTTTCTTTCCCGCAGCAGCGGCAGTTGTTTCTTGAACTGCTGGAACCGGCTACGGCGGTGAATAACCTTTCCGTTCTTTTTGAGTTCAATGGCAAGCTGGATAAACCGGCACTGCAGCAAAGCGCCAACCGCATCATCGAACGGCACGAGGCCCTGCGAACACAGTTTACATTCGGGAAGGGGCTGCCCGATCCGGTCATCATTGATTCCATCACACTCAACATACCAGAAGTTGATTTAACGGGACATGATCCTTCCACACAGGTGATCGAAGCACGACGGCTGGCAGAAAACGAAGTGTTGCTACCCTTTGACCTGCGGCAACCGCCCCTGATACGACTGCGGCTTTTTGTTTTAAATGAACACCGGCACCTGTTCCTGGTGGTGGTTCACCATTCCATTGCCGACGGCTGGTCACTGGGTGTTTTCCTGCAGGAGCTCGTTCAGTATTATCAGCATATCACGGTGGGTGGGCCAGTGCAGTTACCAGCTTTATCTATACAGTATCCTGATTATGCCTGCTGGCAGAGTTCGGCGGAGCGGATGGAATCAATGAAACCATCACTGGATTACTGGAAGAAACAACTCGAAGGAGAATTGCCCGTATTGGAACTCCCCATTGATAATGCCCGCGGAAGCAGGCAGACATTCAGCGGCAGCACGTATCGTTTCACACTACCGGCCCCGCTCACAACAGCACTCGAACAAACAGGCAAGGAAGAAAACGCTACCCTGTTCATGACCCTGCTCAGCGCCTTTACGCTGTTGCTTCACCGTTACAGCGGGCAGGAGGAAATACTGGTGGGTACGCCGGTGGCCAACCGGACCCATTCCGAACTGGAACCGCTGATCGGCGTGTTCATCAACACGCTGGCACTGCGCAACCGTGTTCAGGGGAATAATTCGTTCCGCGCATTGCTCCGGCAGACCAGGGATATTTCATTGGATGCGTATGCGCACCAGGACCTTCCGTTTGAAATACTGGTCAGGGAATTAAAACCACAGCGGGATCTCAGCCGTACCCCCCTGTTCCAGGTGTTGTTTAATTTGCTGAATGCTCCCATGCCGGATATCAATCTGCCGGGACTCGCCATCCATCCCATGGATATTGACCATGGTGTTTCGCAGTTTGATCTTACGCTGCTCGTGTCAAAGACGGGCGGGCAGTGTTATGCCGCAGTGGAATACAACAGCGATCTTTTCCGGCCGCAAACCATCGCGCGGATGTTTCGTTCATTCCTGCTGATACTGGAACAGGCGGTCGCAGATCCCGACAGGCCGCTATCTGAACTAACCGTGATTACCGGGGAATGGCGGCAGCAGGTAAATGCATTGAATCAAACCGCGATGGATTTTCCCCGCGACAAATGCCTGCATCATTTGTTTGAAGAGCAGGCCACCCGTACACCGGATGCCATTGCGGTGGTGTATGGCAATACCTCCCTGACCTACGGGGAG
The DNA here is from genome assembly GCA_964650455.1 of uncultured Chitinophaga sp. Lineage (GTDB taxonomy): Bacteria > Bacteroidota > Bacteroidia > Chitinophagales > Chitinophagaceae > JJ008. The sequence continues at coordinate 3,121 of CAZYTV010000233.1, read as the reverse complement.
CTCAACCGCCAGGCCAATGTCCTGGCCGGCCACCTTGCATTATTGACGGATGGTCCGGGCATGCGTGCCGGGATTTTGATGGAGCGGTCGCCGGAGATGATCACGGCTCTGTTGGGTGTATTAAAAGCGGGAGGCACTTATGTACCGGTGCATACTTCTTTTCCGGCCGAACGGATTTCGTTTATACTGGAAGATGCGGGTGTGAATGTATTACTGACAAATATTGACAAAAAAATTGACGGAGCAGGTGGAGTGCGGGTGGTACAGGTGAACGAGTTGCTTGCGAAAGAAAATACAGTTGTTCCCGCTTCAGGATTTGAAACGAAGCCTGGTGACCTTGCCTATATCATGTACACGTCGGGGTCCACCGGCCGGCCCAAGGGCGTGATGGTACAACATCGTGCCCTGGTGAATTTTTTATGGTCGATGCGTTCCTGTCCGGGTATTGAACCAACGGATGTATTGCTGGCAGTAACTGCTATATCCTTCGATATCGCAGCGCTGGAATTATATCTTCCGCTGATTACCGGTGCCACCGTGATCGTGGCCGGCAGGGAGGAAGTGGAAAATCCCTTTAAGCTGGCGGAGGCGATGGTCCGGCATAAGGCATCGATGATGCAGGCAACGCCTGCGGCCTGGCAAATGCTGATTGATTCGGGATGGGAGCCGAAGCAGCCATTAAAAGCACTTTGTGGCGGCGAGGCTTTGTCACGCAAGCTGGCCGATCGGTTGCTGACCTCTGTGAGTGAATTATGGAATATGTACGGACCCACGGAAACCACCATCTGGTCGTCGCTGTGCCGGGTGCAGCCGGGGAGCGGTCCAATTGTTATTGGCAGTCCGGTAGGCAATACCAGCCTGTATGTACTGGACCGTTATCATCAGCCTGCACCAGCGGGTGTAACCGGCGAATTGTATATCGGGGGCGAGGGATTGGCCCTGGGCTATCTTCATCAATCCGTGCTGACAGCAGAGAAATTTATTCCTGATTTTTTCAGCATTTTTCCCGGCGCCCGTCTTTACCAGACCGGCGACCTTGCCCGTTATACCGAAGACGGGAGTATAGAAGTATTGGGGCGTACGGACAACCAGGTAAAAATTAATGGCAACCGGATTGAAACCGGAGAGATCATGGCGGTGCTGAACCGGCACCCGGCTATCCTGGATGCGTTGGTGGTTGTTCAGCTAACTGCTAAGGGCGAAAAAAGACTGGTAGCTTACTATGTGGGCCGTTCGGAACCCGGTCCGGCTGCGGAGGAGTTGCATGGTTTCCTCGCTCAAAGTCTGCCAGCCTATATGATTCCTGCTTTTTTTATCCGCGTGGATGCGTTTCCGCTCACGCCCAATGGCAAGACAGACCGGAAGGCGCTGCCTTTACCGGAAGATCTGTTCCGGCAAACGGGATATGTGGCGCCGCAAAGCAGGGAGGAGGAAATACTGGCTGCCATCTGGCAGGAAGCGTTGATGCTGGAACGGGTAGGTGTACACGATAATTTTTTCGATCTTGGCGGGGCATCCATTCAAAGCCTTCAAATGGTGGCAAAGGCCAATATGCTTGGGTTGCGGGTCAATGTGGAACATATTTTTGAATACCAGACTATTGCCGGATTGGCGGAAATGCTGAAGCGGGAACAAATGGATAAGGGGTAGGGTCTCCTGGTTTATTTTCTCAGCAGTTTGATAATTTTCATGGCGGATTCCCCGGGGCTGAGGTGGGCGGTGTCCAGCACCAGTTCGGGATTTTTCGGTGCAAAATAAGGAGCGGTCAGGCCGGTGAATTCAAGGATCTCTCCCGCCAGTGCTTTTTTATATAAACCCTTGGGGTCTCTTTCAATGCATAAACTGATGTCGGTGGACACATAAACCTCGATAAACTTTTTGCACATCGCCCGGATCTGGTTCCGGACATCTTCGTAGGGTGAGATCAGGGACACGATCACGATCTTGTCCTGGCTTTCCAGTAGTTTGGCCATATAGCCCACATTGAGGTTATGTCTTTTCCTGGATGATTCGTCGAATCCGTCGAGGTGGATTGCTTTCCTGATCTCATCTCCGTCGAGCAACACGGGTGTAACCCCTTTATTCCGGAGTTTTTCTATCAGGGATTTCGCGATGGTGGTTTTGCCCGCCCCGCTGAGACCGGTAAGGAACACCACAGCGGGCTCTGTTTTAAAACCGGTAGCCCGGTTCCAGAGTTCATCGAATGCATAATAGGAGAGCACTTTCACCAGGGAGTCGATAATGCCTATAGAAAGGGAGAGGATCACATCGCCCGTTAGGATATACGAAATCAGGAAGGTAAATACAGAGGAGTACACCCGGTAAACGATGGATTTTATCAGTTGCCGTTTGTTGATCATGAAGGGGAATGGGAAAACCGCTTTTTGTTTTATACTATTCTAATATATGGATTTTTTTCTCATAGGAATTAAGCAAAGTACGAGGTACGGACCTTGCGGGATGTCTCCTTCGGTACGACGCAGGTGTTTTTTCGTCAGCCCAGAAAAATTGTTTTGGCGTCTACTCAGGATGACAAGGACATTCCGCTCCGTAGGCTTAAAAGCGGGAAGGCCCAACCCTGAAAGGGTGACATAATTATAGTAAAGGCGGGAGGGATGAACCGTAAACGGCAGAACCCCGTAGGGGTGGCATGATTATAAAAGCGGGATGATCTTAGCCCTGACTTGCCGACCGAAGCATTCCTCCTTCACCAGTGGTTACGGAGGATACGAAGCGAAGGTGGGAGGAGTGACATAATTATAGCGAAGGTGGAGGGGATTCAACTGATAAAGTACGAGGGAATAAGTACGAAGTTAGAAGTACGAAGTACGAACCTTCTAAGGGGAATAGGCTAAAACCCCGGAAATGGCCAAAAAATCCTGTTTTTCACCCAAAAACAGCCCATTTTTTAATAAAAAGCACCAAAAACCGGAAAAAGTGAAAATACAGAAGGTTCAGTTAATTGGCTTCTAAACCCTTCTTTCAGCCTCTTTCTCCTTGCAAAGACTCATAAACCCTCCTCTCAACCTCTTTCCCCTTTCAACGACCCATAAACCCTCCTTTCAACCTCTTTCCCCTTTCAACGACCCCTAAACCCTCCTCTCAGCCTCTTTCCCCTTTC
>CAZYTV010000232.1:0-7287 GCA_964650455.1 uncultured Chitinophaga sp. | reverse complement strand
AAGAACTGGCCATGTATGAAAAAGTAAAAGTGGCGCTGACCACAGATGATATCGAGATCATTTTGGGAAAGCCCCGGTACAGCAATGACCTGTACAAGACCGCGAATATGGCGGGTGTGGCGGTAGGACTGGCCTGGACCTATGTGGGAGGGGATATCCTCTTTATTGAGACCAGTATCAGTGAGGGTAAGGGGGAACTGAAACTGACCGGTAACCTGGGCAATGTGATGAAGGAAAGTGCGAGTACCGCCCTGACTTACCTGCAGAGCAATGCAAAGAAATATAAACTCGATCCCAAATTTTTTGAGAAAAAGAATATTCATATCCACGTGCCGGAAGGAGCCGTGCCCAAGGATGGTCCCAGTGCTGGTGTTACGATGATGACGGCTATTGCCTCCGCCATTACGGGCAAGCGGGTGAAACCCTTCCTGGCCATGACGGGTGAGATTACCCTGCGCGGACAGGTATTGCCGGTGGGTGGAATCAAGGAAAAAGTGCTGGCCGCCAAGCGGGCCGGGCTGAAGGAAATCATTCTTTGCTGGCAGAATGAAAAGGATGTACAGGAGATAGATTCATCATTTATAAAGGGAATCAGGTTCCATTATGTGAAGACGATGAGCCAGGTGCTGGAACTGGCCCTGGAAAGCAAATAATTTTTACCAATCAGTCAACCAACTATTCACTGCACTGTTATTATACCTTGCATGTTGGTTGTTTAAGGTTAATTCCGCACTGCGGAAATATGAAATCCCCTCTGTTCCCGGAGGGGTTTTCTTTTTATATGACTTATTTTCGTTCTGCGTGAGACGGATTTTTATCATATTACTGTTTTTCAATCTTACACCGGCTGTTGCCCAGGTACTCGGTGGACGATCCGTGTTTAACTTTTTGCGGCTTTCCCATACGCCACAATTAACAGCACTCGGTGGCGTCAATATATCCCAGCCTTCCAATGACGTTGGAATGACTTTCAATAACCCCGCCCTGTTTACACCCTCCATGCATACACAGGTCAATGCCGTATTCAATGATTTTTATGGAGGGATAAAAGTGTTTCATTTATCAATGGGTTATCACCACCAGGAGTTGAACACTGATTTTACCTGGGGGTTGAACTTCTTTAATTATGGCAGTACCACAGAAACGGATGCCGGGGGGAATGTACTGGGTAAGTTTCGCCCGGTGGACTGGGTGATGCAGATCGGGGCTTCCCGCAGCTACCTGGAGAAATGGCGGTATGGGGCTAACCTGAAATGGATCAGTTCCAATTATGGGCAGTACCGTTCCAGTGGCATTGCAACGGATGTGGCTGTATTGTATAAAGACACCGCTAAACTTTTTTCCGCCTCCTTTATGGTAAAGAACCTGGGCATCCAGTTAAAAAAATACAATAGTGAACGGGAAGAACTCCCTTTTGAATTGCAGGCCGGTATGACCAAACGGTTATCCAAAGCGCCTTTCAGTTTTTCACTGACTGCCCAGCGGTTGCACCAGTTTGATATTCTTTATAATGATACCGTTTTCAATAATGCCAATGGATATTCCAATGTGCCTGCTAAATTTTCGGTGGGCAAACTCTTTGATCACCTGGTACTCGGTGCCACGATCCATATACATGAGAAACTGGAGGTGCAAACAGGCTATAATTTTCTCAGGCGGCGGGAACTGAATGTGGGGAATGCCGGCAATGGTTTGAATGGTTTTTCTATGGGTGCCGGGGTTTTGCTGGGGAAACTCAGTCTACGTTATGCAAGGTCTTATTATCAGTCAGGTTCTGCTTACAACCAGTTAGGATTGAATCTGCAATTGAATCAGTATTTCAGTCTTGGTAAATTCGGGGAAAGAAATGGCTGGTGATCAGCAGATCAGTTTATAGATTTCAAAGGCTTCCGCATATTCACTGTTGCATTGCACACCCCTTACTTTAGCCAGTGAACGGGTAAAGTCTTCCTGCATATAATTCCGGTGCGACTGGGATTGATATTCTTTTAGTGAAGCAATTTTCTTTGTCAGTTCTGCTTCGGTCAGCTTCATAAAAAAATTGGTCCGGAAACTGTAATTATTCCAGGGAAGTTCATAGCCGGCAAACGTGGTGTTCTTAAAAGCCCGCAATCCTTCCTGGTGGATCACCTGGTGGTCCTGGTGCACATCTGACGCGGCTGGCAGTAATACTAAATCAGGGTTGATTTTTTTGCTGAGCTGCAATAATTCATCCAGTAACTGCTGGCGGAACTGGGGCAGTTCTCTTACTTCATAATTAAACAGGAGCAGGTTCTCTGGTTTGATACCTAATACCGCCGTAGCTTTTTTACATTCATTGCTCAGTGTATCTGCCGGTAAATGAGCAGGAAGCGATTTGGCACAAAGGCAGAATGCCGCATAGTAAACTTCCAGCCCTGCAGCACAGAATTTGGCAATTGTGGCGCCACAGCCCAGTTCTCCGTCATCTGTATGAGGAGCCAATACCAGTATTCTCCGGGGATTCAGCATAAAGCAAAAATAATGATTGCAGGTGAATCACCGGTCATTAGGATGGAATCAGTGGCTGGAAGCTGTTTTGTCGGTCAGTATGAAACTGCTGTCTTTTAAAACCGGCAGTTGATGATTGAACTGGTCATTCAGCAGAACCCGGATCAAGTTCACATTGCTCATTCCGTTGTACAGTGAATGATAATTGCCATCCGGATAATAGACCGCCTGAAGGCAGGAGAACTGTAGGGGCTTGAATACGGGTTTATTATATTCACGGTATCCATGATCGCTGATCAGCAGGATAACAGGAGGTTTGGACGATTGCTGCCGGATATTGTTGACCAATGACAACAGTTGTTGGTTGGTGTATTTAAGATAACTGATAAACATGGATGTGTCCCTGACATCTTTCCACCTGAATTCATTTGTTTCATGGCCGGTGCTGTCCCTGAGATAAGGATAATGGGGCATGATCAGGTGCGTATAAACAAAACGTGGCCGATGGTTCTGGTCTGTGGCTAATGTAATTGTTTTTACTGGCAATTCCTGATTACCATCAATGACGGATGAGTGGAAGTACCGTATCAGCTTTTTAAAATGGTATATATGTGCCAGTTGGAATACCAGGTCCTGAAAAAAGCGGCCTGTAAATGTCTGCTTGGTGATGATCGTGGTGCTGGTAGGAAGGAATCCCGGGCTGACAGCTGCTGATGTGCCGTTTAACGGGAAGATGGAAAGGTTGATAATCTGGTAACCATTCTGTTCAAGGTAGCTGGTAAATCTGTTTTTGTTGATCAGATCCAGACACCTGTTTACTTCTTTCCTGTCTACCACGTTTGTCCCCGTATTCCGTAGGTATGAAAGATTCAGCATGGACGCCATGGAATGGGTGGTGTGATTATAATTACTGGTGGCGGATTCATTTACATAAAATCCGATTCTTCTTAAACTGTCATTGAATCGTTCATTATTAAATCGGAAGTAAGATTGAAAAGCCTCTTTCCCCGGATAGCCATCAGCCACGATCAGGTAAATGTCAGGTTTCGCGGTGCCAGGCGGAAGGATATTAACGGTCTCTGTCACATATGGATTGTTATTTCGTTTGCTGGTATAAAGCGATACCAGGTCTGCAATAATCAGTATGGCAAAAAGGGTGTTCAGATAAAGAAAAATCCGCTTTAACCCTGGATTGGTTTTTTTCAGTCGCCAGGCAGTTATACAAAGAAGAATCGCCACGACCGACAGGATAAACCGGTAACGGCTGAAAAAAAAGCCATGGAACAGGGATTGCATCATGTCATAAAAGGCGCCGAAGAAAAACTGAAAACACATCATGGCGAAACTCATCAGCACGGATTTGTACCAGTTCCGGAAATACAAACGAAAAAGCAGGGCGATTACTGAACCGGCGATCACATAAGCGCTCCATAGTTTAAATGCAGGGGTACCCATGATCAGTTCAGGGTTTTCCGCTGTAATATGAATGATGAAAAATGCCGGCAATAAAAGGATCGGCCAGAAACTCAACTGGGCAATATGACAGATTCGTTTCATCAGTCGATCAGGAAGCTTGTTGAATCCTTTAACAGGGGCAGCTTTTGGCCGAACTGTGTATTGAAAAGTATGCTGAACTGGTTAATATTGGACATGCCGTTGTATAGCCCGGAATAATTACTGTCCGGCCGGTAGATGGCGTTAAGGGTATAAAATGAATATGGATTGTATGCAGTATCCGTGAACTCCCTGAATCCATGGTCACTCATCATAATAATAATGGGTGGCGATTGTGAATGCTGCCGGATATACTGTACAAAACTGATCAGTTCCCGGTTACAAAATTTCAGATAACTCAGAAAAGCGGGAATATCCCTGCCAAATTCTTCGGTTAATGTATCCAGGGGTAAAGGAGCGCCGGTGCTGTCAAAATAATAAGGTCGGTGAGGCAGTACAAGATGGGTATATACAAATTTCGGTTTCCCGTTTTGCTTTAGCACGGTCTCCCTTGTTGCCTGCATCAGTTTGCGGTTATTCTTCAGGTCATTGGTTTTTAGAAAATTCAACACGAACCCGATCTTCAGCGTAGTGGCCAGGTGATAGGCCAGCTCTTTTTCCATCCGGGATAGAAATGTCTGTGCAGTGATTGGTTCTGATTTTCGTGGCAAAAATGTGGGGATGGCCGGGGAGGGGAGATCCTCCAGGTCAAAGATGGAATAGTTGTAAATCGCATACCCGTTCTGCCTGAAAAAATCAACGGTCTTATTTTTTTTGATCCGGCTATAACAGTAAGCCAGATCGTTTTTATCATGATAGCGGCCGACAATGGGCTGCAGGTATTCCATATTCAGCATGGAAGCCATGGAATAGGTGGTGAAATTGTAATTGCTCACCGTACTGTCGGCCACGTAAAAACCAAGACGGCGCAGCGAATCTTCAAATGTGCTGTTATCATATTTCAGGACATGCGTCAATTCAGTCCGTCCCGGGTATCCGTCGGCAACCACCAGGTAAACATCCGGGCGTTTGCAGGTATCACAGCCGATCCAGGTTTCGGTAGTCGAAACCCCTGGTTGTTTTTTCTGACCGGCTATTGTTCCGGTAAGCCACAAGCTATCCAGCAGGAGCAGGAGCAGCAGCAGGGTATTGATAAAGTAACTGGTGCCGGTAAAACCGCTTTTACGCTTTTTGATAATAATAGCCAGTATAATAAAAAGCAGTAATGAAAAAGGTAAAATAAATGTATGCCGGGCGATCAGCCTCCCGGGAAATTGGTCCCTCAGCAGGTCATGCACAGCGCCGAAAAAAAAATGAAAGGTCATCATACAGCAGGCAAAAATGGCAGCTTTCATCAGTTGCCTGTAACCGATCCAGGCCAGACCGGTTATTACCAGGGAGGCCGCCACATAGGTGCCGAATAAAAGCCAGGCAACAGGTACCGGCACTATGCCATAGTTTTCCCGGAACCCGTGCAGTACAAAGAAAGCAGGGAGCAGTAACAGGAATAAAGGCTTTTGGCTCAGTATATGCCTTAATTGATCTTTCATTTTCGGTTCATCAGGTATAAGGTTCTGTCTGAACCAGGTATTTTTTTAGTTTCGCCAATGCTGAAATACTGGCTGAAAGCGGTTTCGAATTTATCGCTGGTGTAATCAGTATAAATATCTTCTTTAAGCACCAGCAGGGCCTGCACTTTTTCATCATGCTTTGGCACAAATTCGATGATCAGTTGCTGGCAGGACATGGCTAAAAGTTCAGCTACCCCCTCAAGGGGAATATTTTTCCCGATACAGAGATGATGGATAAATGCCAGGCAAAGCCCAAGATTGCCGGTGCCGATGCGATCAAGAAAAGAGGCTCTTTCCTGGTTCCCCAGCCCTATTGCCGGCGATGGATGGGTAAAATCGATGATCAGCGGAACCAGGTTGTTTATTTTTTCAGCACGGATTTTTTTATAGAGCTTATTAATAGCAACCGGATCTCCATCGGCAGCAATGGTAAATATGCCTTTTGCCGCCAGTGGTACGGAAAAACTGCCATTGTTTGCTCCAAAGTCAATAGCCGTTTTTATATCTGCCAGGCCGTCTGTCCACTCCCGGATGATTATTTCTTTCTGGCTGAGGTAATCATTGCGGGTGGCGGCTTCAGTATAATAATCACCCCAGGTGGTTCCTTTATCTTCCAGTGTAAGGGATCGGATCAGCATTTCAAGACTGCTCAGCAGTTGCCTGAATTTGACAGAGGATACAACAGCGGTTTTGTCTTTTTGCCCTGATTGCCTGGCCGCGTATTTACTGTGCAGGTGAATATGCATCCAGGTAAGCACTGAAAACCGGCTTTTCCAGGGTAAGAGCGAACGGGTTATTTGTAAAGGAATACCATCCGGCCAGGCCAGTTGAAGCTGATGCAGGGAGTGCTTCCGGTAATGCATCAGTAAGAGCGGTGACAGAAAACCCTCACAAAACTGCCGGTAGGCAATCCAGGGTTGTCCTTCCTGATACGGTTCAAATGATAATGTATCAATAAAAGTCAGCGCCCCGTTATGCCATTGAATATTATACGGGGTGGCATCTTTCAGTACCATCCCATGATCCATGGCAATCCGGGCTGTTTCAAGAGTAAGTAAAGCGGCATCTTGTAAGACGGAAAAAGACCATTCCCATGGAAAGCTGATCAAGGGAAGCTGTTCCGGTTGAATAATTTTATATCCCGAAGGTCCGGGGAAGGAGGAAGGCATTTCTGTGTGCGGAATCAGTAATTTCTTTTTGGTCAGTTCAGCATAAAGCCCGCTGTTCATCAGTCCGTCATAAGCACGCTGGCCGGCATGGGTGATCAGCCGGTAAAAGAGCTGGTCCTGGCGGAAAACATAACCCGCCGGATCCCTGAATGAAGAAGGCAGTGCATCATTCCTTTCATTCATCCTTCTGTTTTTTGGGCGAACGTTTGAAGAATGAAAGGAGATACATTTTAATATTCTTGAAGAACATGACCACGCCTAATAAAGCACCGATGATCACCTGTACCAGGTAACTACCACTTCCCGGATCAATATAGATCAGTGCATGTATCACAGGTAATTCAGGTTGGTTTTAGGCGACAGGGATAATAATGTTTCGTACATCAGTCTGATCGTGTTTTCGATATCATCCCGATGCAGCATCTCCACCGTGGTATGCATATAACGAAGCGGGATGGAAATCAGCACAGACGGGCAGCCGTCATTGGAATAGGCGAAAGAATCGGTATCCGTACCGGTACTGCGGCTGAGTGCCCGCCATTGCACCGGGATATTTTTGTCGGCAGCCAGTTTCTCCACGTGGG
>CAZYTV010000231.1:0-7330 GCA_964650455.1 uncultured Chitinophaga sp. | reverse complement strand
CATGCTGGAGATTTATCTTAATGAAGGATTGGTAATAAAATAAGGGATGAAAAGCATTCTGATCATATTGATTTTTTTTATTGGGAGTTTAAGTGCCACCGGGCAGTTCAAAATTAAGGGAGAAACTACCAGTCCCCGGTTGAAGTATGCATATGATAAACTGGCTAAGTATATTCTGAGCACTCCACTCAGTAACGAAAAGCATGATATTCTACTGGAGGTGAAACCAACTGGCAGAAAGGAGGGTTACCGGATTCAGGGAGGAAAATTCAGTACGCGTATTACGGGGAATGATGAAACCGGATTGCTGTATGGTGTCCTGGATTACCTGGAACAGATTAAACAATTAAAGCAATTCCCGGAAAATTATTCAAAAGAAGAGGCACCGGAAATGGTTCTTCGTGGCACCTGTATCGGGGTGCAGAAACCGTATTATCTGCCCGGAAGGAATGTATACGAGTATCCCTATACCCCGAAAACCTTTCCCTGGTTTTATAATAAAAAATTATGGATACAGGTGTTGGATTCAATGGTGAATAACCGGATGAATTCACTTTACCTGTGGAATGGGCATCCCTTTGCCTCCCTGGTTAAACTAAAAGACTATCCGTATGCCCTGGAAGTGGATGAAGCGACTTTTAAAAAAAATGAAGAAATCTATCGTTTTATCACTACAGAAGCGGATAAACGCGGTATCTGGGTGATCCAGATGTTTTATAATATTATTGTCTCCAAACCCTTTGCTGAAAAACATAAGATCAAGACTCAGGACCGCGAACGGCCGATCACGCCTTTGTTATCGGATTATACCCGGAAATCCATTGCTGCCTTTGTTGAAAAATATCCCAATGTGGGATTGATGGTTTGCCTGGGCGAAGCCATGCAGGGTACGGGTCCGGATGATATCGAGTGGTTCACTAAAACCATTATTCCCGGCGTGCAGGATGGGTTGAAAAAACTGGGAAAGTCAACTGAACCTCCGATCGTACTACGTGCCCATGATACCGATGCACCGGCGGTCATGAAAGCAGCTTTGCCTTTATATAAGAATTTGTATACCGAAGCCAAGTTCAACGGCGAAGCACTCACCTATACCCGTCCCCGGGGTAGCTGGGCCGAACTGCATCAGACATTAAGTAAACTCGGTTCCGTACAGATCGAGAATGTACATATCCTTGCCAACCTGGAACCCTTCCGGTATGGTTCACCCGATTTCATACAGCAGTCCGTGATCGGCATGCATGAAGTGATGGGCGGGAATGGACTTCATTTATATCCGCAGGCTTCTTACTGGGACTGGCCTTATTCAGCCGATAGCACAGAAGGGAAAAGATTATTGCAGATCGAACGGGACTGGATCTGGTATAAAGCCTGGGCCCGTTATGCGTGGAAAGCGAAAAGGGACCGGGAAGCAGAGATCGATTACTGGGCTGGATTACTGGCGGAAAAATTCGGTTGTTCACTTCAGGATGGCCGCTGGATATTGAAGGCCTATGAAGAAAGCGGGGAGATCGCACCGAAACTCCTGCGACGGTTCGGCATCACCGATGGCAACCGGCAAACGCTGACCCTGGGTATGCTGATGACCCAGCTGATCAATCCCTATCGCTACGGACTTTTTACTTTATTATATGACAGTGAAGCACCCGAAGGGGAGATGTTGCTCGACTATGCCGATAAGCAGGCAAAGGGGTTGAATCATATTGGTGAAACACCATTACAGGTGATCACGGATGTACGCCGGCATGCGGGCATCGCGTATGAAGTGATTCATAGTGTAAAGCCAACGAAAAATATTGCCGAATTCAACCGCCTTAAAAATGATATCCTTTGTTATCATGCACTTGCCTGGTTTTATTCTCAGAAAGCGGAAGCGGCCCTGATGACCCTACGTTACAAATACACACAGGATACAAAGGACCTCGATGGAGCTGCTGCCTCTCTTAAAAGCAGTTTGACCAGTTATGAGCGACTGACGCGGCTGACCAACTCCACCTATAAATATGCCAATAGTATGCAGACCCAGCAGCGCAAGATACCGATGCGTGGGGTGGATGGTACGTATAAGCACTGGCGGGAAATGTTACCTGTTTTTGAGAATGAGCTGAAAACTTTTCAGTATAAAATTGATTCACTCAAAAATCAGAAAGCTGTTGCAGGTAAGACCCTCACCCGTTTACCGAATTTCGGAGTATCATTAATTATTAATAAGAACAACTGGTATACGCTGGATTCTTTATCAACGCCCTTTGAGGATACGGGTTTTGTCATTCGCCAGGTGGCCCCGGAGTTAAAGGAATTACAGGGTGTATGGACATCTTTCGCTGATCAGATGAGGAACGGAACCTTTATCCGGTTTAACAGCAGTCAGCCGGTCAAACTCCTGGTCGGTTATTTCAAAACCCAGCGCGGTGCCTTTGTCACCGACACCGTATTCCTGAAAGAACCCGAACTGGAAACCAATGCCGGTGCCGATGATTATGGACAATCCGATATTAAAATAAGTAATGCGGTAGCCATCGATGGCCTGCCACCTGTCAATATACACAGTTATAGTTTTCCATCCGGCAACCATGAATTAAAACTGGGAAAAGGTGTTTGCCTGATACTCGGTTTTGTTCAGGGCAACCAGGTAATTCCCGTGTATGATGCAGGATTAATGAGTGATAAGAAGGGGAAGGGGTTGGATTGGTTGTTTGAGTAGCGCTTTGGTGCGTCACGCGTTTGTTCATCCTTCGATACGCCAGCCTCAGTATTTCTTGTTTATGGCGTGAGCTTCTTGTTAAGAGGCTGGCTACTCAGGATGACACGAAGATTTCGCTTCGAATCCTTCGATACGTCTTCCTTCGCTTCGCTTCGGAAGCCTACTCAGGATGACACGATCATACCGCTTCATAGGGTGAAAAGAAGGATGTGTATGAAAGATTTGAAAGCAATTAATATGAATAAACATATAAATACAAATTCACTACTGCTCTTTCTGCTGCTCAGTATTACTGCTACGTCCCAGGACCTTAAACTCTGGTATAATAAACCCGCGGTGAAGTGGACCGAGGCGTTGCCGTTGGGGAATGGAAGGATCGGGGCGATGTTATTTGGCGGGGTGGAGAATGATCATATACAGTTTAATGAGGAAACGATATGGACCGGGGGTCCGAGGGATTATAATAAGAAGGGTGCCTGGAAATACCTGGATACGATCCGGCAGTTATTATTTAATGGCAAGCAGAGGGAAGCAGAGGCGTTGGCCGGTGAGCAGTTTATGGGTTTGAAGAGTAATGACGGGGAGCGGACTGCCTGGTTGGAAAAAGTGAAATCATTAAAGGGATTACCCGGAAATCCTGCAGTTGAGCAATATGATGACAGTGAATGGAAGTTCATGAATGTGCCCACCTGGGATGGCTGGGAACAGTTTGGTTTTGATGGACTCGATGGGGCTGTATGGTTACGCACCGGTTTTGAATTACCGGCTGAATGGAATGGAAAGGACCTGACACTGGATCTTAACCGAATCCGCGATATGGATTTTACCTATGTGAATGGCAAGCTGGTGGGCTCGATGGAAAGTGATAAGCCAAGATTATATACCATTCCCAAAGAGACCTTGCACCCGGGGGTGAATGTGATAGCGATACAGGTGCTCAATTTTGATAATAAAGGCGGCGTATATGGTTATAAGGATACCACCCGTCATATCGGGGTATACCCGGTGGGAGATGCAAAAGCTATTTTATCACTGAATGGAGAATGGCGATATTTTATCCAGGACAATGATCCGCCACCTGTGGGGGCTTACCAGGCGAGTTACCAGCCCTTTGGGGATCTCTGGTTAAAATTTGAACATACTGCGGTCAGCGGTTATCGCCGTGAACTGGATATCAGTAATGCAGTGGCTGCCACCAGCTATTCTTATAATGGAGTACAATACAAACGTGAATATTTTGTGAGTGCAGCCAACCAGGCCCAGGTTACCCATCTCAGTGCATCGGAAAAAGCTGCGCTGAGTTTTGAAGCATTCCTCAGTACAACACATAAGAGCCATACAATAAAGCAACTCAATTCCAATACCCTGGCTTTAACCATACAGGTACGGCATGGAGCTATTAAAGCTGTTTCTCACTTGCAGATGCTGATCAGGGGCGGGAAGCTGAGCATTGCTGATGGGAAGATGAAAGTCACTGGCGCGGATGAAGCCACGCTTTATCTGACAGCCGGTACTAATTTTAAAGATTATAAAGATGTAACTGCAGATCCGGTAAAACCTTGTGTGAATGCAATGGCATCAGTAAAAGGTAAAACCTATGCACAGGTAAAAGCAGCGCATGTTAAAGAATACCAGCGGTTTTTTAATACATTTAGTATTGATCTTGGTAAATCACCCAATGAACTATTACCGACTGATCTGCGTCTCGAACAGTTTGCCAGGTCCGACGATCCCTCCTTTGTCGCCCTCTATCAGCAATACGGTCGTTACCTGCTGATCTCCTCTTCGCGTCCGGGAACTCGTCCGGCCAACCTGCAGGGGATCTGGAATGATTTGTTATCACCCCCCTGGGGCAGTAAGTACACTACCAATATCAATGCGGAGATGAACTACTGGCCTGCCGAGCTATTGAACCTTTCGCCCATGCATGAGCCCTTGTTTGGGATGATCACTGACTTATCACAAACCGGGAAAGTAACGGCCAAGGAATATTACAATGCACCCGGATGGGTATTGCATCATAATACGGATCTGTGGAGAGGTACGTCTGCCATCAATGCGTCCAATCACGGCATCTGGGTGACTGGTGGTGCCTGGATGACCCAACATCTGTGGGAACATTATTTATTCACGCAGGATAAAGTCTTTCTGAAAAACAAAGCCTATCCCATTATGCGGGAAGCCGCCCGTTTTTTCAACAGCTTCCTGGTAAAAGATCCGGTAACGGGTAACCTCATCAGTACTCCATCTAATTCACCAGAGCAAGGTGGATTAGTGGCCGGCCCTACGATGGATCACCAGATTATCCGTGCACTGTTCAGTAGTGTAATAGTCGCGGCGGATATTTTAAAAGTGGATCATGAATTTCGGAGTGAGCTTTTAGACAAATACTTACGGATTGCCCCGAATACCATCGGTAAATATGGTCAGTTGCAGGAATGGATGCAGGATATAGATGATACTACTAATAAGCACCGGCATATTTCCCATTTATGGGGCATGTACCCGGGCCGAGAGATCAATTATGATGAAACGCCCAAACTGATGGAAGCCGCCAAACAATCCTTACTCTACCGGGGCGATGCCGCCACCGGCTGGAGTCTGGGCTGGAAAATCAACTGCTGGGCCCGTTTCAAGGACGGGGATCATACTTTTAAACTGATACAAATGCTGATGAGTCCGGTGAAGGGGGGTGCCGGCAGTTATCCGAATTTATTGGATGCGCATCCTCCTTTCCAGATCGATGGAAATTTTGGTGGTGCCGCGGGTATCGGGGAGATGCTGGTACAAAGTCATACAGCCTATATAGATATACTTCCTGCATTGCCTTCGGCTTTACCGGATGGTACGGTAAAAGGCATTTGTGCACGCGGTGGCTTTGTACTGGATTTTCAATGGCAGGCTGGAAGGTTAGTAAAACTGACGGTGTTATCTAAAGCCGGCAGTCCGTTGGCCCTGCGCTACAATGGGAAAGTAGTAAAACTAAATACAATCAAAAACGGGATATACCGGTTTAATGAAGCGTTGGAGAAACAATAAATATTATTTTATTCTTTGCCTGTTGCTGCAGGGAATCGTTGTTTTTTCCCAGCGGCAGGATATTTCCCTGGATAAGGATTGGGAAAGTTTTGCCCTGCCAACACAAGCGGGTAAAGAATGGACGATGCTTCCGCCGTTGGATAGCTATAAAGGCTGGAGTAAAGTGACGATTCCCCATAACTGGGATCAGTATGAAGGATATCGTCGTTTGCAGCACGGAAATTTTCATGGATTAGCCGTTTACCGGAAGAACATCAGCATCAAACAATCCAAGACCGGCAAACGGTTTTTTCTTTATTTTGAAGGAGTGGGGTCTTTTGCCCGGGTGAGTCTGAATGGAAAGGAAGTCGGCTCCCATGCCGGTGGCCGGACCAGTTTTACCATCGATGTGACGGAACATCTTTTAACCGATGGACGTGTAAATAAGCTGCAGGTGATTGCCACCCATCCGCCCAATATCAAAACCCTTCCCTGGGTCTGCGGCGGATGCAGTGATGAGCGTGGGTTCTCGGAAGGCTCACAGCCGCTGGGAATTTTTCGTCCTGTACATTTAGTAGTCACCAATGATGTTCGTATATCTCCCTTTGGGGTACATGCTTGGGCGGATATTACCGGGAATGAAGTAAAGCTGAATGTCAATACCAGTTTGAAGAATTATGCTGCTAAACAACGGAAGCTGGTGGTTGTGCATCAGTTGCTTGATGGTTATGGGAAGCTGGTTGAAAAGTTTCAAGTTAACAGGTTGACAAGGAATGGAGATTCCGTTACAGTGGTACAATCGGTTAAGTTGAAAAAGTATCCGGAGCGCTGGTCGGTGGAGAGGCCTTATCTCTATACGATCGAGACCTTGATCCTGGAGAACAATATAGTGATTGACCGGGTAAGTACGCCTTTTGGTTTCCGGACGATCAACTGGAAGACACCTACTAACCAGTTTTTATTGAATGATAAGCCGGTATTCATTAATGGCATTGCGGAATATGAGCATTTGCTGGGGCAAAGTCATGCGTTCAGTAAAGAACAGATTTATTCAAGAATCAACTGGATACAGTCCGCGGGATTCAATGCCTTTCGTGACGGGCACCAGCCGCATCATTTATTATATGGTGATCTCTGCGATCAGCGTGGCATACTGTGGTGGACACAATTGTCTGCGCATGTCTGGTATGATACGCCGGAGTTCAGGAAGAATTTCAAGGACCTGTTAAGGGAATGGGTGATCGAGCGCAGGAACAGTCCTTCCGTGATCTTATGGGGCCTGCAGAATGAAAGCAAGCTGCCCGAAGATTTTGCGAAGGAATGTACCGAGCTGATCCGTTCCCTGGACCCCACGGCTTCCTCACAACGGTTAGTTACTACTTGTAACGGGGGTAGTGGTACCGACTGGGATGTGCCGCAGAACTGGACCGGCACCTATGGAGGTAACCCGGAAGAGTATGCGAAGGATATAAAAAAACAGGTATTAATTGGTGAGTATGGAGCCTGGCGCAGTATTGACCTGCATTCTGAGGGTGGGTTCAAACAGGATGGTCCGTTGAGCGAGGATCGTTTCACCCAGTTGATGGAACAAAAGATCCGTTTAGCTGA
>CAZYTV010000230.1:0-7366 GCA_964650455.1 uncultured Chitinophaga sp. | reverse complement strand
TGTTTTTGCGAATTTTGCTGACCCTGGATTTGAATACAAAGAAACCCTGGAAACCGGTGCGGCAGCCGCTGCAGCCGGTGGTTATACCGATGTACTGATCATCCCCAATACCAACCCGGTGTTGCATAATAAAGCTGCGGTGGAATATGTGGTACATAAAGGGCAGCACCTCCCGGTAACTATTCACCCGATCGGAGCTATCACCCGAAATACCGAAGGAAAAGAACTGGCCGAAATGTATGACATGAAATGGAGCGGAGCTGTGGCTTTTAGCGATGGTGTTAATTGTGTACAATCTGCCGGTCTGTTGGTGAAAGCCCTGCAGTATGTAAAGGCATTTGATGGCATCATCATCCAGGTGCCGGATGATAAAAGTGTGAACCCGCCCGGACTGATCAATGAAGGGATTGTTTCCACCCAGTTGGGGCTGCCGGGTAAACCCGCAATGGCCGAAGAACTGGTGGTGGAACGGGATATCAGCCTGGCTGAATACACGGAATCCAAACTCCATCTGACCGGTATCAGTACCCGAAAATCGGCTGAGTATGTCCGCAAAGGAAAAGAAAGCGGCATTGCGGTTACCTGTTCTGTAACCCCCTACCATCTTTTCCTGTGCGATGAGGATATGACCAGCTACAATACCCACCTGAAAGTAAACCCGCCCCTGCGTACAACCGAAGACCGGAAGGCTTTACAGGAAGCCGTACTGAACGGAACGGTGGATTGCCTGGCTACCCATCACCTGCCTCATGAGATCGACAGCAAAGTGATCGAATTCGAATATGCTAAATTCGGTATGACCGGACTGCAGACTGCTTATGCCGTGCTGAATACAGCCATACCCGGCATCAGCACCGAACGATGTGTGGAATTACTGGCCATAAACCCGCGGAAAATATTCTCATTGGAGCCAGCCAGCATTGCTGAAGGCCGGAAAGCCCGCATCACTTTATTTCAGCCAAAAGCAACCTGGACTTTTACGAAAGATATGATCAGGTCCAGGTCTGCCAATACCCCCTTTACCGGACATACATTCACCGGCAAAGTGGCCGGAACTATTAACGGAGATAAGATCACTATTCAATAACACATGCGTATACAACTGACTCCGGCCCTCAAAGGCCTGCTGACGGGCCTCTTGATGATCGGTATAGCCCTGGCCAGTTTTTATGGCCGTTTACCGGGTGACTCGCCGCTGCAATACCTGATCTACCTCGCCTATACCGCCGGTGTTACCTGGACAGTATTAGCATATAAGCGTTCTGATTCGTACTCAGGCAAATTCTGGGACGCCTTCAACCAGGGATTCCGCTGTTTTATTATTGTGACCCTGCTGATGGTGCTTTTTACAGTGGTCTTCAGTAAAATGCATCCGGAATTTGTCACTACCCAGACCGCGATGTATAAGGAACAACTGATCAAAGAATCCACTTCCAAAACACCGGCTGAAATTGAAGATGCCGTAAGCCGGTATAAAAACGGCTATACCACGATGCTGGTTTACAGTTCAATTTTCGGATATTTGATTTTTGGCGCAGCAGTTACCACCGTACTGTCCGCCTTCACCACCAGAAGAAGCTAAACTATGGACCTGTCCATTGTCATACCCCTGATCGACGAAGCTGAATCCCTGCCGGAACTGACCGCCTGGATTGAGAAAGTCATGACTGAACATAACTACAGCTATGAAGTGATCTTCGTGGATGATGGAAGCAGTGACAACTCCTGGGAAGTGATTGAAGGACTCCGGGCTAAAAACCCCGCCATCAAAGGCATCAGGTTCCAGCGTAACTATGGAAAATCTGCCGGACTGAATGAAGCCTTCCGTGCCGCTTCCGGTGAAGTGGTCATTACCATGGACGCTGACCTGCAGGACAGTCCAGACGAAATTCCAGGCCTGCGCAAAATGATTGTGGAAGAAGGTTATGACCTGGTGAGTGGCTGGAAAAAGAAACGCTACGATAAAACCCTGACCAAGAATATCCCGTCAAAGTTTTTTAACGCCGTAACCCGCAGCATGTCGGGCATTCACCTGCACGATTTTAACTGCGGACTGAAAGCCTATAAAAAGAAAGTGATTAAAGGCATTGAAGTATACGGGGAAATGCACCGCTATATCCCGGTACTGGCTAAATGGGCTGGTTTTAAAAAGATCGGGGAAAAAGTAGTGGAACACAGAGCCCGCAAATACGGCACTTCCAAATTTGGCTGGAGACGTTTTGTGAACGGTTTCCTTGACCTGATGTCGATTACCTTTGTAGGCAAATTCTCCAAAAGACCGATGCACTTTTTTGGTCTATGGGGTACCCTGTTTTTCCTGGCCGGTATGGGCATATCCATTTACCTGGTGGTTTCAAAAATCATTGATTCCAATTTTGCCCTGACCAACCGTCCCGGATTTTACCTGGCTCTTACTTCTGTGATTATCGGGATGCAGTTATTCCTGGCTGGTTTTATTGGCGAACTGATTTCACGCAATTCGGCTAACCGGAATACCTACCTGATCGAAACCAAAACCGGATTATAATGGCCCGGGTGATTATCATAGGACCGGCACACCCCCTGCGTGGAGGACTGGCCACTTTTAATCAACGCCTGGCCAAACAATTCATTGATGAAGGGTACGAATGCAGCCTGCTATCCTTTTCCCTTCAATATCCTGATTTTATTTTTCCGGGCAGCACCCAATACACAGATGAACCTGCACCAATAAACCTGGTGATTCATACAAAGATCAATTCTGTAAACCCGTTTAACTGGATTAGTACCGGTAACTGGCTGAAAAAACAAAACCCGGACCTGGTCATCGTTCGTTTCTGGCTTCCGCTGATGGGACCTGCCCTGGGCACCATTCTCCGCAGGGTCAGGAAAAACAAACACACGAAAATCATCTGTATCGCGGACAATGTGATCCCGCATGAAAAAAGACCTGGGGATAAACCATTTACCCGCTATTTTCTAAAAAGCTGTGATGCATTTATTACGATGAGTGAAAAAGTGATGAGTGACCTGCGGCTCTTTGAAAAAACAAAGCCTGCACAACTCGTATCTCATCCGCTGTATGATAATTTCGGTCCTGCCATTTCCAAAGAAGAAGCCCGTCAGCAACTCGGCCTTCCGCTGCATGAAAAAATCATTCTCTTCTTTGGATTTATCCGCAAATACAAAGGCCTTGACCTGCTGTTTGAGGCGATGGCTGTGGAAAAGATCAAAGCCTCAGGTATTAAGCTGCTCGTGGCCGGTGAGTATTATGAAGATGAAAAAGGATACCAGGATCAGATCAGCCGGCTGGGAATAAAAGACCAGTTATACCTGCGTACCGATTTTATACCCGACAGTGAAGTCCGGAACTATCTCTGTGCCGCTGACGCGGTGATACAACCCTACCGCAATGCCACACAGAGCGGGGTAACCCCCCTGGCTTATCACTTTGAAAAGCCAATGGTGGTTACGAATGTAGGGGGATTACCCTCCCTGGTGCCGGATAAAAAAGTCGGGCTCATTACAGCACCCAACCCCGACGCCATCGCGGAGGGAATTCTGCAGTTCTACCAATTAGGTGAAGATTATTTTATTCCTCATCTTCGTGAAGAGAAAAAAAAGTACAGCTGGGGACGGATGGTCAGCAGCATTTCTCAGTTAGCTAATGATATACAGAAGTAAAGCTCCCTTACGGATCGGATTGGCTGGCGGAGGCACGGATGTGAGTCCTTACAGTGACCTCTATGGTGGTGCCATTCTCAATGCCACCCTTTCACTTTATGCCAATGCAACCATTGAACCCATCGATGAAAAAAAGATCATCCTGGAAGCAATTGACCGCCAGGAAGACCAGGTTTTTGACTGGTCGGCCCAATTGCCCATCAATGGAAAACTGGACCTGCTGAAGGGCGTTTATAACCGTATCCAGCAGGATTATGGGATCAAAGAACAGGGTTTCCGTTTATCAACTTATGTGGATGCTCCTGCAGGTTCCGGTTTGGGAACCTCCTCTACCCTGGTGGTAGCGATTCTTGGTGCTTTTGCCGAAATGCTGAAGCTACCCATGGGGGAATATGATATGGCACATTATGCCTACGAGATCGAACGACGTGATCTCAACCTGGCAGGGGGCAAACAGGATCAGTATGCGGCCACTTTCGGGGGCGTTAATTTTATGGAGTTTTACGGAGCCGATAAAGTCATCGTGAATCCATTGCGGGTAAAACAACAGTACTTGTTTGAATTGGAGAATAACCTGCTTTTATATTACACCTCCACCAGCCGTGAATCTGCGGAGATCATCAGGAAACAGAGTAAGAATGTTACGGACAAAAAAGAAAAATCAATTGAAGCCATGCACCACCTGAAAGAGCAGGCCCGCATGATGAAAGAAGCCCTGCTCAAAGGCCGGTTGAATGAGATTGGCGAGATCCTTGATTACGGATTTCAGCAAAAAAGACAAATGGCGGAAGGCATCAGCAATCCGCTGATGGAAGAGATTTATGAAACGGCTAAAAAAGCCGGAGCCACCGGAGGGAAAATTTCCGGAGCAGGCGGCGGCGGATTTATGATTTTCTATTGTCCTGTCAATACGAAATATAAAGTGATTGACAGCCTGGCCAATTTTGGCGGCCGTCACCGGAATTACCAGTTTACCGAACATGGGTTAAAAACCTGGACCATTTAACAGGAACAATTCTATGATTATGGAAAAGATCAAACAGATTATACAGGCATCCATTGACACCAAGCAACAAGTGTTACAGGACCAGGCCTTGCTCAGCACAGTCGGGCAGGTGGTAAATGCAGTGACCCTTGCTTTTCAAAACGGCAACCGGGTATATTTCTGTGGCAATGGCGGCAGTGCAGCCGATGCCCAGCACCTGGCTGCTGAATTCTCCGGCCGTTTTTATACGGACCGGAAAGCCCTGCCTGCGGAAGCGTTGCATTGCAATACCTCTTACCTGACTGCGGTGGCGAATGACTACAGTTACGATGTCATTTATTCAAGAATGATCGACGGAATCGGACTCAAAGGCGATGTACTCATCGGCTTATCCACCTCTGGTAATTCAAAAAATATTGTCAGGGCATTTGAAGTGGCCCGGGAGAAAGGAATTATTACGGTTGGATTTACCGGTAGTACCGGGGGACAAATGAAAGCCCTCAGTGATTTCCTGGTAAATGTCCCATCCAATGATACACCCCGGATCCAGGAAAGTCATATCACCATCGGCCATATCATCTGCCAGCTGGTGGAAGAAAATTATTTTGGCACGTCCAGTTAACAATTCAAAAATTACATGATCAGAGAAGCCATCATATTAGCCGGCGGTTTGGGTACCCGTTTACGCGAAGCAGTTCCGGAACTGCCCAAATGCATGGCCCCCGTGGCCGGCCGTCCCTTTCTGTTTCATGTGATCAATTACCTGCGTCTGCAGGGCATTGAGCGGTTTATTTTTTCACTCGGTTACAAACACGAAGTAATTGAAGAATATCTGCACGGTCATTTTCCCACCCTGAAATATACGGTGGTCATTGAAGAAGAACCACTGGGAACCGGTGGAGCCATTCAACTGGCCTGCACCAAAGCCGAAAATAAACAGGTGGTGGTGGTGAATGGAGATACCATGTATAAGGCAGACCTGCATACCGCTTATCTCTTCCATACCCATCAAATGGCTGAATGCACCCTGTTGCTTAAACCCATGAAGAACTTTGACCGCTATGGGGTCGTGGAACTGAATAAAGCGCAACTGGTACAACAGTTCAGTGAAAAAAAATATTACGAAAGCGGATTGATCAACGGCGGTGTTTATATACTGGATAAGGATAAATTTCTGGATGAGGAATTTCCGGAAAAATTCTCTTTTGAAAAACATTACCTGGAACAATTCTATACCAGCCGGCGAATCTATGGCCAGTTGCAGGATGCCTATTTTATTGATATCGGCATACCTGAAGATTTTAACCGGGCACAGAACGAATTCAGTCAGCCGGACATTGACCTCAGCCATGTTGATAAAACCTGGACCCTATTCCTCGATCGCGATGGGGTGATCAATGTGGATAAGGATGGAAGTTATATTTTCAGTCCTGATGAATTTGTATTTACTGAAGGTGGACCGGGCATTTTTAAAAAACTGGCGGAAACTTTTTCACGCATTGTTATTATCACCAATCAGCGGGGTGTGGGCCGGGGACTCATGACCGATGCCACCCTGCATGATATTCATGCACGGATGACCACGGAGATCGAAGAAGCCGGCGGAAGAATTGATGCAATCTATTATTGCAGCAGCATCCATAATGATCATCCGGAGCGAAAGCCAAATCCGGGTATGGCGGTCAGGGCCCGGTTGAATTTCCCGGAGATTGATTTCAGCAAGTCCATCATGGTGGGCAATAACCTGAGTGATATGCATTTTGGAAGAAATGCCGGTATGTACACCGTATTTATCCGCAGTACCCGGCCACAGCAGGAATTCCCGCATCCGGAGATCGACCTGGCCTTCCCTGCACTGCAGGATTTTGTAAAAGCTTTATAATTCCGGGCATAATTTTACAACCCTTTTTACGTTAGCCCCATCTGATAGATGTCTTAATTTTACCTGTAATAAAAGCACAACCTTTGAAGCACCTGTTTTTACTTACTTTCCTGAGCAGCCTCCTTTCGGTCAGTTCAGCCCAGAAGATCAATAATGCAGATCTGAAGGCCCTGAGGGCAAAGGAGGATACCTTGAAAAACCTGTCCCTGCATCTGAATACGGACAGTCTTCCCCAGCAACGGATGCTGGCCGACAGTGCATTTACCAAAGTGCTGGTGCGTTCCCTCCAGGTGAAACATTCCTTTCTTTTCCCTTTTGATTCCATCAGAGGGGTTTCCAAATTATATTCCCCGGACAGCCTGTTCAGGATCATTACCTGGAATATTACGTATAACGATTATTATTCCCGGCAGCGGGGGGCTATCCAGTTCAGGACCACGGATGGCTCATTAAAACTCATCCCCCTGCGGGATGCCTCAGAGTTTACCAATAAACCGGAAGATTCGGTCCGCAACAGGAGTAACTGGATCGGGGCGATGTACTATAACATGATCAAAACACAGCACAAGGGAAAAAACTATTATACTTTGTTTGGTTTTGATAATAACAGTGCACAAAGCAGTATGAAATGGGTGGAAGTATTACATTTCAATGAGAAAAATGAACCTGTATTCGGAGGTCCTTTTTTCACGTATGAAAAAGATTCCCTGCCCAAAACAGCCCGCTTCCGTCTGTTTGTTGAATTTAAAAAAGATACCAGAGTGCTGGTGAATTATATAGAAGACCTCGATCTGATCCTTGTGGATCACCTGATTTCCCCACCGGCTGCGCAGGGT
>CAZYTV010000229.1:0-7465 GCA_964650455.1 uncultured Chitinophaga sp. | reverse complement strand
CTTTCTATCGTGGTTTCAAATTCCAGTCCCTTGCGTACACTCATAATGGCAATACCATGGGTGGCGATTTTGCCACTGATGATGACCTTGTCCCCGGCTTCAATATTTTTATGATGAATATTGGCTTTGGGATGAATTTTGCCAATGCCAGAAGTGTTGATGAATATTTTATCACCTTTCCCTTTTTCCACTACTTTGGTGTCGCCTGTGACAATACTGATATTGGCTTTTTGAGCTGCTGCTTTGATACTGGTAAGTATGTCCCAGAATTCGGTCATGGGCAATCCTTCTTCAATGATAAAAGCCAATGATAAGTATTGAGGAATAGCGCCGCACATGGCCAGGTCATTCACCGTACCATTGATGGCCAGTTCGCCGATATTACCACCCGGGAAAAAGGCCGGGGTGATCACATAGCTATCCGTACTAAACGCCACTTTGCCATTGAGTTCAAAACTGGCTCCATCATGTTGCTGATCCAGCAGGTCGTTTTTTAAAATATCAAATACACCGCTTTGCAACAGTTTATGAGTGAGCAGTCCGCCACTTCCATGACCTAGCGTAATCACATCAAAATCAAATTTGGGCATGGGACAGGAGAGTTGCATAAAATGGTTCTCGTTGGTTTTATTGATCAGGCCATCTGTCTGGCATCTGAATAATGATAATAAGCGGCACAGGCGCCCTCACTGCTCACCATTGGAGCTCCCAGGGGGTGTTCGGGTTTACAATGTGTGCCGAAATTCGGACACTGGAACGGTTTTTTCAAACCTTTCATAATATCGCCGCTGATACAGGAGGGGTTTTCCAATGCGGTCGGGATATCAATCCTGAATTTCACCCTTGAATTATACATTTTATAGCGGTCATTGACCTCGTAACCGCTTTGGGGTATGGTCCCGATACCACGCCACATCCGGTCGTTCACCTCAAATACCTGCTCCATAGTTTGTTGAGCCATGAGGTTTCCTTCCCGTTGTACATACCGGGTATACTGGTTTTCCAGTTTGTATTCCCCTTTTTCCAGTTGCTGTACGGCCATTAATATACCTTGTAATAAATCCACTGGCTCAAACCCGGTGATCACAACTGGTGTTTTGTATTTTTCCACTACCGGGTAATACTCTTCTGTTCCCATAATGGTACATACATGTCCTGCCGCCAGGAATGCGTCGATCTGATTTTCCGGATCGCCCAGGATCGCTTCCATGGCAGGTGGTACCAGCACATGGGAGGCCAGTATACTGTAATTGGTGACACCTGATTTATCAGCATGTACAATACTCAATGCATTGGCTGGTGCCGTGGTTTCAAACCCTACGGCAAAAAACACCACTTCCTTGTCCGGATTTTCTTTCGCCAGTTGAACTGCTTCCAAAGGAGAGTAAAGTATCCGGACATCTGCACCTTCTGCTTTGGCTTCAAGCAGGCTTTTATGTGAGCCCGGAACCCGCAGCATATCACCAAATGAACAGATAATCACATTGGATTGTTTGGACAACCAAATCGCTTCATCAATAATACTGACCGGCGTTACACATACAGGACAACCAGGCCCATGCACCATGGTGATTTTATCAGGTAACATGTCCAGTATCCCGTTTTTCACGAGACTATGTGTTTGCCCGCCACAGATCTCCATGATCTTCCAGGGACGGGTGGTCACCTGGTGAATCTGCTCCAGGTATTGCTTCACCAGTTCGGGATCACGATATTCGGATAGATATTTCATTTCGTTGTAATTATTGTTTTAAGCTATGAGTTTCGAGTAGCGAGTTTCGAGTTTGATCTTGCTATTGAATTGAATTTTCTACTCTTTAAGTCTCGCAACTCGCAGCTCGTAGCTCGCAGCTTGTATCTTAGTTCTTTTCCTCCTTTAATTCATCTACCTCCCCCATCGCCTTCAGATACTCAAAAGTCTGTCTCGCTTCTTCCTCATCCACTTTCCCAATAGCCACACCCACATGCACGAGTACATAGTCGCCGATCTGTGCTTCAGGGACCATGGAGAGATTAACTTCTTTGGTGATGCCACCGAACGATACTTTGCCCTGCCGGAAAGTGTCATCTAACTGGCCGGTGATGGATAAAAGTTTACCAGGGATTGCTAAACACATGTGTTGATTTTTGTCAGTGATTCAATAGTAAGTTTCTTTTCGAAAAAGCTGCTTTATTTTCTGCTGTCAGCGCCACATAGGCCAGCTGGCCAAATCCGATACATTCGTCATTCGGGCTGAGCTGGCGGTGAAAGTACAGCTCATATTCTTCCTTTAATAAATCAGTGACCAGGTCAACCAGGAAAACATTCTGGAAAACACCACCGCTGAAAGCGATCTTGGAAACGCCGGCCCTGGCAGCCACATTTTTTACTAATACGGCCAGGGAGACAAATACTTTTCTGGCGATGACCGGCAGATCTTCTTTTGCTTTTACATCCATCAATAGTTCATTGATCATGACCGACCAGTCCAGCCTGTTCTTATTCACCGGAATGGGATAATACTCCATATTTGATGAATGGCAGGACCTCGCAAGCGCTTCCAGTTTCATGGCCGCTTCGCCTTCATAGCTGTTGATTGACTGCAGCTTCAATATAGCTGCAATGCCATCCAGCAACCGGCCCATACTGGAGGTAAGCAGTTCCTGTTTTTGTTGCAGGAGTTTCAGGTAATATTCCCTTTCCGGCGCCGTGAACAACTCTTTAATCTGCATCAGTTGTTCCATATTATTCCGGAGCAGGGATACAGCACTGACCCTGGGTTCCTTACTCATTTTATCACCCAGCAACTGGGGAAAATAATCCAGGTGCATAAACCGGTCCATCCCGGCGTCTTCCAGCAGGAAGAATTCTCCGCCCCAGACCTGTTCATCTTCTCCGTAACCGGTGCCATCCCAAACCACACCCAGTATTTTCTCCTCACTGTACAGCAGGTCATTTTCCGCAAGTACAGCGGCAAAATGGGCTTTATGATGTTGTACTTCGGTAACAGGGATATTCCATTCTTCGGCCAGTTCTTTTCCTTTTTGTGACACAAAATAGTTTGGGTGGCTGTCAATCAGGATTCTTTCAGGGTTTGTTTTCAACAGGTGCAGCAGGTGTGAGAGGGTATACTCATAGCTTTCCTGGGACTCATAATTTGCCTGATCTCCAAGATACTGGCTTACATAAATATTATGACCCAAACTAAGGGCAAAGGCACTTTTTAGTTCGGCACCCATGGCCAGTATATGATGGCTGTTCTGAAAAGTCACTGGAAAATAATTTGGCGCCATACCTCTTGATCTGCGCAGAATAACCGGATGTGTTGAATGTTTGGGGAACTGCAGCACACTGTCATCCTGTGGGGCCACGATTTCCCGGTCAAAACTGATAATAAAATCAGCGTATCCGGTCAGCCATAGCAGCGCGTCTTCATCTGTGTAAATTATGGGGGAACCACTGAGATTCCCGCTGGTAGCCACCAGGGGCTTATTCCATTGTTCCATTATTAAAGCAAGCAAGGGTGTATAGGGCAGCATAGCGCCTATTTTTCCAAGCCCGGGTGCTATTGCTTCAGCACAAAGACCCGATTCCGGTTCGGTTTTTAGTTCGCACAAAACGATAGGAGCCTGTTTGCTGAGCAATGCATGTTTTTCTTTCCCGGTAATCAGCAGGTCTTCTTCTGCTTTTTCCACAGAAGGGTACATCACCGCAAAAGGTCTGGCTGGCCGGTGCTTTCTGTCCCGTAAAGTGCTTATAGAATAGTGTTTAGTCGCATCGCACAGCAGCAGGTAACCGCCAATCCCTTTAACGGCTATAATATGCCCGTGCCGCAGCGATTCGATGGCGATCAGCAGGATACTTTCCGGGTCTTTGGTAATTTCAACCCCGTTATTATCAAAAAGGTGCATGGGGATCGCACAATCAGGACAGGAATTGGTCTGGCTATAATGCCGGTGATGATGAATATCGGAATACTCTTTTTCACAGGAAGGACACATACTTAATTCCGACATGGTAGTATTGATGCGGTCATAAGGAAGTCCGCTTATAATTGAATACCGGGGGCCACATTCCAGGCAGGTGGTAAAAGGATACTGGTACCGCTTATTCTCCGGGTCTGCAATTTCTTTCCGGCAGTTGGCGCAAACGGCAATATCCGGTGTGAGCAGCAGGTCAGGATGAGCGGAAATATCGCTTTCTCTTATACAAAATGTGTCAAATAACTGTGGTTTTATTATGTGGATATGATGGGAACGGATAATTGCGTTCTCCGGCTGACAGCAAAGAAGTGATGTATAGAAATTGTCTGCATCTTCTTCCGTGGCATTGATTTCAATATGTACTCCGTCATTTCCATTACTCACCCAGCCAAATATACCTATACGCTCAGCCAGCCGGCAGACAAAAGGCCTGAAGCCGACACCCTGAACCAATCCGCCAATATGGATATGATAGGTGTTCATAAAAATAATTGCAACGATCCCTAAGCACTTTCGGGAACCAGCACTTTTTCCTTCAGCCACTGGTACCAGTCAGGTAATCCTTCGCCATTGGTGCAACTGACTTCAATAAACTGCAGGTTCGGGTTAACCTGTCGGGCATATTCCCTGCATTTTTCCATGCTGAAAGGAACATAAGGCAGCAGGTCGGTTTTGTTGATGATACAAAGGGTGGATGTGTGAAACATGTCTGGATATTTGATCGGTTTGTCATCTCCTTCCGTTACGCTGATGATGACCACACGTTCTTTTTCACCAAGATCAAACATAGCCGGGCAAACCAGGTTGCCGACATTTTCTATAAAAAGTATGGAATTTTCAGTGGGTTTCATGCCCTGCACAGCATGTAAAATCATATGGGCATCCAGGTGGCAACCCTTGCCGGTATTGATCTGAGCGACCTTTGTGCCTGTTGCATGAATGCGGTCTGCATCGCGGGAGGTTTGCTGGTCGCCCTCTATGACATAGCAGGTATACTGATCTTTCAGGTCAGTGAGTGTTCTTTCTAACAGAGAAGTTTTTCCGGAACCAGGGGAACTGACCAGGTTCAGTGCCAGAATATTTTTGGCTTCAAAATACCCCCGGTTACGCTGAGCCAGTAGGTTGTTTTCGTATAATATATCTTTTTCCACTTCTACAATGGTTTTGCTGTGGGAATGGGAATGATCATGATCGTGTTGGTGGGAGTGGGAGTCGCAACCGCAGGTAGCACACATAGAAAATCGTTTTAGGTTAATGTTTCAGTTTATAACCAGGGATTTCACCCGGAGTTCTTTTCCTTTCAGCACCGATACAAAATGATCGCCGCATACCGGGCAGGGTTCGTACAATTGCTGCATCGGGAACAACGCATGACAATCCATACATTTTCCTTCACCCGGGATAAAATTAATCGTTCTTGTTGCTTTCTCCAGCAGTGTGGAGTGTATCGCCTGTTGCCAGGCAAAATCAAAAGCAGTCATTTCGATACCGCTTAATGCCCCGATCTCCAGTTCAATTTCATCCACGCCTGCAGCATTATTCTTTGCTGATTCTTTTTCAGCAATCTGAATAATACTCATCACGATGGACAATTCATGCATTGGTTATTTTTTTGCAGCGGCAGTTCGGTACCGCTTAAAGAGCAATACCCCGGTTGCCACTACTGCAAGTACAGCCAGCACATGCTCAGGCTCAACAAAATAGTGCTGGATGGTAAAGCCATGAGTATGACCGTGACCTTCATGCGCAAATGAACTCAGGGACGCAGCAATAGCAGCAAGTGACAGTAAGTATTTTTTCATAAATGGCATTTTCTGGTTACCAATATTAACCTTAGTAACCAACCCTGCGACTGACTTTTGTCATAGAAATGTCTGACTATAATCACTGAAAGGGACTATGAGAATCAATAAACTTGTTTTGTCAATTTCTCCATTCTTCACGGCTGCTGCCATAAACTACTTCGCATGGACAACCCCACTGTTCAACAAGCCCCGACTTATTTAGAGGAGTTTAAAAGAAAAGGATATTCCCGGGCGGATTTTCTGAAATTCTGTACACTCATGGCTGCTTATCTCGGCCTGGAGAATGCTTCTACAGCCCAGGTGGTGCAGGCCCTGTCCACAAAGCCAAGGCTGCCGGTGATCTGGCTGCATTTTCAGGAATGTACCTGCTGCAGTGAATCTTTTATCCGTTCCTCCCACCCCATTGTGGCGGATGTGCTGCTGGACCAGTTATCCCTGGATTATTCAGAAACCCTGATGGCTGCTTCCGGGCACCAGGCAGAGGAAGCCATGAAAAATACCATGACGAAGTACAAGGGTGAATATATTTTATGTGTGGAAGGAAGTGTGCCCACTGCCGCAGATGGCGTGTACTGTATGATCGGGGGTAAGACCTCCATGCAGATACTCGAAGAAGCGGCTGAAGGGGCCAAGGCCGTGATCGCCTGGGGCAGTTGTGCCAGCAATGGTTGTGTACAGGCTGCCAAACCTAATCCGACATCAGCAACACCGATCCATAAACTGTTGAAAGGGAAACCGGTGATTAAAGTACCCGGATGTCCCCCAATCGGTGAGGTCATGGCCGGTGTAATCGTTCACGTAGTGACTTTTGGCAGTCTTCCTTAATTGGATGGCCTGGGACGTCCAAAAGCTTTTTACAGCAAACGCGTGCACGATACCTGCTACCGGCGTCCATATTATGATGCCGGTCTGTACGTGGAAAGTTTCGATGATGAAAACGCTAAAAAAGGATATTGCTTGTACAAAGTAGGTTGTAAAGGGCCTTCTACCTATAATGCCTGCGGGGTTACGAAATGGAATAACGGGGTCAGTTTCCCTATACAATCCGGCCACGGCTGCTTCGGCTGCAGTGAAGAGAACTATTGGGACAATGGCCGCATTTACGAAAGGGCTTCTGCATTCCCCGGGTTTGGTATTGAATCCACAGCCGATACGGTTGGTAAAGTGGCACTGGGTGTAACAGGAGTTGCCCTGGCGGCCCATGCGGTAATGACCAATGTTCGCAAGAAAAAACTGATCAAAGGCCTCGAAAAAGAAGGCAAGGAAAGCGAACAGGAACTGAAAGACTAATGGCTGTTGGTGATAACACCAACAACCAACACCAACAACCAATACCAACAACCAACCTAAAACCGAAAAACAATGAGTACAAGAATAGTTGTCGACCCTGTTACCAGGATAGAAGGACACTTACGCATAGAAGCAGATATTGAAAATGGTAAAATAAAAGACGCTTACAGCAGTGGTACGATGGTACGCCTGCTTGAAGAGATTCTCCGCGGCCGTGATCCCCGCGATGCATGGGCCTATGTGGGCCGGGTATGCGGCGTATGTACTTCTGTACACTCGCTCACTTCCGTGCGTTGTGTGGAGGATGCCCTGGATATTGTAGTCCCGCCCAATGCGGAAATGGTCCGGAACATTATGTTCTGCGCCCAGTATATGCATGATCACGTGGTGCATTTCTATCACCTGCA
>CAZYTV010000228.1:0-7486 GCA_964650455.1 uncultured Chitinophaga sp. | reverse complement strand
GAACTGGGATGACAATGCCCTCGTTGGTAATGCAGACCTTTCTTCCCTGCGTGATGTAACTGAAGAAGATCCGACTGAAGTGGAAGCAGGTAAGTTCAACCTGAACTTTGTGAAACTGGATGGTAACGTTGGATGTATGGTCAATGGTGCCGGTTTGGCGATGGCCACTATGGATATGATCAAACTCAGTGGTGGTGAACCTGCCAACTTCCTGGACGTAGGAGGTACAGCCAATGCACAAACCGTAGAAGCCGGTTTCAAAATCATCCTGAAAGATCCGGCCGTAAAAGCCATCCTCATCAACATTTTCGGTGGTATTGTTCGTTGCGACCGCGTGGCACAAGGGGTGATCGACGCATATAAAAACCTGGGCAATATCCATATTCCGATCATTGTCCGTCTCCAGGGCACCAATGCCGTGGAAGCCAAAAAACTGATCGATGAAAGCGGTCTCGAAGTACAGTCTGCGATCCTGCTGAGTGAAGCGGCTGAACTGGTGAAGAAGGCCGTTGCCTGATAAATACAAAGTACGAAGTAAGAAGTACGAAGTACGAAATACGAAGTCCTGGCTTTTGGCCGGGACTTTTTGTTTGACAGTGATCAGCCGTCTGACATTTTAATTAAATCAACAGTTTGTCTGACTGTGATCATTAAATGCTCCTGTGATGAAGGTTAACTTTATAGACTCAATAGCCAGGTATGCGTACTATATTAATTATTCTAATCCTGATTCACGGGCTTATACACCTGATGGGCTTCAGCAAAGCATTTGGATTTGCTGAATTGAAACAACTGACCATCCCCATTTCCAGGCCGGCAGGTGTTATCTGGTTGATCACCACCTTGATTTTTATCGCAGCAGTTATACTGATCCTTTCTACATCCGGATACTGGATTCCCCTGGCGATGGTTGCCTGTATACTTTCACAGGTAATGATCATACTGAGCTGGAAGGATGCAAAAATGGGTACGATTGCCAATATAATTATCCTCGTTGCAGCGGTTTTAAGCATGACCACCCGGCGATTTGAAATGAACTTTAAAAAGGAAGCCGGCGAAGGGCTGAAGCAATCAGGCAAGGTCTCAGCCGGGTTGGTAACGGATGCGGACATCCGTCATTTACCGGTCATTGTACAACGATACCTGCATTATACTGGTGTAATGAATAAACCCAAAGTGGTTAATTTCCGGGTTGTCTTTGACGGGCAAATGCGGGATAAAGGAAAGGACTTTTTTTCATTCAGTTCCGAACAGTATAATTACATGGATGATCCGGCCCGGCTTTTTTTCATGAAAGGAAAGATGTATGGCATTACGGTTCCGGGGTATCACCGGTACCGGAACGCAGCCGCTTCAATGAATATCCGGCTCTTTGGACTTTTCCCTGTTGTTCATGAAACAGGCCCGTTGATGGATACGACGGAAACCGTTACCCTTTTCAATGATATGTGCCTGCTGGCCCCTGCCACCCTGATTGATTCCCGCATCAGTTGGGAATCCATTGACTCTTTTACTGCCCGTGCAGTATTCGTTAACCAGGGCATCCGGATCAGTGCCACACTCCTTTTTAATGAAAAAAGCCAGTTGGTCAACTTCCTCTCCCATGACCGTACTGCCATTGCCGATCGGAGAAAATATCCCTTCTCCACCCCGGTTACCAGTTACAGGGAAATCAATGGTTTTAACCTGATGTCGGAGGGAGATGCGGTATGGGAATACCCGGACGGAAAATTTGTGTATGGAAAATTCAGGCTAAAAGACATCCAATACAATGTAAAGGAACCGGAATAGTCATAATATAATGCGGCATTCCACCGCGACGAAGTATTACCATTGGATGAATCGCTGGTTTTGTTTTCAAAGCAAAGGTGACCCCCTTCCTGTTTCCGGGATGGCTTTTTTCTGCCCACTCACCATTCACTACTCACTACTCCTCACTCACCAAAAAAAATTAACTTCGTCCAATGAACATCAGCATCCGCCCCATACAACCTGCAGATAACCCGGTGATCGCAAAAATCATCCGCGACACCCTGACCGAATTCGGAGCTAACCATCCGGGTACGGTGTATTATGATCCCACGACAGATGCTTTATTTGAATTATTCCAGCAGGAAAAATCAGTGTATAATATTGCTGAAGCGGATGGAAAAATCGTTGGTGGCGGTGGCATTTTCCCCACCGAGGGATTACCTGAAGACACCTGTGAACTCGTAAAAATGTACCTGCTGCCTGAAGCCCGTGGCACCGGACTTGGCACCCAACTGATCAACCGCTGTCTCGAGCAGGCGAAAGCCAATGGATTCAATAAAGTATACCTCGAAACCATGAGCGAACTGAAGGCCGCGTTGAAAGTATATGAACGGTTAGGTTTTACGTACCTCTCCGGCCCCATGGGCAACAGCGGGCATTTTGGTTGCCCGTTGTGGATGATAAAAAAGCTAGAAGGGAGAAGCCAGAGGCAAGAAGGGAGTACATCTAACACTTCTTGCTTCTAGCCTCTTACTTCTCGTCCCTTATTTCTTCCCTCTCACTTTCTCTACCTGGTCTTTCAGCAAATACACCTGGAAGCCGATATTAAAAGCAAATCCGCCACTGCCGCTGAAGTTTTTATATTTGGTACGATCGTAGCCCATCAGCGCGTCGATAGATACGTTCTTGCTGATAAACATAGCAGCACCACCTCCTATAAAAAAGTTAGTGCCGGAGGTCGTGGATGAAAGATTTCCGATCTTCTGTTTATTACTCAGAAAATTAAAACTTCCATGAATAACAGGACGAACGGCCTGGCTTTCCGTTGTAAAATAATAACGCAGGAAGGGCCCGATACCAAACGTGGTGTACTTATTATTACCGGACTTGGTATAGGCCAGGGAAAAATTACCTCCAAATGCAAGGTTTTCGACAATAAATAATCCGGCATTTGGCGTAAAAGCGATCTGGGTATTATTATCGGATGTATTCAGGCGGAAATTACCACCTACCATCCAGTCATTCTTAGCCGTTTGAGCATGCAGGTTACAAACTCCGGTCAGCAGAGTCAGTACGATTAAAATCTTTTTCATGTTCCTTGATTTTATGTTAATTAATTCATTGCAAAAATAGAGAAAGATTGGCGAATGCAGGAGGGTTGAAGGTTTATGGAGTATTAAAGTAGAAAGAGATTGAAAGGAGGGTTTATAAGGTTTATAGAGTTTTATAGTAGAAAGAGGTTGAAAGGAGGGTTTATAAGGTTTATGGAGTATTATAGTTGAAAGAGATTGAAAGGAGGGTTTATAAGGTTTATGGAGTATTATAGTTGAAAGAGATTGAAAGGAGGGTTTATAAGGTTTATATAGATTTGAAGAGAAACTGCTTAAAAAGGGCTGTTACTGACAACTGACATCTGACATCTGACAACTGACAACTGATAATGCTATTGACTATCGACTAGTATTTCTGCTTCATATACCGGACTAAACAAATACACTTTCCCCGAGGGCAATTCCGTGCATTTATAGCGTTTGCGCAGCTTTTCCCCTTTTTTAAAAATCCGCCCATCTTTTATCCGGAATAAACTCCCAACCGGGAACTCTTCTATAAAATGATGGTTGCCTTTTTGGGTGTCATATTTTCTTAATACACGCAGCAATCCGTCCTCGGCACAACTGCTGGCTGCCGGATTCTTCAGGGATTCAGTCAGTTCTTTTTGAATATCCGGCGGGAAAACATGGTTCTGTACAAACTGATGGAGCAGTTTTCCGAAAACAGCTTTCCATTCTTTCCCGTGCGCCGCCACGCGGTTTCCATACTGTTCGTACGTGAGCAGGTGGGCAATTTCATGCAGGAGCGTAACCAGGAAGGCATACACATTCAGGTTGCCGTTGACACTGATCCGGTGATTATGCTGATGGGTCCGGTGACGGTAATCGCCAAGGATACTTTTCCGTTCACGGGCAATGGTGAGATGTACTTTATAGTCATGTAAGTACTGCAACACCGCCTCCCCTGTACCCGGGGGAAGGAATTGTTCAAGGTGATTGACAGGCACTTCTTTTTTAGCCATGTTTCTCCTGCTTCAGCCCTTTCAGCATGTTCATCAGGGCATTGATTTCAATAAATGTATAAATGATATACAATAACCCGCAAACAGCAAGCCCCTTAGTATTCACTTCCTTTTTTACCAGCATGATATACACAAAGGCCGCAATGGCCAGGAAAAAAAATTTGATCATAAAACTGCCGTACATCGACCGGACAAAAGCCTGCGGATTGGCTGAATGGAGTGAACGGAAAGTGAGGATATAAGAGACCAGGATCACGGCAAAAAGAAGCAGGTTGCCCAAAATGATTACATCCTGGCTGAAATGATATTTTACCAGTAATGACTTACTGATGATGGCCAGGGTATTCACAAGGATGAAAACAATAAACAACGGACGGATGGACTGCAACAGCTTTTTA
Source organism: uncultured Chitinophaga sp. (assembly GCA_964650455.1). GTDB lineage: Bacteria > Bacteroidota > Bacteroidia > Chitinophagales > Chitinophagaceae > JJ008. The sequence goes on along the minus strand of CAZYTV010000228.1, from coordinate 3,043 downwards.
TTCATCTTTTGGGGGCCTGCTTGTTTCACGGAAAACTTTATAGAAAATCGCCGACAGGACGACCAAAGGTAAGACACAGGCCAGCAATGGGAACGTATGCAGCCATTTATCTGCCTTTATACCGGCAAAAACAGCAATCCCGATGGCCGCCAGAATCTGGGTGCCAAGTCCTGCATACCGGAGCAGGTCATTGTTTTTATTGCGCGGCGACGACGGTGACGGCTGATTCATTATTGGACATCTCTACAATATTGGCCCCCATATGGCACTGGCCGTTAAAAGTAGCTGAAGGTTCCACCTGGAGTTTACCTGCATAAATATTTCCGGAGACGAGGCATTCGCCCCTTAACTGGAGCAATTCTTTAGCCCTGATATTTCCGCTTACTTTGCCGGTAATATCGGCCTGGTTGCCCGTGATATCTCCTTCCACCACCCCGCTGCTGCCAACAATGATCTTGGAGCCGCTTTTAATATTGCCGATTACCGTGCCATCGATCCGCAGATCACTGCTGCTGCTGATATCGCCCTTTAATACGGTTCCGGCACTGATCAGGGTGGCTCCCCCGCCATTACCATTTGTTACAGGTTGTTGCATGTCGGTTTTGTTTTTGCTGTTAAACATTGGTTTTATCATTAGTCATTAGAAATATCCGGTTTGGGCACCACAATAGCGGTGGTATCCAGTTTAGTAGTTTCCGTACTGCCCAGGGCTTTTTTCAATCCCAGGATATACTGGGTCTTATAAGCATCCTGTCTTTCTACGGAATCGACCCGGTACTGGAGCCTTTTCAACTCCATAACTGACTTATAATCATTACTTGTACCAGGTATATAATATTTCAAAGGTGTGAAAACGATGAGGGCGACTGTAAGTCCAACCAATACTACAAATATTGTGCTCAACATGACATAAACGCTCAGTCTTGACAATTTAAAGGTAACCACCTCTTCGTATGTGTCGTCATTCATCACCACCAGGCGGTATCGGTTTCTCAGCCTTTGCAGGGTGGAGCCGGCTTCTAATTTGGCCATAAAAGGATTTTTGGTTTTTAAAGATAGTAAATGACAGGGGCTTTTATGGCTAAAACCGGTCAAAATAATTTGACGTAGTTTTATACTAAATTATTTGAAATTCAGTTATTAAGACTTTAGATTGCGCCGGCAAATGCGAGCTAACCGACATATCATTTTCGTCATTTTCTCCCTTATCCTTTTACAGGCCAGTCTACCTGCTTTTAGTCAGTTGGGTTTTGACCTGAATATTAAAAAACCAAAGGAATATGAGGAGCGGATTTTACGTTCGGAAAAAACCGACAAGAAATTCAATATTCCCCGCCGTTTTGTGCAAAATACGGTCACGCACTACAATTACACTTTCAATGCCAATAATAAACTGAATGAGGTCCTGGAAAGGGCCAAACAGGTTTTTAAAGATGATTATTCCAAACTGCTTCCCTTTTACAATTATTCGCTGGATGTAACCGCGGCGGATTCGATACAACTGGACTCCATCACCTATAAAGCTTCTTCCGGCATTGCCCTGCATGACCTGCGCAATGACTGGGTCGACAACCTTTACCTGCTCTGGGGCGCTTCATTTTACCTGCAAAAGGATTTTGATTCTGCCTACCAGATGTTTCAGTTTATCAACTATGCATTTGCCCCCAAGGAAAAAGACGGATATTATAAAGCGATCGGAAGTGCCCGGGATGGTAATTCCGCCCTGAGCATTTCCACGAAAGAAAAAAACGGGCTGGCCCGGAAAATGTTTTCTCAACCACCCAGCCGGAATGATGCGTTTATCTGGCAGATCCGCAATTTCCTGGCCCAGGACCAGTTTGCAGAAGCATCCAGCCTGATCGTCACCCTGCGCGATGATCCTGCTTTCCCATCCCGGCTGCTAAATGACCTGCATGAAGTACAGGCTTATTCATTTTATAAACAACATATCTGGGACAGTGCGGCATTCCACCTGGAGGAAGCATTGAGTAATGCCGGCAATCAGCAGGAACGGGCCCGCTGGGAATACCTGGCTGGCCAGCTTTTCGAAAGAGCCGGTAACTATAAAGAAGCCCGCAAAAATTTCGACCGGTCTATCAGCCGCACCACTGACCTGGTCATGGAGATCTATGCCAGGCTGGCTGCGATCCGTACGAATAAAGATAATGGCGAAGAAGATATACAACGGAATGTAGACGAACTGGTCAAAATGGCCAGAAAGGACAAATACACCGACTACCAGGATATCATTTATTACATGGCGGCACAAATGCAGCTCGAAGGAAATAAAGTGGATGAGGCGATGGTCCTGCTACGACTCAGTACTGAGGCGCCCAATAATAACCCTGGACAAAAAAACAAAGCCTTCCTGCAACTGGGTGACCTTTCCTTTATCCGGAAAGAGTATATGAATGCCTATGCATTTTATGACAGCCTCAAACTGGATGACCCCACGATCCTCCATCCAGAGGCGATCACCGCCAGAAAAACAGCCCTGAGGGATATTGTTGTCAATCTTCAGATATGGGAACGACAGGACAGTCTTCAACGGATTGCCGCCCTGCCCGAAGAAGAACGGCGTGATTATGTAAAGAAACTAGTCAGATATCTTCGCAAACAACAGGGGTTAAAAGATGAACAACCCATCCTGACCACCGGTATTCCCAATCCCGTCAACCAACCTCCGGTCAGTCTTTTCCCCACCGGGGAGAATAAGGGCGAATGGTATTTCTATAATGCGACTGCACGTACCCGCGGACAAAATGAATTCAAGGCAAAGTGGGGCAATCGTCCTAATATAGACAACGGGAGAAGAAGTGCATCGCTGATCAATAGCCGGCTCAGCAATACTCCCGGTTCCAATCCGCAGGACCCCGGTAATACCGGCAGCGGCGACACGAACAATGGAATCAGTTTTGATGACCTCTTTGCTAAACTTCCCCTGACCGAAGAACAAATGGCGCAATCCACTGATTCGATCCGGAATGCGTTGTTCAACCTGGGCAAAGCCCCGAAAATTACGAGCCATCTCCCGCACAAATGC
>CAZYTV010000227.1:0-7492 GCA_964650455.1 uncultured Chitinophaga sp. | reverse complement strand
ACCGGTTGGGGTAGGGCCGTTTCCGGTTTGTGCAAAGGTTCTTTCCGGCTTTTACGCAATCGCTCCGGAAGGTCATCCATCACATAAAGGGCGGTACCAATGGTCAGTCCGGATGCGGTGATGCTGAATACAATCCGGTCGCCGGTCCGGATGCTGTTGTTATTAATCAGATCGGACAGTGCCACAAAATGGGATGTGGAAGCTGTATTGCCGCGCTCTTCCAGGTTGTTGACGGTATTTTCATCATTGCACACGGTATCATTCAGCAGGCGGTTGATTTCTCTTTTGGCACCGTTGAGGGTCATGGCTGATGTCTGGTGCATGATCAGGTGATGGAAACTATCAGCCGCCCAGCCCGCCTGGTGCAGCACCTGCAAAGCATGTTTGGCACCCGACTTTAATGCTACATCAGTAAGATTTACCGAATCGGTGTACATGATCATTCCCTTCTGTTCCGATTTTTTGGCAACGCAATAGGGACTGTACCGGCCGAATGTCTGAAGCTCCAGTTTTTGAAGCCCGGTCCTGTTGTCCGTAGTTCGTTCCAGGATCACGGCCACGCCGGCATCTCCCAGTGTAAGGCAGGCCAACCGGGAATCCATGAAGTTTTCAATTTCCCGCTGGGCAGTTCGGGTGAGATGGGTGATGTATTCCCCGCTCACCACCATAACCCGTCGTATGGCACCACTGGCAAGAAACGCTTCGGCCACGCTGATACCGGTGAACATGCCGGCACAGGCATTCGTCAGATCAAAGGCCAGCGCGCCGGTGAAACCAAAATGCGCTTTAAGCCTTACGGCGGTACAGGGTTCAAAAGAAACCCTGCCCGGTCCGTCGTAACGGGAAATATTGCCGCAGATCAGCAGGTCGATATCGGATGCTGCATAACGGGAATGGGCCAGGCAATCTGCCACCGCCTTTAGCGCGATGTCGAGCGAAAACTCAGTTTCACCCGCCATCCTCCTTTTTTTGATGCCGCTTATTTTTTCGAGCGGGAAGGAGAAATTGTTCCTGCAACCGGACAACACTTCTTCGGTTGATACCGGGTGCGGCGGCAGGTAAACCCCCAGGCTCTCGATCAGGATATGTTGTCGGGAAGGCATTCGGTTTGTTCGTCATCCGAATGTAGTCATAAACGAGTATAAAAACTATTGCCGGAAAGCACGGGTAATATGATGTTTATTCAGGTTCGTTTGATAAAATAACCTAAATTAGTTTAACCTGTATTTGTTACAGGACCAACCTGTTCATTTCCCCGGTTTTCGCTATGGCCCTTTTACATTTCGATTGACGTATGTTGAAAACAAACCTAAAAAGTTCATGACTGCAGCACCCGCTACACTGGTTGATATTCTCCGATGGCGGGCTGCGAACCAACCCGGGCAAATGGCTTTTCGCTTCCTGACTGACGGTGAAAACGAAGAGGTGCTGATCAATTATGCGGAACTGGACCGACAGGCGCGTTTAATAGCAGCCAGGCTGCAATCCGTATCCAAAAAAGGAGAACGGGCTTTTCTCTTATTCCCTCCCGGACTGGATTTCGTTACGGCTTTTTTCGGTTGTCTGTATGCGGGTGTGATTGCCGTACCTGTTTATCCTCCACACCCTGTTCGCCCGGAAAAAAGTTTTTCCATCATCTTTAGCATCGCCCGGGATGCGCATCCAACTCTTGCTTTATTGCCCGGTTCACTGCATGCGGCGTTGTTTTCAGGTAAACCCATTGCACCCGGGTGGTCAGCCATCCGTTTTATAATTACAGACGAAGCAGTGAATGATATTTCCGCAGAACAATGGGAGGCGCCGGAGTTGAGCCCGGCCGATACCGCATTCCTGCAATATACTTCCGGTTCCACCTCCATACCCAAAGGCGTTATTGTCCGTCACAGCAACCTGCTCCATAACCTGGAAGGAATACACGGGAGTTTTGGTCTGACAAAGGAATCACATTGCATGGTGTGGTTGCCACCCTATCATGATATGGGTCTGATCGGGGGTATTTTACAGCCCGTTTACTCGGGCGTCCCCGTTACACTGATGCCCCATATGCTTTTTCTCCAGCGCCCGTTGCGGTGGCTGCAGGCTATTTCCCGATTAGGGGTAACCGTTAGCGGTGGCCCCAACTTCGCCTTTGATTTATGTATACGGAAAATAAAACCCGAACAACGGGAGCAACTGGACCTGGGCTCCTGGCAGGTCGCTTTCAATGGAGCGGAGCCGGTGTCTGCTGAAACCATGGAACGGTTCGCGGAGTATTTTGCTCCCTGCGGTTTCCGGAAAGAATCCCTTTTCCCCTGCTACGGACTGGCGGAAGCCACACTGCTGGTGGCTGGCGGGCCAAGGCAGGGTGTACCGGCTGCAAAATACCTGCTGAACGAAGCGATCGTGAAAAACAAGGTTCAGCTTGTTTCCGGGCCAGACGACGATACGATAACTGTAGTGAGTTGCGGAGAAACTATTTCGCGGCACCGTATAAAAATGGTGAACTGGGAAACCGGTATTCCCTGTGCGGAGGATGAGATCGGTGAAATATGGTTCAGCGGGCCTGCGGTGGCCGGCGGCTACTGGAACAAACCTGCTGAAACAGCCATCGCATTCGAAGCAAGACTGACCGGCAGTGGTGAAGGTCCCTTCCTGCGCACCGGCGACCTGGGTTTTATACACGAAGGGGGATTATATGTTACCGGCCGACTGAAGAACCTGATCATCTGTGAAGGGAAAAATCATTATCCCCACGACATCGAGCGGACGGTGGAAGCTGCTCACCCCATGATTCAGGCGGGACGGAGTGCCGTATTCTCCATTCCCAAACCCGGTAGTGAAGAAGTGATCGTATTGGCAGAGCTGGAACACCTGCCGGGCAACCGGACAGAAGAGATCCTGAATGCGATACGCCGGGCTGTTTCCGAATATCATGGTGTTACCGTGCAGGATATCCGGCTGCTGAAACCAGGCGGCATCGCACGTACGACCAGTGGTAAGATCCGTCACTTCCTGTGCCGAGAAAATTACCTGGCCGGAGCATTAAATAAAATAACCGTAGTATGAAGTTTGGAATATTTATCGATCTGCAATTGCCCCGCCCCTGGCAGGAAGGAGATGAATCAAGAATATTTAAGGAAGCGCTGGAACAGGTGGAACTGGCCGACAGGCTTGGTATTGATTATGTATGGGTGCAGGAACATCATTTCCTGGAGGAGTATTGTCATTCATCCGCACCGGAGTTGTTTCTGGCGGCCTGCAGTCAGCGAACCAGCCGGATCCGCCTTGGTCATGGTATCGTGATCATGTCTCCACGGGTCAATCACCCCGCCAGAATCGCGGAACGCCTGGCCACACTTGATATTCTCAGCAATGGACGTGTGGAATGGGGCTCCGGTGAATCGGGATCCCGCATGGAACTGGAAGGATTTGGGATCGACTTCGTGGACAAGCGACCCATGTGGGCTGAGGCCGTACGGGAAACAGCACGCATGCTATGCATGAATCCTTATCCCGGCTACGAGGGAAAATATTTTTCCATGCCTCACCGTAACATCGTGCCCAAGCCGGTGCAGAAACCGCATCCACCCCTGTGGGCGGCCTGTTCCAACCGCGACAACCTGCAACTGGCTGCCCGTTTAGGAATGGGGGCACTGACCTTCGCGTTTGTGAATGCCGAAGAAGCGAAGTTCTGGGTGGATGAATACTATGAAACATTTAAACGGGACTGCCAGCCTATCGGGCAATCCGTAAATCCCAATGTGGCGATGCTCACCGGGCTGATGTGCCATCAGGATATTGATACGGCGATAGACCGGGGATTGGAAGGTGCCCAGTTCTTTTCATATGGACTGGGACATTACTGGCGTGATGGGATTCATGTACCGGGCCGGACAAATGTCTGGGAAGAATTCAGGAAACAGCCTGCTTCTGTAAAAGAGAAAATGGAGCGGGAAAGAAAGAAGGCGGGGATGGGTGGCATTGGAAGCCCGGCACAACTGATTGAAAATTTTTCACGGCTGGAAAAAGCGGGCGTGGATCAACTGATCTTTTTACAACAGAGTGGCAACTACCGTCACGAAGATATTTGCCAGTCCATGGAACTGTTTGCAAAAGAAGTGCTGCCGCAATTTAAAGAAAGGGAGGCCATCCGGGAGAAAGCGAAACTGGAAGAACTGGCGCCTTTTATTGCCACGGCGCAACAAAATATTTCAAAGCCTGAATCCATGCAGGATGTTCCTAACGTGGAAGCCTACCCGCTGCTGTGGAATAAGATGGGAACGGAAACTCCCCAGAGTGCTCCCGACCGCAGGCCGGGGATGACCGCGTTCTGGCAAATGCAGGTGGGCGGGAAGCGTACCAACAAAGAAACCCCCTGATTATTTTTTATCATCTAAACCACGAAGTGAAGAATACGACCGATATACAGGAATGGCTGATCGCCCGCATGGCGGAACGGCTGCATACCACGGCAGATAAGGTCAGCATACAGGAACCGTTTTCCGGTTTCGGTTTGTCTTCCCTTGATATTGTAACGCTTTCAGGCGACCTGGAAGAGTTCCTGGGCCGCCGGCTTTCTCCTACCCTTGCTTATGATTATCCCGATATACTAAGCCTTTCACTTCATCTTTCCGGCGAAGCGGATAAAAACATTGCCGTGCCCGATACAACTGCCGGAGATGCCCATGAACCAATAGCCGTGATCGGGATGGCCTGTCGTTTTCCGGGAGCCGCTGATCCCGCAGCATACTGGAAACTGCTTTGTGATGGAACCGATATGATCCGCGAGATTCCGGCAGACCGCTGGGACTGGAAGGATGTTTATGATCCGGATCCCGCAGCACCGGGTAAATCTGTTTCGCGCTGGGGTGGTTTCCTGGACAACATTGATCAGTTTGACGCTTCTTTTTTTGGCATCGCCCCGGTGGAAGCCAAACATATGGATCCGCAGCAACGCATGTTGCTGGAACTCTCCTCGGAGGCATTGGATGATGCAGGCCAGGTGCCGGATGAACTGGATGGCTCTGCTGCCGGAGTATTCGTCGGCATTTCAGTAAATGAGTACAGCCTTCTTCAGTTGAGCGATCCCTCCCGTATTGCCGGTCATACCGGTACGGGTAGCGCTTTATCCATTGCGGCCAACCGTATTTCTTATTATTTCAATTTTCGCGGGCCCAGCATGGCCCTTGATACAGCCTGCTCCTCCTCCCTGGCAGCCGTACACCTGGCCTGCCAGAGCATTCGCAATGGTGAATGCGGAATAGCACTGGCGGGTGGTGTGAACCTGATTCTGTCTCCCGCTCATTCCATCGCATTCACCAAGGCCGGGGTGCTGGCGCCCGATGGCCGTTGCAAAACGTTCGACGCAGACGCGAACGGGTATGTAAGAGGTGAGGGTGGCGGGGTGGTGGTATTAAAAAAACTTTCCGCTGCTCTTGCAGACGGCGATCCGGTACAGGCAGTGATCATGGGTAGTGCGATGCGTCAGGATGGACGTACCAATGGATTGATCGCCCCCAGCCAGGAAGGACAGGAAGCCTTGCTTCGTGAAGCCTTCCGGTCTGCCGGTGTATCGCCGGGCCAGGTGCAATATGTGGAAGCGCACGGAACAGGAACACTGCTTGGTGATTCTATGGAAGCGAATGCCCTGGGTGCAGTCATTGGCATCAACCGAAAGGAAGGCCCCTGTGCCATCGGTTCCGTGAAAACCAATTTCGGTCACCTCGAAGCCGCCGCCGGAATTGCCGGGTTAATCAAAGTGATCCTGGGTCTGCAGCACCGGAAAATACCTCCGAGCCTTCATTATCATACGCCTAATCCGCATATCCCGTTTAAAGAGCTGAACCTGGAAGTCAATGACCATCTGCGTGACTGGCTCCCCACCGAAGGGGCGGCCCTGGCGGGGGTGAGTTCATTTGGGTTTGGCGGTACCAACGTACACCTTGTTGTAAAGGAGTATAACCGTGTTGACTATCCGAAAAACAAAAAGGACATCGATATTATTCCGGAGCTTTCTTCCGCCCACCTGCTCACTCTTTCAGCCCCGGCGCCAGCCTCTGTTCGTGCGCTGGCGGGAGATGTTTTGCAGATCATGGAACGGGAAACGGCTGTTTCCGTTTACGATATTTGTTATGCCGCCGCCGCCCGCCGCAGCCGCTTTGATTACCGCATGTCCATCACCGTTACCTCCCGGGAAGAGCTGCGGGCCGGGCTGCGCTCCTTTTTGAATGATGAATTATTTCCGGGCCTGGTACCGGCCGGCAAAGTACCATCCCGCCGCCCGAAACTGGTATTCCTGTTTTCAGGCCAGGGCGGTCAGTGGTATGGCATGGGCCGTTCGCTGCTGAAAGAGGAACCTGTTTTTTATGAAACCATACAACGGGTTGACCACCTCGTTCGTGAACAGTTTGGTTGGTCGGTGATGGAGGAACTACAAGCGGAAGAAGCGGAAAACCGGCTGGCGGAGATTGATGTGGTGCAACCTGCAATATTTGCGGTACAAGTGGCACTGGCGGCTCTTTGGAGATCCTGGGGAGTGGAGCCCGATGCCGTTCTCGGACACAGTATGGGTGAAGTTGCCGCCGCGCATGTAGCGGGGATATTGACCCTGGAAGATGCCGTAAGCGTGGTATGCGGCCGCAGCAAACGGTTGAAAAAACTGGAGGGAATGGGTGCCATGCTGGCCACGGAATTATCACCTGGCCGGGCCATGGAGATGATCAAAATATACGGGGATGAGATCTGTCTCGCTGTGATCAACAGCCCCGTTTCAACGGTATTCTCGGGTAATCCCGCCATCCTCGAAAAAGTGATGGAAGCGTTGCAACGCGAAAACCTGTTTTGTAAACTGGTGAATGTTGGAGTGGCTTCACACAGTCCGCAAATCGAGCCGTTACGTACAGAACTATTTCATATCATGGAGGGGTTACAGCCCCGGAAACCAGTCATCCCTTTTTATTCTTCAGTAACCGGACATCGCGGAGATGAACTGGATTTCACCGCCGGCTATTGGGTGGATAATATCCGTCAACCGGTATTGTTTTCCAGTGCGGTTTCGCAGGCATACCATGACGGACTACATGTCTTTATTGAACTGGGTCCCCACCCGGTGTTGCTGGGACCGGTGCAACAAACCTTAGCCGCCTATCAACAGGAAATAAATCTGCTCCCATCCATGCGACGCGGGGAAGCCGAACGCGGAACCTTGTTGTCTTCCCTGGGGGTTTTATATACACAGGGTTTTGCAATTGACCGAAAATGGCTATACCCTGTACGTGGTAAACCTATTCATTTTGCCCTTATTCCATGGCAACATCAGCGTTTTTGGGTGGACAAACCTGCGGTTACCAGGCTACATCCCTGGCAATCCGGCACGCAGGATCATCCATTACTGGGCGGAAGGATCGAACTGGCGCCCTCTTCTTCTTCCGCCAGCTTGTGGCAGCAAGCGCTTGATTTAAACACATTGACTTTTCTCGGCGACCACCGGATAGACCAGGAGATCATATTTCCG
>CAZYTV010000226.1:0-7505 GCA_964650455.1 uncultured Chitinophaga sp. | reverse complement strand
TTTTTTAGCATTTTCATCAGTAATCTTCAGGCTGATCACTGAAGATAGTTTACTGACGGACGAAGCAGAAAGACTTCCCTGCAGGAAAGTGGCAATTTTTTTAGGATCCACCAGGTTAAAGTAGAATTGCTGTACGGGTGAATAACCAGCCAGGTTATTCGGTACAAAGCGCAATACCCCATAAGGAGTAGTCACCCATCTGTTAAGGGGATAAGACTGACTGTTGATCACCACATGCGTCCTGGACGAATCCATGGTAAAGAATACATCCCCTGCATTCGACACCAGGGAATCCGGGTTATTGGCCTGAATCCGGACGGGTGAAGAAGTGTAGCCGGAAAGCGGCAATACTTTATGCTTCTCATAAATCGGAGCATAGAGGTGAAGTTTTTTGGAAACCTGGGAAAGGAGTTCCCTGGACCGGATCACTTCAATTTCGTTTTCGATAATTTTCTTGGCGGAAAGCTGGTTCAGTGATTCCAGCATCTTGGCCTCATCCTGTCCTTTCTTTTCATCTTTGATCAGGATAGAAGCGGTAGCGATGTAGTAAGGACTTGTTTTGTACCTTACATAGAACCAGGCGCCTGCCCCGGCTATGGCCATCAGGGCCAGGAAGAGGGGCCAATAAGGAAAGTACTTGAACCAAAGCTGGCTCAATACATTCTTTTCCTGGTCTGGCTGACCTTTTTTTGGAAATGTGTGCATAGTTTTCTGGGTTGTTAATTACTCACTAATCGGTCTACAACGATCACGCCAAACGACAACATACTGAGGGCAATCGGAACCCACTGTGAATTGTTGTTGGCAGACGCTATTCTCGATTTATTCGGTTCCACATAGACCACGTCATCGGATTTCAGGTAATAGTACGGTGATGTAAGCAGTTCATTTGTATTCAGGTTGATCCGCTTAATATTTTTAAGTCCGTTTTCTTCACGGATAATAAGCACGTTGTCCCTTTTGGCGTAAATGGTCAGGTCACCGGCCAGGCCGATTGCTTCCAGCAGGGAAATTTTCTCATTCGGAATGTTCAGTACAGTCGGATTTCTGACTTCGCCGAGTACGGTAACCCTGAAATTCAGGTAACGGATGGAAACAATCGGGTCTTTCAGTTCCTGGCGGTCAACAATTGATTTCCGGATTTTTTCTTTTAATTGTTCCTTGGTCAGACCCGCTGCCTGGATATTACCGAGCAAAGGAAACTGTATAGTTCCGTCTGCATTGACCAGGTAACCGGAAGCTCCGCCTCCGGGTTGGTTAATAGCATTATTTGGCGCATTGAAAACTGCTGTAGCTTCCGGGTTTAAACTGGAAACGATGATACTCAACAGGTCATTTGCTCTTATAATCGATTCCGGTACGGGAGTCTTCTCATTAATAATACCGGTATTCACTCCATTAAAATAAGTTGCCTGCCGTGTATCCACACAGGAAGCCAGAGAAAGTACAACCAATACTGGTACGCATACCCGCCTAAAAAAAGTTAATTGCATAAGTTTCCATTTAAGCCTTGAGGCTAATTTGTTTGTACTACCAATCTGCTTAACTTGAATCGGTGGTTTTGCGAAGGATGAAGGTACAATTGAGGCTTTACGAAGGATGGAGGATACGGTCGTACTGCAAGATAATCAGCGTTATACGGCCAATTCGGCTACAAGATACTAATCATAAATGAAACCGTGTAGTATTTACGAAAAAAAAATGTGGGTTTCCCAGAATATTTCCGACCGCAATCGTAAAAGTCCGAATAAGTCATTTCCTTTTGAAAGCCTAAGTATTTACTGCTAGTTCTGATTTTGAATCAGTTGCGACGGATTTTCGGGCAAACCCTGATCAATTCTTTCATATTGCCGGGCGTCATTACCTCATAAATTATTGATTATCTGGGATTTTAATTCTTTCCTGGTCAACCTGGCATTTCTGCCCGGTGAATTGCATTTTCCCGAAGTAGAAGCCCGGATCGTCAAATATAAAATTCCGATCCGGTCGTTCTGAAAAATGCAGCTTGATTGATCAGGATCAGCAATCCGGCCATACAGCAAATACATGAAAAAGCCGGGCGATAATTATTGATTTGAAACATGGTATTTTCCCTGTATTTACACGCAAAGAGTTTTGCACATCTTACTAATAAATTGTGAGTACCTACACTCGATTTTCATTGTACTATGGCATTATTTTGGTTATGTCATAGGAAATCAGGTTCAGAGTTATGAATTTAGTAGAGAGATTCAAAACTGAACATTGAAAGTTCTCTTGAAGGCTCAAACCAATATTCTAAAATCAATTTCGATTCCGATGGAAAACCAATCCGGCTGCAAAGGATACAATCCTGAAGCAACCAACTACAAAAGTAAGTCCTCCTGCCTGCATACGCACAGGCATGTACGGTATGTTCCTCCCGATTTCAGCTTTTTATTTTCACGAATACCCGTCGATAATACCCCGTTAAGCATAGCTCTGATTCCGAAAGATTATAATCCGTATTAAATTCCCTTGAAAGATGAAAAGACTTTTAGTAGCAGCACTGATTACCCTTACCCTACCATCCTTTGCGAGAGTATATTATACCTCGCCGTCAGGAAATGACAATAACGCCGGAACCATCACCGCTCCATGGTTTACCCTGCAAAAAGCCTGGACAGTCATTGCTGCCGGAGACACTGTTTATATGCGTGGGGGCACCTATGTCTACAGCATACAGCAGGGACTAACCGGAAAAAACGGAACAGCCGTCAGTACCATTAAGGTCTGGGCCTATCCAGGTGAAAGACCAGCTATTACCCGCGGCGCTACGTTCAGCCGGCCTTACTGGCACCGTAGCGGTATGTTTTTTACCGGAAACTATGTGCATTTCAAAGGCATAGAAATTTATGGCTTCCCCAATATTGACGGAAATATCGAAAGTGGCTTTCTGGCTTATAACGCCAACAATAACACGTTCGAACAGCTTAATATCCACGATAACCACAGTGGTTTTTACATGGAGGGAAGCTGTACTGGTAACTTATTTCTGAATTCTGATTTTCACGACAATTATGACCCACAGTCCGGCGGAGGTAACTCCGACGGCCTGGCAACAGCATATATGCCTGCCCTGACCAGCACCACCACGATAAAAGGTTGCCGTGCCTGGAATAACGGGGATGACGGAATTGATAATTTTGAAAACAGCGGGTATGTATTAATTGACTCCTGCTGGGCCTGGCATAATGGATATGTAAAAGGAACTAATACCCCGGCCGGAGATGGTGTTGGTTTTAAACTTGGTTCAGACTTCATGACCACTCCCGCCGGAGTGGGTGTAGTAAAACGCCGCCTGCAAAGAAGCCTTGGTTTTGATAACCGCAATGCCGGGGCCCATATTAATGAAGCCGATTTCAGTACAGAACTCTTTAATAATGTTTTTTTCCGCAATGAAATCACCGGGCTCAATTTCCATTATAATAACCGGGTGCATTATTTCCGTAATAATGTATCCTTCGGTAATACTGATAAAGATGTGGAAATCAGCGGCAATAGTATCCGGAGTAATAACTCTGCGGGAACGGCCTACAATGATGGAGGCTGGACTACCAATGCCTCTGCAACTGACTTCCTGAGCACCGATACGTCCGGCGTGCGTAATGCAAGACAGGCCAATGGTTCCCTGCCGAATATTAATTTCCTGAAATTTAGTGCCACCAGTGACCTGATTGATGCGGGATTGAATATCGGACTTCCTTTTAATGGTACAGCACCTGACCGCGGAGCATATGAATATGGAGTGGCGCTGCCTAACCAGTCACCTTCCTCCAATGCCGGAACGGATAAAACAATTACCCTGGCCACAAATACGATTACACAGACAGGACCCGGTACCGATCCGGATGGCAGTACAGCTGCTTAGCAATGGACCAAAATTGCCGGACCCGCTCCTTTTACCATCTTCCCCCCCCCCCAGGCCGCTACTGTTATTAATAATGTGATTCAAGGCGTTTACCAGTTTGAACTCCGGGTGACCGATAACCTCGGTGCGACGGCGAGAGACACCATGACCCTGACTGTCAATGCTGCGGCCAATCAATCTCCGACAGCCAATGCCGGGGCTAACCAGGCGATCACTTTGCCTATTAATACTGTAACTGTAACCGGTTCCGGAAATGACCCCGACGGAAGTATTGCTGCTTATCAATGGACCAAAATTGCCGGGCCGGCTACTTTTACAATTGTCGCCCCCACACAGGCATCTACCACCATCAATAGCCTCGTTCAGGGTACTTACCAGTTTGAACTGAGAGTAACTGATAACCTGGGTGCCATCGGAAGGGACACTATGAATGTAGTGGTGAACGCAGCGGTGAACCAGGCACCTGCAGCTAATGCCGGGGCCAACCAGGCGATCACTTTACCCGTTAATACCGTAACCGTAACCGGCTCCGGAAATGACCCCGACGGAAGTATTGCTTCTTATCAATGGACCAAAATTGCCGGGCCGGCTACTTTTACAATTGTCGCCCCAACACAGGCATCTACCGCCATCAATACCCTTATACAGGGTACTTACCAGTTTGAACTGAGAGTAACTGATAACCTGGGCGCCATCGGAAGGGATACCATGAATGTAGTGGTGAACGCAGCACCCAACCAGTCTCCCACTGCTAACGCAGGAGCCAACCAGACGATTACTTTACCGGCAAATGCCGTTACGCTTACAGGTAGTGGTACAGATCCGGATGGTACTATTGCTACTTATGCATGGACCAAAATTTCAGGACCGGCCACATTCACCATTGTATCACCGGCCACCGCACAAACAGCCGTGAATAACCTGGTACAGGGCACATATGTATTCCGCCTGACCGTAACAGATAATGCAGGCGCAACAGCTGAAGCCTTTGTAACGATTACTGTAAACTCAGCCAGCAACCAGGCCCCCTCCGCCAACGCAGGTGCTGACCAAACGATAACACTGCCGGCAACTACCGTAACTTTAACAGGAAGTGGTACAGACCCCGATGGCAGTATTGCAACTTATGCATGGGCAAAAATTTCAGGCCCGGTATCGTTTACAATCGTATCCCCCACCCAGGCACAAACCGTTATTAACGGCCTGACACAGGGTGTTTATATTTTCAGTCTCACCGTTACAGATAATGCAGGCGCAACAGGTATTGACTATATAACGATTACTGTAAATGCCTCCGCTAACCAGGCTCCGGTCGCCAATGCTGGTACCGACAGAACGATCAGTTTGCCGGTGAATAGTCTGACTATTACCGGAACCGGCAATGACCCCGATGGCAGCATATCATTCTGGCAATGGACAAAAATTGCGGGTCCGGCCACATTTAATATTGTTTCTCCCACACAGGCACAAACTTTAGTGAACAGCCTGGTGCAGGGTGTTTACCAGTTTGAATTGCGGGTTACCGATAACCAGGGAGCTATCGACCTGGATACCATGATTGTTACCGTAAATGCTGCTCCAAACCAGGCACCGGTAGCCAATGCGGGTGCGGACCAGATCATCACGCTGCCAACCAATACTGTAACTGTAACCGGCAGCGGAACAGATACCGATGGATCCATCGCTAATTACCAATGGACAAAGGTTTCCGGTCCCGCAACATTTACAATTGTTTCTCCCACACTGGCGCAAACAACGATCAATACCCTGGTCCAGGGCACTTACCGGTTTGAACTGCGGGTTACTGATAACCTTGGCGCTATTGGCCGGGATACCATGACCGTAACGGTGAACCCGCTACCAAACCAGCCTCCGGTAGCCAATGCAGGAGCCGACATATCGATCACTTTACCTTTAAATACAGTTTCACTAAACGGTGCGGCCAATGACGCCGACGGTTCGATCACCACTTACCAGTGGACAAAAATTTCAGGACCAGCCACCTTTACTATAGTATCTCCTTCAACTGCCCAGACTGCGGTAAATAACCTGGTTCAGGGAATATATGTATTCCGCTTTACAGTGACTGATAACAGTGGTGCTTCTGCCACTGACGATATCACTGTTACGGTGAATGCTGCACCCAACCAGGCTCCTGTTGCCAATGCAGGTACGGACAGAAGCATCACCCTGCCGGTGAACAGCCTGACGGTAAATGGCAGTGGTAATGATAATGACGGAAGTATTGCCAGTTATCAGTGGACCAAGATCAGTGGCCCCGCAACTTTCAGCATCGCGTCACCTACCCAGGCGCAAACATTGATCAGCAATCTTGTTCAGGGTATCTATCAGTTTGAACTGCGGGTAACCGATAACCTCGGTGCCACCGGCAGGGATACGATGACTGTAACCGTAAATACAGCGCCCAACCAATCACCGGTAGCCACCGCGGGAATTGACAGAGCGGTAACTTTACCCACGAATAGTTTAACGGTGACCGGCAGCGGTACCGATCCGGACGGAAGTATTGCTTCATACCAATGGACTAAAATTTCAGGTCCGGCTACCTTTACAATTGTATCTCCCACACAGGCCCAAACCCTGATCAATAACCTGGTACAGGGAACCTACCAGTTTGAGCTGCGGGTGACCGATAATCTCGGTGCTGTTGGCAGAGATACCATGATCGTTACCGTTAATGCGGCAGCTAACCAGTTACCTACAGCCAACGCAGGCCCCAATCAAACGATAACATTACCTACAAATATTGTTAATGTAACAGGTACCGGCACTGACCCCGATGGCAGTATCACATCCTACCAATGGACTAAAATTTCCGGACCTGCTGCCTTTATATTATCTCCCAACCAGGCGCAAACTGTGATCAGCAACCTGGTACAGGGTACTTATGTATTCCGGCTGACCGTAACTGATAACAGTGGCGCAACAGCAGATGCTTTTGTTACCATTACAGTAAACAGTATCTCTAACCAGTCACCGTCTGCCAATGCAGGCAATGATCAGACCATTACCTTACCAGTGAACAGTGTTACTGTAACCGGAACCGCTACTGATCCGGACGGCAGTATAGCCGCTTATGCATGGACGAAGATTTCCGGTCCCGCCGCTGGTGTAATTGCAAATGCAGGACAGGCCCAGACACAGATCAACAGCCTGGCCCAGGGCACTTATGTTTTCAGTCTGACCGTAACCGATAACGCAGGTGCCACCGGCATCGACTATATAACAATAACGGTACTTGCCGGTGCGAACCAGGCGCCAACCGCCAATGCGGGTGCTGACCAGACCATTACCTTACCGGTAAATACAGTAACCCTCAGTGGTTCTGCTAATGACCCGGATGGTAATATTGTATCTTATCTCTGGACCAAGATCAGCGGACCGGCCACCTTCTCTATTAATAGTCCGACACAGGCTCAAACCACCATTACCAACCTGGTACAGGGTGTGTATGTTTTCCGCCTGACGGTTACTGATAATAACGGGGCCACTGCAGATGCATTTGTTACTATCCAGGTAAATATTGCGCCAAACCAGGTACCGGTAGCAAATGCCGGCAGCGACCAAACTATAATATTACCGGTCAATACAGTAA
>CAZYTV010000225.1:0-7511 GCA_964650455.1 uncultured Chitinophaga sp. | reverse complement strand
TCATCCTGCCCTTCTATAAACTCAGGGTGCAAACAGTCCTTGGCATGCTGAGCTTGCCGAAGTATGCGGGACGTATCAAAGGAGACAAAGAGGGGTATCCCGAAATACATCATTCCCATGACAATCCACCAGCCCTCACACTTCCATTCCACAAAACTGTAAAAATCCCGGTTTAACTGATCAACATCAGATTCTTAATTTTTGAAACCGGCTCTCCGCCATCGTAAATTAACTTATTAAGGACAGGCTATGGATATGCGATCATACACCGGCCTGGGGATTGCAGACCGGCGCTTACCGTAACAATCAGCTACGGGAAATCCACAACTAAAATAAGGGAACAGGACTTTGTACTCAGCAGTATTTAATTGCTGGTAATCCGATATGCCGGCAGGGCCGGGACGGTATGGGAAAAATATGTTTCATAAAGGAAGGACGGATTGTGTCTGTGCCTGTATGCCTGAAAAAAGGAGTTGCTGCACATTTAAAATTTATTTTATGAAAAAGCTTTATGTTTTTACACTGCTTATACTGTGCTGCTACTATCTGCCGGCACAAACATGGACCGGTGCCACCAGTACCGATTGGAATACCGCATCAAACTGGAATCCTGCAGGGGTGCCCACCAGTTCAGGGAATGTAATCATCCCTGGTTCACTCAGCAATTACCCGGTGATGAACGGCAAAGTTATTATCAACGGTATTGATATGCAGTCCGGAAGCAGCCTGGATGTAAATGGTTCCGAACTGGCCCTCAATGGGGTGAATACAAATATTAATTTCATTGGCTGCACCCTGAATAACAGTAACGGGTTATCTGATATCGTATTATCGATCAATACAGGTACCGGCGGTTTTTATACGAATTTCAGGGGCAATACGATCAATGATCATATTGTATTTAACCTGAGCGGGGGCAATAATTTTATAGATGGATTGGCCGATAACGGCAATACATATAATGGGAACGTAGCATTCAATATCAATGACATACTGAGTGTTTATCTATCCTATCTTGTTCAGTCCCGCTTTAACGGTAACCTGAATGTGAACCGTACCGTTGCCGGACCAACCAACCTGTTTAGTGCCGGGGCGGTTATAACCGGTAATTTCAGTTATACCAATAATGTCGGGTCCGGATCAGCCCTTGGCAACACGGCATTTAAAACCAGTATCGGGGGCACAGTCAATATTACGGCCGGTTATACCACACCTGGTGTCTTTGACATGTTCAGGCTTGAGAACCAAATAACCGGTGGCACGATCAGTGTGCTGAATTCGCAGGGCTTCAATTTCCAAATGGACACATTAAAACTTGCATCCCTTACAGTTTCCGGTTACCGGGGCAATGGCTATGCCTATTTAGTAAACAACGACATTACCGGAAATGTGACCACGGCTGATGATGCCAGCTATAGCGGCGGCTTTTATACATATATCCGGAATAATCACATTACCGGGAACAGCAATTTTACCATCAACGGCTCCAATGCCTTATTGGAGGGAGATGAAGCCGGTACAGGGAATAGTTATGAGGGAAATGTTGTCTTTAACGGGGCAGGCGGATCATTATTTATTGCCGACGGGGCTTCCCTGGTCTGCAGTGGTAACCTATCCATTAACCGGACAGCACCCGGACATACCCAGGCATTTAACAGCGGGGCAACGATCGGGGGCAATTTTTCCTATACCAACCTTACGGCAGGCGGTACCTACCTGGGAAATGTGGCTAATAAAACGGCTATTGCCGGCACGGTTACTGTTCAGGCAAATTACACTACCCCAAATGTTTTTGAAATGTACCGCCTGGTCAATCAAACCGGGGGTGGCAGCATCAGCGTTCAGCAATCACAGGGATTCGTGCTTACCAATGACACACTTATTGTAAACGCGGTTGAGATTACCGGGTATAAAGGGTTTCAGTACGGTTATTTTCTGTATAATACGATTACCGGGAATGTATCGCTGACCAGCGACGCCTCCTATTCAAACGGCTTTGGTACTTTTATACGGAGTAATGTCATAACCGGTAACAGCCAGTTTACCATAAACGGGAATAATTTCTTTAATGAAGGCGATGAACTATCCACCGGTAATATCTATAATGGAAATTTAAATTTTAATGCCGGCGGCGGCAGTCCATTATATATTTCTCACCTTTCCCCATTGCAATGCAGTGGAAATCTTTCGATCGGCCGCACTGCAGCCGGCCATACCCAGGCCTTCAACAGTGGTGCTGTCATTGACGGCAATTTTACCTATACCAATAATACGGCGGGAAATACCTACCTGGGAAATATATATGAGCGGACCAGTATTGGCGGAACAGTAACGATTAATGCCAGCTATACTTCAGCCAATGAATTTATGCTGCACCGGTTTATTAACCAGGCTGCAGGGGGTAGTATCAACGTACAAAATTCAGCGGGATTCAATGTGCAGAAAGATACATTGATAGTCACCGGCCTGAGTATTACCGGTTACCGGGGAAATACCCATGCCTACCTGTTAAACAATACCATTTCCGGAAATGTAACGACTGCTGATGATGCCAGTTATACAAATGGATTTACCACCGTTATCCGGAATAATGTAATTACCGGCAACAGCAGTTTTTCCAATAACGGAAGCAATCTCTTTGCAGAAGGGGATGAGGCTGGCACAGGTAATGTCTATAACGGGAATGTCAGTTTTAATGCAGCGGGCGGGCCGCTGTATATTGCCTGGCTCGATTCGCTGAAATGCAGCGGCGATCTTACCATCAACCGTACGGTTGCCGGGATTACCATTGCGTTTAATGCAGGATCCTCTGTCAGCGGCAATTTTACCTATACCAATAATACTTCCGGCGAAACCCGTTTAGGAAGCCTGGTCAACAGAACCAGTATTGGGGGACAGGTAAGCATCACCGCGCATTATACATCACCCCATGTTTTTGCAGTACACCGGCTCATTAATCAGGCTGCCGGGGGAACGATCAGTGTTCAAAACACCACCGGTTTCAGTTTTATGAATGATACTTTAAAAGTAACGGGTATCAGTCTGACCGGTTACCGGGGTAATGCCTATGGCTATTTTTTAAAGAATGATATCAGCGGTAATGTAACCACGGCCGATGATGCTACCTATAGCGGCGGTTTTGGTACCTATATCCAGAATAATATTATTGAAGGGAATAGTTCATTTACCAATAATGGCAGCAATAACGTGTTTGATGCAGATCAGGCCGGCACCGGGAATAAATACCTGGGCCATCTTAGTTACAACCGGGTCAACGGCAGTATCCTTGCGGCTATTGGAGCCATGAATGAAGTAAGCGGGAACCTGGTACTGAATTCTTCAGCTAATATTGGTTTAGGTAAAATAAAATTCACTGGAAGCACAGGTACAGCCGTAGAACAACTGGGAACACAGCCGATCCTGTTGGCTGAACTTATAATGGAAAAAACAGGTACCGGCAATCTGACGCTCAATGACCCGGTCAGTATCAGTACGGCTCTTACGTTCACCAATGGCCTGATCAACAGCAGTGCCGGTAAGGAACTGATCTTCCTGGATAATGCGGTTTATACCGGGGGGAGTGATGCCTGTTTTGTAAATGGTCCTGTTAAAAAAACCGGGAATGATGCATTTATATTCCCGGTGGGTAAGAGCACAAAACTGGCTCCCATCGGAATTACAGCACCTGCCGCGGGCACGGATGAGTTTATGGCAGAATATTTTATGAGTCCAGCTAATAACAACGGATATGATTCTTCCTTAAAAGATCCGACCATACATCATATCTCCTCAAAGGAATACTGGCTGCTGAACAGAACGGCCGGAACCTCCGCTGCCCTGGTGACTGTAAGCTGGGATGGCAGTCGCAGCGGCGGGGTTAATAATCTGCCCGATTTACGGGTGGCCCGCTGGAACGGGGCCATGTGGAAGGATGAAGGCAATGGCGGTACTACGGGGAACAGCACAGCAGGTACAATCGTAACAGCAGCGGCTATAAATTCCTTTAGCCCGTTTACACTGGCTTCCTCCACTTCATTAAACCCGTTGCCGGTTAAATTCGTATCGTTTACGGCAAAACTCAGGGATATGAACAGCATATGGCTGCAATGGAAAACAGGGCAGGAAGGGAACAGCTCGTTTTTTGAAGTACAGCGGAGTACCAGCGGTATGGACTGGACCAGTATTGCCCATATTGCTTCCAACGGTTCAGGCAGCTATGAGTTTACAGACTATTCAGTGATAACCGGAATCGTTTATTACCGGATAAAACAGGTTGACGAGAACGGACCGTTTACGTATTCAATGATCATCCCTGTAAAAACAACAGCAGCAGATCAGTTAAGGGTATGGCCGGTTCCGGCTATTGATTATATATATGTTCAGACACCGGAAGCAACAGGTACTATGGAAGTTACAGACCTGAACGGCAGGATAATGAACCGGATGGTGATCAATAACAGCATTACCAGTATTCCGGTTCAGTGGTATGCAAACGGGATATATATTATCCGGGTCAGGCAGCATAACGAAACATACACGGTTAAATTTTTAAAGCAATAAAAACCGTCACATGGCAACGGTAGTGGTAAAGGAAAAGAAATACTGGAAGTGTCCCGAGTGCGGGCGGCATTTTGAAAGGCAGGGGCAACGGCATTCCTGTAAAACGGTTCCGCCGGAGTTTCATTTCAGGAATAAGGAAAAGGAAAAATTGCTATATACGAAACTCCTCAAAGCTGTAAAAAGGGAGGTTGGCCCATTTGACCTGGAGCTGTTGCGGTGCTGTATTCACCTGGTGAACCCCTCGGCCTTTGCGGCGGTAAAAGTGATGCGGAATAAAATCAGGGTCGACTTTACATTGCCCAACAAATTGAATAACCCGCGCCTGCATTTTTCCGTACAGGTCTCTGCGCATCGCTATTTGTATTATGTGGATATAGCGGAAAAAGACGAAATAGATGAGGAATTAATAGCCTGGATCCGGGAAGCCTGGCACCGGGAAAAAAAACAGCCGGCAGCAACATGATTTTTAACACTAAAAACTGAAATATGGAAACCAAACAATTTTGCCAGAGCTGCAGTATGCCGCTCGACAAACCCGACATGATGGGGACTGAAAAAGACGGAACAAAAAGCAAAGAGTACTGTACCTATTGTTACCAGCAGGGTGCTTTTGTGAATCCAAAAATGACATTGACAGAAATGACCCGGCTGGTGAAGGAGCAGATGGAAAAAAGAAAGATAGATGCCAGCCTTGTAACCAAAGCGGTCAGCAGCCTGCCGTTTCTGAAAAGATGGAGCACCCTGAAAATGGACAAAAAAGCCCCGGCTTTTTAAGAAACCCTGTAATATGACTTCTCCCATCCGTAATGGCAGACGGGCCGTACCAGGGAGGCAGTAAAAACCCCGTACCATGTTCAGGTACGGGGTTTTATTTTCCGGAAGCAGAAAACACCGGGTTATTGTGAACTCATGTCTTTCCGCAGTTTCATAATATAGTTGTCGCGGGAAGCAACAGCATCTTCCATTATTTTTTGCCGCTTGTCCCAGTCGAGTGTACCCCAGGCTTTGATATAGGCATCTTTGAAGGAATTGCCGATTGCATCTTTACCATAATAATCAATTTCCAGGGAAGCAAACCCGTCCGGCAGGTTCCTGACGGAGACGATTGTCGGATCGGAACCCGACCAGAGCATCACATAGGTATTCACGCTCAGTTTATCCCAGAATTTACCGGTAAGCTTGCTGGCGATGGTATTCCCCCTGATTGACTCTCTCATATAATCCGAATACATGTCGGGTTTAATATGCCGGATATTGACGAGGCACCGGTCAGCCTGTATATCAGAACGCATACTTAAACTGTCTGTCCAGCGGTAATTACCATTCATGGTTGTCTCGAGCATCGGGAAAAAGTTTTTATCCAGGTCCAGGTTATGGGCATTGGCATCAGCTCTTTCTTTATCGAAATCAGCCATGGACCGTTCCCCGTTTACCAGGTGGTAATAGCCCATCCATTTACCGGATAAAATTTCCCAGGTACTGATCTTTTCATCGGCTTTGTGGAATTTGGCAATATGGGTTTTGTAAGCTGCTTCAAAAGCCATTTTTTGTCCGAGTTTCGGCTTTACCGTATTGACGGTCGCTAAATTGTTTTGAGAGCTGGCTGCAATCGCTGTGGCCATACATAGTACAAGAAATAACTGTTTCATGTGTGTTGGTTTTGGTGAATAAATATCCGTACCGGCACATTTAATGATTAAATGGCCTGTTTCAGAACTTAATAATTCGAACAACGCACTAATTACGGGAGGGCATTACCGGGAGAGGTGTCAGGAAGGAGCCGGATAGAATATTAAGATAGTAATTATTATTACAAATAAAAATTATTTATTATGGGGTCGGTTATCGTCTCCTTCGATACGCCGAGAGTCATTATCTATTTCCCTGTAGATTATCTAAACGGCTACTCAGGATGACACGAACATTCCGCTCCGTAGGATGAAAAGCTGCGAGAGTAGGTGAATTCTGAAAAGCCTATTAAACCGATTACCTTAATAAACGAAATGATGTTGTCATCCTGAGTAGCCGTTTAGATGAACTACAGGGGTGTAAAAAAAAAATACTCGGCGTATCGAAGGGGGACGTATCGAAGGGGGCGTAGCATCATTCTGCATTAAACCGTCGCAGAAAAATCCGCATACTCCACCACATACGTGTTGTTCCACTTATCATGCCAGGGGTAGCAGGGATTACCGAGGGCGCTGAGGGCATTAAAGGGAACAGCCCGGCTGAGGCCGCGCAGCAGGGCCTTTCTGCCATTGATGCGGGTGCCATCATCATTAACAGCGATGGTGCCTGTAATCAGTTTGCCGAGTGAACGTCCGCGGAAAACAGTTTCAATCAGTCCCATATAGAACCCGTAAAAACCGAGGCTGATCAGTTGTGCAAGAATGGGGCTTCCGCCATATTCCGGTTCCGCATACATAATAATGGCGAGGTCCATACTGACCGCCACGATCACATAACTGAAGAAGTACATGAAAACATAAAATGCAACCAGGTCGATAATATAATTCGCCAGGCGTTTACCGGAGCCGGCCTGTGTCAGGGAGCGTTGCTGAAAATTATCAAAGAGATGTTGTTCTTCCTGTGGGCCGGACATATTTTCTTCCATAGCGGATAAAGTCTTGGTTTGGGCTAAGGTAATAAAAAAGTAAAAAAAGGGAAATGATGGCGAATGAAATTGATCTGGATTTATAAGATAGTGCAGCGTCGTCCCCTTCGATACGCCGCAGTTAGTTCTACTCCAGCCCTGAAGTGTTTGTTTGGCGTCTACTCAGGATGACACGAACGGGACGTTTATTAAGATATTCTGTTGAATAGGTTTTTCATTATTCAATTACGCTCGCTGCTTTTCATCCTACAGAGCCCAATGATCGTGTCATCCTGCCCTTCGATAAACTCAGGGTGACAACAGTCCTTGTCATGCTGAGCTTGCCGAAGCATGCGGG
>CAZYTV010000224.1:0-7541 GCA_964650455.1 uncultured Chitinophaga sp. | reverse complement strand
TCTTTCAAAATTAGAAGCCCTCTTTCCCCGTTGAGCCAGGTACCTGACCCTGACCCATAATATTGCTCCATCATGGGCCACCAGCGCAGCCGATGAGACCACTAACCCCAATCTCCCGCACAAGGGACTGACGGATTTTGGCAGGCAGGTGGTGCAGCGGATGAACGAACTCGGCATGATGATCGACGTCAGTCATGTGGGCGATGTGACATTCCGGGATGTTATTAAACTGACCACAAAACCTGTCATTGCCTCACATAGTTCAGTGTACAGCCTGGTACCCAGCCGCCGCAATTTAAAAGACGACCAGATAAAAGCCATTGCTAAAAACGGGGGCGTGATACAGGTAAACTTCAACCCCGGTTTTATTGACAGCAGTTTTGATAAAAAGGAAGCGGCTTTTTTATCTAAATATAAAAGAGAAGCTGACTCCCTTTTAAAAAGCGGTACCGGCGAATGGTATATGATGGATTTCCTATACAAAAAATATGCAGCAGAAGCAAACGATATGCGGCCACCTTTATCCCTGCTGATTGATCATATCGATTACATCGTAAAACTGGTGGGGGTTGATTACGCGGGTCTGGGTTCTGATTTTGACGGTATCAACCTCACCCCACAGCAATTAGATGATGTGACAAGCTATCCTTTAATAACAAATGCACTGGCAGAAAGAGGATATAACAATAAGGACATTACTAAAATCCTTGGAGGAAACCTGTTACGGGTACTGAAAGCGAATGAAACAAATTTGAAATAGCTTTAACAGGCTGCTCAGGAATTAACCAAACCAATTATGGACATTGAAAAAAAGGACGAGGGTTTAAAACGGGTCATTGGCGTATCAGGACTGGCACTGACCATTGTTGGTTTTACCATTGGTGCCGGTATTTTTGCCCTGCCGGGAATTGTAGGTATGCAACTGGGTGCATTTGCTGTGTTTGGCTATATTTTTTGCGGTATCATGCTGGCTTCCATCATGCTTTGTTATGCAGAAATCGGAAGCCGTGTTACCACCACCGGTGGAAGTTACGCCTATGTGGAAGCGGCTTTTGGAAAATTCGCAGGCTTTATGATCAGCTGGATTTTCTTTATCGGATGGAGTATTTTATCAGACGCCGCGCTGATGAATATTATTGCCGATTCTTTGGGTGCTATTTTCCCTGTTTTCCTAAACCCCTGGATACGTGGCCTGTTCTTTTTTATCTTACTGGGATTTATGGTAATGGTGAATATCTGGGGGGCCAAACAAGGTGTGGCTGTTGTAAAACTGCTCTCCATAATAAAATTATTGCCCATTTTTGGAATTATCATCTTTGGTTTTAGCCGGATTAATTCAGCCAACCTTCATTGGGATCACCTGCCTTCTGTCCAGACATTCGGCAATACGGCCCTGGTATTATTTTTTGCTTTCGCCGGTTTTGAATCAGCACTTGGAACCAGCGGTGAAATAAAAAATCCGAAACGAACCGTTCCACTGGGCATCTTATTGGGTGGTGCATTGGTGCTTATCGTGTACCTGCTGTTACAGGCAGTAACCCAGGGCATATTGGGAGCGCAAATGGCCGCTGTGAAAGATGCCCCCCTGGCAGCAGTGGCAGAAAAAATAGTGGGGCCTGTTGGTGCCACTATTTTATTGCTGACGGCAGCCATTTCCTGTTTTGGGTCAGTAAGTGCCGATGTACTCAATTCATCCCGTTTGTTATTTGCCGGTGCTAAAGACGGGGTCTTCCCCAGGATGCTGGGCAGGATTCATCCAAAATTTGCCACCCCTCACCTGGCTATCATCGCTTTCGGATCAATGATCTTTATTCTGTCTGTTGCAGGAGGTTTTAAACAATTAGCCATTTTGGCCAGTGCGGCCATTTTACTCGTTTACCTCGCTGTTATTTTAGCCACGGTTAAACTGAGAAGCCAGAAACAGGATACAGATGAGAAAACATTCAAGTCGCCCGGAGGGCTGCTCTTTCCGGTCATTGGCCTCGCCGCTATTATCTGGCTGCTGACCAGCCTGACTAAATGGGAAATCCTGTCCACGGTTATTTTTATTGTGGTGATAGGGCTGATCTATGTGGTGATGCAGTATTTTCAAAATAAAAATGAACATCCACTGAAATAAAATTTATGACTATACTGCTGCTAATAAAAAAAATAGTTTTGGCTGTCCTGCTCAGCTTTGGATTTCTCAACGCCCATAACCAATCTCCCTATTTTCCGGATGCCGTATGGCAGGTAAAAAAACCGGTGGAGCTAAAAATGAATGCAGCACTCCTGGATAGTGCGGTGAACCTGGCTCTCCGGAGTGAAAATAAAATGGATCGTGATTTAAGGATCGCCAACCTGAAAGCTTATGCCAGTGAACCGGATTATAAAATTATCGGCCCGATGAAACAAAGAGGCGGGCCAGCCGGGCTGGTGATCAAAAACGGGTATATCGTGGCCCAATGGGGAGATGTGAACCGGGTGGATATGACCTTCAGTGCCACCAAAAGTTACCTGTCCACCGTGGCGGGTTTAGCAGTTGACAGCGGTTTGATAAAAACAGTCACAGATAAAGTAAACCAGTATGTCTGGGATGGTTCCTTCGAAGGGGAACATAATTCAAAAATTACCTGGGAGCATTTATTAAATCAGTCCTCCGATTGGTCAGGTACCCTGTTTGGGCTGCATGACTGGGCCGACCGTCCCCCAAAGACCGGAGGTATTGATGACTGGAAAAACCGGAAACTGCTGGAACCGGGTACTGTTTATGAATACAATGATGTACGGGTAAACCTGCTCGCTTATTCATTATTACAGGTCTGGCGCAAACCATTACCCGTCATACTCAAGGAAAAATTAATGGATCCAATCGGGGCTTCCGGCACCTGGAGGTGGTTTGGCTATGATAATTCCTTTGTAAATATGGATGGACTGATGATGCAGTCCGTCAGTGGCGGTGGCCATCACGGAGGTGGTATTTTTATCAATACACTGGACCAGGCGCGTTTTGGTTTATTGTTTTTACGCAATGGTAAGTGGAAAAACCGTCAACTGATCTCCGAAAAGTGGGTGAACGCCGCTCACCAATCCTCTGCTGCAGAAAAAAACTACGGTTATATGTGGTGGATCAATGCCACCCAGAAATGGAAAGATATTGCTCCAAATGTATTTTACGCGGTGGGGTTTGGCGGCAACTACATCATCATTGACCAGGAACATGATTTAATGCTGGTGACCCGCTGGATGGATGATGATAAAGTGGATGATGTGCTTTCTTTGATTGTAAATTCCGTTAACGGAAAATAAATATTTTACTATAAAACCAGTTATATGCAGACAAAGAGATTCTATTACCACAACCTCGGTTACTGGTTTCTTCTGTTTATTATACTTGTCATTGCTGGTTTCTATACCACCTATTTCAACAAGATCCGTGAACCTTTTCCTGCGGTCATCCATATCCACTTTGTATTGATGGGCTTGTGGCTGATGATGCTGATCGCCCAGCCCTTCCTGATTAAGTATAAAAAACTCGCCTGGCACAGGAGATTGGGAAAAGCCAGCTATATCCTCGTTCCCCTGTTATTACTAACGGCATTTTTATTAATCCGTAATGAATATTACAGAAACGTGGAAGGATTAAACCAGGACGTTACCAATGGGGTGAAACAATACAGCACCGCTGAAATCCTGCAACTGGCTGCAGCTACACCTATCGGGCTGATCTATTTTATATGGTTTTTGGTGTTTTATATGTTGGCAATAAAGAACAGGCGCCAATCTCCCAAACATGCAAGATACATGCTGGCAACAGCCCTTACACTTACAGGACCAACCGTTGACAGGATTGTTGGGATCCATTTTCATATATATACGATTGCAGGCATATCGTCGTTTGTGCTTTCGTTCTTAATAATTGATACCGTACTGGCTTCATTATTATATCTTGATTACAGGAATAAAAAAGAAACCAAAACCCTCTGGAACTGCCTGGTTATTTATATAGTGGGGCAATTACTATATTACATTTTACCAACCTTTGAGGGCTGGTCCGTTTTTATGAAATATATTATGTTGCCTAAGCCTTAACAAACAATGAATAAAATAATATTCCTTTTTTGTATTGTTGCAAGTATGCTTCTGATTGATACCGGAACTGTTTTTGCCCAAACCCCGGACCTGCCTGCAACCCTTCAAATAATTGCCGCGGAAAAAGATGAGGATAAGAAGTTTACAATAATAGCTAACACCCTTTATGGCTGGCTGGGCTATGATTCAGATGTCAGCCAGATGATTACATTCGGCCAGGCAATGATGCAGCAGGGTAAGGATAAAAAAGATCGGATGCTCGAAGCCGCAGGTTACTGTGAGTTAGGGTTTGGTTTCAGAATGGCGGGCAACTCGATTAAAGGACTGGAGTATCATCAGAAAGCATTGGAGCAACCGGAAAAATAATATAAATCAAATGCCTGCAAAAAAATCACTCCCGGGACCCATTGCCATTTTAATGTTTGTGATCATTCTGGCCGCAGCCGGTACCTGGCTCCTGCCGGCGGGTCAATATAATAAACTGGCGGTTAATGGCCCCTCCTTTTCGATGACCACCGACAGTAGTGAAATTTCACTGCCCCTTACCCAAAAGACTTTGGACAGCCTGGGAATCCATATCCAGGTGGAAAAGTTTATAGCCGGGGAAATACGAAAACCGGTTTCCGTTCCAGGCTCCTTTACCCAACAAAAAAGAAACCCGCAGGGCTTTATCGCTGTTCTTCAGGCCCCCATAAAGGGAATTATGGATAGCATTGATATAATCCTGTTTGTACTCATTATAGGCGGATTTATGTTCGTCTTTAATAAAACCGGCGCCATGGTTAAAGGAATTACCTGGCTCTCGTATGCGATGCGGGGCCGGGAAAAATGGCTGATTATTATCCTGACCACCCTCTTCTCCTTTTTTGCAGGCTCCTATGGTATGGCCGAGGAGGCCCTTGTTTTCTACCCGATCCTGGTACCACTGTTCCTGGCAGCCGGGTATGACCTGTTGGTTCCGTTGGCCATTATCTTCGGCGGAACATCCATTGGTGCATTACCGGCATTCTCTAATCCTTTTTCTGTGATTATCGCATCCAATGCCGCAGGGATTAACTGGATGGATGGCCTTACTCAACGTTTAATCCTCTGGGTGATTGTTACCGGTTTTCTAATCGGGTATATTTTGAGATATGCGGCGAAAATAAAAAAAGACCCGACCGCCTCCCTGGTTTATAAAATGGATGGTGCTGTAAAACCGCCCTACGATGTAACGATTGCACCCGTTGATTCGGCTCCGGATCTCAACTGGAAAACAAAACTGCTGTTATTGATTTATATCGCTACTTTTTTGACCATGATTGGGGGAGTGGTGTTTTTAAAATGGTGGACCACCGAAATGTCAGCACTTTTCCTGGGATCATCCATACTTATTGCAGTAATCACACGGATGAAGGAAAAAATATTCACCCATGAATTTATTAAAGGAGCAGAGAGCTTACTATCCGTGGCCTTTATTGTTGGTGTGGCCAGGGGAGTGACCATAGTTTTAAATGAAGGGCATATCAGCGATTCGATCCTTTATTTTACGGCCAATATGGTAGAGGGCATGCAGCCCGCTTTTTTTATCCTGCTGCTTTTATTGTTTTACTTATTGTTCTCACTTTTCATTCAATCCTCTTCGGGAATGGCGGTATTAACCATGCCCATCATTGGCGCATTGGCAATAATTGTCAATATTCCCGGGCGTGAAATCGTAAATTCATATATGTATGGCATCTGTATCATGTCATTTCTGGCTCCCACCGGCCTGATACTGCCTTCCCTGGCTATGGTGAATATCAGTCTGAAAACATGGTTTAAATTTATTATGCCCTTTCTTATTGTGATTACCCTGATAAGTATGGTTACTTTAATTATAGGCCTGTACCTGTAAATTTCAACAAAGGGTAATACACGTTTAATAACCGGTACCGGCTTTCTGAATGTTGTCCGTGTTTAACGGGATTTCCACGACAAGGCTGCAACCATTACCGGGCGAGGAGATAATATTGGCATTACCACTGTACAGGCTGGCTCTTCTTCGTATATTGGTCAGCCCGATACCATTTTTTACATTTTGCGGGTCAAACCCTATCCCATCGTCCATGATCTCGAGTTGTACAGCTACATCATTACGGCTTAAACACACATGCACCTCATTAGCCCTGGCATACTTGGCAATATTGTTCATTTGTTCCTGTAGTATCCGGTATAGATTAAGCTTTATCTCCCCGCTCAGGTCATGGTCATCAAAGTCCTTCAAACAAAGATGAATATTAAAACTCCTGACGGCCCGGATACTGTTCAGCAAATCCTCGAATGCCTCTTTTATGGGCGTTTCGCCTCCGGATGCAGGTGCCAGCTGGTGGCTGATGGTCCGGATTTCACGGACAGCTTCGAGGGTATGATTGCGACAGATACCAATGACCTTTTCATTTTGTTCAGCAGTTAAAGCACCGGTATGATCCAGGGTACTCATATATAATAAGGAGGCCGACAATAGCTGGTTTACATTATCATGCAGTTCCATCCCGATCGTCCGGCGCTCATTCTCCTGTGCCTGTATAATCGCCCGGTCCAGTTTTCTTTTCTCCTCTTTCCGGAATGTGATATCCTGCATCACCCCGATCATCCGGAATGGGTTTTCTTTGCGATCGTACATGATAGCGGCACGATCAAATACTTCGATATACCGGCCATCTTTATGCCGGTACCGGTATTCCAGCTGCGCAAATTCCTGGCCAAGGGCAAAAGCCTGTGCCAGGCTTTCTGTTACCCGGTGAAAATCCTCCGGGTGGATATTCTTCGCCCACCAGGCTTTTGTATCAGTAAGTTCTTTTTCCGAATACCCGAAAATTTCTTTCATCCCTTCATTATACACAATCTTATCCTGCTGAATATCCCAGTCCCAGATCGTATCACTGGTGGCACGGGTGATCAGCTCATAACGCTGCAGGGATTCCATCCGGGCTTCTTCTGCGAGTTTTCGTTGTGTGATATCATGCCGGATACCCGCATATTGATACGGCATACCCGCTTCATCCAGGAAGGGAACCACGGTGGCATTCACCCAGAAAATTGATCCGTCCTTCGCCCTGTTTTTAATCTCGCCATTCCAGACCTGCCCTTTTTTAATGGTCTGCCAGAATTCATTAAAGTAGCCAATGGGGTGGTACCCCGAGTTCACAATATTATTATTCTTACCAATCAGTTCCTGCCGGCTGTACCCGGAAATAGTACAGAAATAATCATTTGCATGTGTGATGATCCCCTCACTGTCTGTCATGGTGACAATGGTGGCTTTATCCAGCGCATATTTATAATCCTCCAGTTCTTTCTGCAGATTTTTCAGCCTGGTTATATCTTTTACGATTCCCAGGACCCGGCCATCGGTCAGCAATCGGGCGATGATCTCCACCTGTAAAAAAGACCCGGATTTATGAACGAGTCTCCGGTCCGACACCAATGTCTTACCCTGCAGTAACTCT
>CAZYTV010000223.1:0-7556 GCA_964650455.1 uncultured Chitinophaga sp. | reverse complement strand
CTTCTTCAAAATGACCCGCATCGGTGATATTGCGGACATACCGCACTTTATAGCCCAGGTGCTGCAGGTAACGATAGACCACATCAAATGTGATATAAGGACGGGCATGGCCCAGGTGACTTTCACCACTAACCGTAGGTCCGCATACATACATCCCCACATGCCCCGGGGTGATAGATTTAAATTCTTCTTTCTGGCGGCTCAGCGAATTATAGACTTTCAGATGACTCATAGTAGTTTATTGAAACGGCTGTAAAACAGGGACTGTTTACAGTACGGCAAAGATGATTAAAATAGTTTGAAAAGGGGCCCGCGCAGGGCCTGGTGATTATTTGTCCCGGCAAGGACAACAACAACAGGTATAGTAGTTTGCTATTTGCATCAGGATTTAAAGGTACTGTTTATTTGCCGGATTTTATAGCCAGGTCACTCACCAGCATAAAATGGTCGGAGTGTTTGCGGGTTACGCGTTTGAACTGAAGCACTTCCATTTCTTTATTCGCAAGGATATAATCGATCCGCAGGGTCGGGGAAAGACTGGTAAAACTGCGCCCGATTCCGGTTCCCTTTTTCAAAAAAGCATCCTGCAGATCGCCCCGGACCGTAAAATATGTATAAGAATTAGGCACATCATTCAGGTCGGCACAGATCAGGTAGGGGTGCGGACTATTGCCCAGCACTTCATGTACGATATCGGCTTGTAAACTCCGGTAGGTGATCCCTTTTTTTAATTTGGATAAAATGCCTTTGGAATTGGCCAGCAGGCTGTCTTCCACACTTTTGATTTTTTCGATGCGTTCATAATCGTGGCGGGTAAACTGCAGGGATTGCAGGTGTGTGGTGAATACCCGCAGGGTGTCATTATTCACCAGCAGATCAGCATGGAGGAGCACTTCCGGTAAACTGGGTCTGGGAAACCGGACCCGGCCGCTGTCGATGATCGGGAAGCGGGAAAAAATAATGGAACTGTAATAATGCCGGTCCCCGTCGGCGTCAAAGGAAAAATGATAATACGGATATCCCAGTGCCTGTACCGCCGCTATATTATCATAAAACTCGGGGTTGGTACAGGTATGAAATTCCTGCAAACAGAGTACATCCACATTTTGTTCTTTGATCTGTTCCAGCATTTTGAGGCGGGTTTCGCTGCCTTTATTATTGTTCCTTTTTAATTCAATAAAACGGGCCACATTCCAGGTGGCTACACGGATGGAACCGGGTGCTTTTTCCAGTTTGAAGCTCTGTGGCTGGTGAAAGGCCCAAAACACCGATATGCTTTTATACCCGATCAGCAGGCTGATAAAAGAGATCAGGGCATGCCGGGGGCGAAGGAGCATCAGCCAGCCCAATAAGAACAGAATCACGAGCAGCAGCAAAAAAGGGAAGGCCAGTCCAAGTACTGTAATAAACCACCAGTTGGCAGGATTGAGATAGGGTACCAGGCAGGCCAGCAGAAAGACCAATGCCACGATCACATTTGAATAAATAAAAAACCGCTTGGTTAAAAGCCGGAGTTTACTGGCCATTGTGCAAATTACTAAAAATACCAAGGCATACCGGCGGAACGGAATTGATTAAATCTTTTGTAAATTGGACGGATCAAAGCCACACCGATGAGCATAGAAAAAGAAAATTTCCTCCGTACCCGGCTGGTGCCGTTGCTGCAGCAGTTGCCTCAGGATACGCCGGCCCGATGGGGGAAAATGAATGTCCAGCAAATGATTGAGCACCTGGGTGGCGATGCATTCCGGACGGCCAGCGGCCGTCTTGTATTCGAAAAAATCCTTACAGCTCCGGAGCAGTTGGCCCGGATGAGGGCTTTTATGATGAGCGAAAAACC
Organism: uncultured Chitinophaga sp.; assembly: GCA_964650455.1. GTDB lineage: Bacteria > Bacteroidota > Bacteroidia > Chitinophagales > Chitinophagaceae > JJ008. The sequence goes on along the minus strand of CAZYTV010000223.1, from coordinate 5,716 downwards.
GTTTAAGGAAAATACGGCCAACCCGCTGTTGGGGGAAGAACCTGTACCGACCCGCTATAAAACAGTACAGGGCGCCATCGGCGCCCTGCAACAGGAATTAATTCACTTCTTCGGAATTTTTGAAAAGAATCCGCTTTTAATCACCCGGAATCCTTTTTTCGGCGACCTGAACTTTGATGAAAATGTGCAGTTGCTGTACAAACATGCCCTGCATCATTTAAAACAGTTCGGGGTGGAACCTCTTATGGCGTAAGTTTGGCTTTTAATAAAGAATCCGCTTTTGCCAGTCCGCTCAACACCGCTTCTTTCACTTTCGTCACTTTCCCTTTCTCGATTTCCAGGTACTTCAGGCGTTCCTGTACATTATTCACGGCTGAATCCATATTGAATTCCGTCATCCATTTATCCATGGCGAAATCAGCATCATTGAGATCGTTGACCAGTGTTTCCAGCTTTTTTTTCAGGTCCATTGCTGCATCCTGCGCTTTGGCCGGCAGCCTGGCAATGGAGTCCAGCATGGCTTTGGCACGGGCCTGGGCACCACGGACTTTACCCATTTTTGGCATCACTTCATCATGACCGGCCATGACTTCATCGAACAGCATTTCAACCGGTGCTTTAGCTGTACTGTCTTTTTTTTCGCCCGTTGTGCTGTGTTGACTGTGGTCTTCTTTGCCGGCATTATTGCAGGCAGTGAGCAGGCTGATCGCCAGAAGGGGAAGAATGAACTTTTTAATCATAGTTAATGTTTTTCGTCATCGCATTTTTCAGTGATCGCGTGAAATACGTTGTGAAGTTCTGTTAATTGTGCTTTAATTTCTTCGTCGGTCGCACTTTTCTTAATTATTTTATTCAGTTTTTTCGCTCCTTTTACCAGTGTGCCGAGGTCTTTTTTGATGGCTTGCTGATCATAACCTGCCGGTGCTGTGGAATTCTTCCAGGCAATGGCTTTTTCCAGCATTTCAGCACTCCGGGCTTTAATCGGCTCAAACTTTCCTTCTTCTACAGGGTGGAAGGTTTTACTCATTACTTCATGGAATGCATCTTTTTCGGCCCATTTGGCTTTTTCCTGGGCGGAAAGAGGACGGGCAAATAATAAGGCGGTCATGGCAAAGGCAAACAATACTAATTTTTTCATATCAAAAGTTTTTAGGAAACGCAAAGGTATTATACCCGGCAGGCGGTTTTACTGATTAAAATCATTCTCCCCCGTTTTTTACATTTTCAGGTAATTTCGTCTGACTGAATGTTTGCTTATGACTAAACTGGAAAATTATGTTACGGGGAAATGGGTTTGTGGTGACGGGGACGGACAGGTTCTTTTTAATGCTGTAACCGGGGCTCCCCTGGCAGCAGCGAGTACTAAAGGACTTGACTTTAAACAATTGCTGGACTATGGCCGTACTGTTGGTAATCCTGCACTCCGTAAAATGACCTTTCACCAGCGGGGCAATATGCTGAAAGCACTGGCCCTGCATTTACGCACAAAGCTTGATGGATTTTATGCACTCAGTTACCAGACCGGTGCCACGAAGGCAGACAGTTGGGTGGATATAGAAGGAGGAATTGGAAATCTCTTTGCCAATGCTTCCCTGCGCCGCCGCTTTCCCGATGATGTGATCTGTATCGATGGTGAATCACATAACCTGGGCAAGAACAATACCTTCATGGGTACCCATATCCTCAGCCCCAAAGAAGGAGTAGCCATACATATCAATGCCTTTAATTTTCCCGTTTGGGGAATGCTGGAGAAAATTGCGGTGAACCTGCTGGCCGGTGTACCGGCTGTGGTCAAACCGGCTACCGTGACCTCTTATCTTACTGAAGCGGTGGTAAGGGAAATCATTGCTTCCGGCATCTTACCCGAAGGGGCCCTGCAATTGCTTTGCGGCTCCGCCGGCGACCTGCTTGATCATGTGACCAGCCAGGACGTGGTTACGTTTACCGGCAGTGCTTCTACCGGGCAATTACTGAAAAAAACAAAAGCGATACTGGAAAATAATGTGCCTTTCAATATGGAGGCAGACAGCCTGAATTGCATTGTATTGGGAGAAGAAGTTACACCCGCAGATCCGGAGTGGGATATTTTTATCAAAGAGATCCGTAAAGAAATGACCCTGAAAGCCGGGCAGCGCTGTACCGGGGTGCGCCGCATTTTTGTGCCGGAACACAAAATGGAAGATGTCTGGAAAGCCATTGCCACATCGCTTTCGCAAACTGTGATCGGCAATCCGCTTCATCCTTCGGTGAGGATGGGTAGCCTGGCCGGACAAACGCAGCGGAAAGAAGTGAGGGAGCAGGTGAATAAGTTACTGGCCAGTTCACAGATCGTGTATGGTTCGCTGGATAGTGTGCAGGTAACTGATGCGGATGCCACGCAGGGTGCTTTTATGTCGCCCCTGTTGCTGCTCAATGATAAACCCCATAGCTCTTATGAGCCGCATAATATTGAAGCTTTTGGCCCGGTGAGTACGATCATGCCGTACAAGGACCGTTCGGATGCGATTGCCCTCAGCAAACTGGGCAAAGGCAGCCTGGTGAGTACTATCGTGACAGCCAATCCCAAAGAGGCCCGCGATTATGTGCTGGGTGCCGCTTCCTGGCATGGCCGCATCCTGGTGCTGAACAATGAATGTGCTAAAGAGAGTACCGGCCATGGATCACCCCTGCCTTTACTGGTACATGGAGGTCCCGGACGTGCAGGAGGTGGAGAAGAGATGGGGGGGCTGCGTGGGGTGAAACATTATCTGCAACGTACGGCCCTGCAGGGATCGCCAACGATGGTTACGGCCATCACGGGAGTTTATCAGCCGCATGCAAAAGGAATTCAAACGGAGATTCATCCGTTTAAAAAATATTTTGAAGAACTGCAGATCGGGGAGCAGATCATTACAGATAAAAGAGTAATTACATCGGAAGACATTGACCGATTCGCGGATCTGACCGGGGATCATTTTTATGCGCATATTAAAACCACGGACTTTACGGGAACCATGTTTGAGCAGCAGGTGGCCCATGGGTATTTTATCATGAGTATCGCCGCGGGACTGTTTGTGGATAGCTATGAAAAAAATCCGGTGCTGCTGAATTACGGGATTGATGAACTGCGTTTCACCAGGCCGGTATATCCCGGCGCGGAGATGTATATCCGGTTTACCTGCAAAGAAAAACTGCCGAATGATAAAAGGGTGATTGAGAAGCCGGAGGATTTTAAACGCGGGGATGATATAGATAAGGGCATTGTAAAATGGCTGGTGGAATTTTTTGATGAGTCCAACGAAATCACGGGCGTGGCCACGATACTTACCATGGTGGCCAAAAAGCCATAGCCAATAATTTTGCCTTCGGCAAAAGGTTGGCCACGAAAACACACGAATGAGCACGAAAAAATACACGCCACGGATCGCACGGATTAACACGGATTGATTTGCCTTCGGCAAAAGGTTGGCCACGAATTAACACGCCTGTCCCGCATCATGCGGGGAAAGACCACGAAAAATACAAAAGGCAGGCCACGGATCGCACAGATTAGCACGGATTGATTTGCCTTCGGCAAAAGGTTGGCCACGAAAACACACGAATGAGCACGAAAAAATACACGCCACGGATTTCACAGATATACACGGATTGATTTCACAAAAGGATAAACAACTCTTTCTGTTCAGGAGACTAAAGTCCCCCTTTAGGGGGCATCCGTGTTAATCCGTGCGATCCGTGGCCTGCCTTTCTGTATTCTTTCCCCGCATGGGGCGGGGCAGGCGTGTGTTTTCGTGGCATATAAATATCCGCAAAGCGGGCATACTAATACTAAACAATTATGCACTTCCCGCTTTAGGACACGAATTGGCATATTGGCACATTATTTATTGTTTTTCCCAAGTTTTACGACCACCCCAATCCCATAATTACTATCATTAATATTGTAATTGAACCTTTTTTTCGTATCAGTTGTCGTCATCACCACTGCACTGAATCCGATCCATTCCGCACCGGGAATAAAGACATCGGTACGGAAAAACCAGTCGGTCGTGGTGGTATTGAATTTTGATGCCGTGGTGATTTCACGGGATTCTCTTTCGGCCAGTGTATAATTGGTCCTGATGGAATTGATACTGATCGAAGCGATTTTTACACCACTTGAGATATGTACGTAGGGCGAGACAAAGTAGAAGGAGGGCTGCAGCCAGAGTTTGAAGACATTGTTATTATAGTAACGACCACCTGGGACCAATACTGAGTTTAGTTCTGTTGCACTGTATTTTCCAAAGCCGGTACCCCCACCCACTTCAAAAAAAAATTTCTTCTGATCGGATAATGGCTGGAAGAAGGCCAGTCCCGCTTCCGTGATATTTCTTTTATAATTATATACCAGTGTCTTTATCTGGTTTTCTTCGGATCCTCCCTTCTCTCCGGAATACATATACGAACCCATTACTGCCAGGTTAGGTGCCACCGAATAGGAACCCTGCGCCTGGAAACCGTTGACAGACTGGTAAGGAGAAGGGCCTGAACTATTGTCCACATTATTTGATGTACTGCTGCCTGAACTGTACAGGGCGCGGCCGGTGAACTGGTCTTTATCGGTATGCATGCCCGAATTAACCAGGGTAGGAGTATGCTGTATAAACTCCGCAGTGGTACAGGAGGAAAAAAAACAGACGATGCCGGCCAGCAGGGTTAAATAACGCATATACGATTGAAAATTAAGGGGTATAAAATATGAATGTAAGCCACCAGACTATCCTGAACCAATGACTGGTATCAGGGGAACCGGGACATTGACCGTACTAAATTACAGGAGAACAGGTTAAAATTTTCTGTTTTTACAGGGATGGTTCTGTTTAACTTTACTATAGAAACCTCAGTTATGGAAGCATTTGTAAAATCGTCATTTCACAATGGGATCACCTCCATTGAGTTTTTTCATCCGCAAAGCAATTCCCTGCCGCGGCGGCTGCTGGATGAACTGGCTAAAGCCATTCATGCAGCGGGCAATGATGAGGACACAAAACTGGTACTGATCCGCAGTTTCGGTGACAAGGTCTTTTGTGCCGGTGCTTCATTTGACGAGTTGGCGGCTATCCGTACTAAAGAAGAAGGACTGAAATTCTTCAGTGGTTTTGCGCAGGTGATCAATGCCATGCGTATCTGCCCCAAACTGATCATTGGACGTATTCATGGTAAATGTGTGGGTGGTGGTGTAGGACTGGCCGCGGCCGTGGATTATGCCATTGCCACCGAAGCGGCAGAAGTAAAACTGAGTGAACTGGCCGTAGGGATCGGGCCCTTTGTAGTGGGACCAGCCGTGGAAAGAAAGATCGGTAATTCTGCCTATTCCCAACTGGCTATTGATGCCACCCGCTGGCGCAGTGCTGAATGGGCCAGGAAAAGGGGATTGTATGCCGAACTCTACAATACAGTGGAAGATATGGATGAAGCCATCAGCCGGCTCGCTTATTTGCTGGTGCAGTCGAGTCCAGAAGCCATGGCTGAATTGAAGAAAATATTCTGGAAGGGCACCGAACACTGGGATCATTTATTGGTTGAAAGAGCGGCTATCAGCGGCAGACTCGTGCTCAGCGATTTTACCCGCAATGCCATCGAATCTTTTAAGCAGAAATAGTGCAGCAATTCGATACCGGCAATTTTCACCTCCTTTGCGATCAACTGGCTCGTAAAGACCGTGACCTGAAAGGGATCATCCGGGAATACGGCT
>CAZYTV010000222.1:0-7594 GCA_964650455.1 uncultured Chitinophaga sp. | reverse complement strand
AGCTGGTGGCGGATTTAGTTCCGAAACCGTCTTTATCAATAAACAGTACATCTTTATTGGCATTATCAAGTCTCAGTTCAGGAATGAAGGTGAACCCGCCAGACTTGAAGTTGGCAGATAAAGTAGTGGCGAAAATGCTACCACCTTCAGTTGCTGCTGCGAAAGGCTTGATCTGGTTTTTATCACTGAACAGTTCACCACGAAGCGTCAGTCCAAACCAGGGTTTGGGATCCAGATTCAGATAGAGAGCAGCGCCGCCCCATGTCAGGCCATCGATATTTTTGCTGCCATCCCAGAATTTGGTACTGTTGGATGTTGCATTGAATCCGATATTGAATTTATCAGAGACTTTAGCTGTAACCACTGCATCAAACTGACTGGTTTTTGATGTATCTGGGTTCTGACCACCTGCATAATTCAGGTAAAATTTTACTTTATCTGAAGGAGCGAATGAATACTGTGCGATAAAGAATTTCTTATTAATCTGACCTGAAGGAGGAATACGGAAGTCGGTGGCATTTGACAACCCTACCATGAAGCCATGCTGGCCTTTGGTAATTTCGGCTTTCAGACCGGTATGAGAGAACGGACCGTTGGTGAACATATAGCTCATGCTGTAGTTACGGTTCAACTGGGGGTCCAGCAGTTCATAACCAACATGGGTACCCCAGGTACCGATGGTGAATTTCAGCCATTCAGCCGGAGAATAGCTGACATACAGTTGTTTAACGGCTTGTGTGATTCCATTATCGGTATAAGCAAAATCTTTGGCGCGGGGACCGAATCCGAGGTCTGCCACGGCACTGACTTTATCGCCTTTGTGTTCAAATTTCACACTGGCCATACCCAAGGAGAAAGCGTTGTGGGTCTGTGTAAAACTGGTCAGGCTGTTTGCCACAGTCTTCGCGAAATCGTATTTATAATAGGCGTCAACAGAACCGGTAATTGTCAGAACAGGTTCATTGGCGGGTGCGGCAGTGGCCGAATCCACGGTTACCGAAGCGGTTTGAGCAACAGAAAAGGTGCAGGAGAGCAGGCCGAGGGCTGCCACAAAATATTTTCGTAACATTGTATTACATTTTTGATGTTAAGAAAAGGGCAATGCAGGAATAAGCTTTTGCGAGAAGATTATTCCAATAATGCAGTGCCTTTTTCGATTTAATATGTCTTAGTGATTTGTTTTTTCTTCCACTGATCCGTTATTATGAACCAGTAAATGTCCTTGCATGTATTTCTCATCATGCTGAGTGGAATCCAGCCCTTCTTCTTCCTCACTTTCACTGACACGCATGGGAACAATGAAGTTGATGAATTTAAAGATTCCAAAAGAAACCACAAAACTGTAAACAGCTACTATGGCCATTGCTTTAAACTGGATGAACAGGAATCCGGGGTTACCATAAAACAGACCATCAGGGCCGGCAGAATTAATGGCTTTACTGGCAAATACACCGGTAAGCAGCATGCCCACCATACCACCTAAACCATGGCAGGGGAATACGTCGAGTGTATCATCGAGTTTTGATTTCTGTTTGATGCTTACTGCAATATTGGAAACAAGCGCTCCAACCAGACCGATGATAATACTCTGGGGAATACCCACAAAACCTGCTGCCGGTGTGATCGCCACCAGGCCTACAACGGCACCGATACAAAACCCGAGAACAGAGGGCTTTTTGCCTTTGATAACATCAAAAAACATCCAGCCCAGACCTGCAGCAGAAGCAGCAGTAGATGTAGTGCCAAATGCATTAACAGCCAGTGAATTTGCGCCAACAGCAGAACCTGCATTGAAGCCAAACCAGCCGAACCAAAGTAAGCCTGTACCGATCAGTACATAAGGTACGTTTGCGGGCGGAATTTCTTTTTGTTCGATATGTGATCTCCTTCTTTTCAGAACCATCGCCCCTGCTAGGGCTGCACAACCGGCCGTAATGTGTACTACTGTTCCACCTGCAAAGTCAAAGGCACCCATTTTTGCCAGGAATCCTTCCGGATGCCAGCTCCAATGTGCTACTGGTGCATACACCAACAGTGAGAAAAGGAAAATAAACAGCAGATAGGATGTAAACCGGATCCGCTCGGCTACAGCACCTACCACCAGTCCGGGGGTGATGATAGCGAACATCAGCTGGAACAGGGAGAACAGGCTCAGCGGAATGGTATTGGCAAATGGCCATGCGGCACCAGACTTCACCCCATTATAAAAGGCAAATGTCTGGGGGTTTCCGATAAAACCATTGATACTTTCACCAAAAGCAAGACTGAAACCACATACCACCCAAAGTACACCTACCACACCGGCAGCTACTGTACTTTTAATCATCGTGGAGATCACATTTTTGCGGTGTACCATTCCTCCGTAGAAGAAGGCCAGGCCGGGTGTCATCAGAAACACGAGGGCTGTGGAAATAAGCACCCAGGCAATATCTGCTGTACTGTACTGGGGATCATTGGGACCGGGTACATAATCAGCCGTGGGTTTAATAAACATGGCAAAAATGGCAACAGCAACGAGGACTACAAATGGCAAGATTTGTTTTGCTTTTCTTTTACTCATGAGCTAGGTTTTTAGTTAAACATTAAAAATTTCTACTATGTTAGCCTTAACGGGTTAAAAATAGAAATAAATGGGCTTAACACGTGTTAGTTTTAATAAATATGTTAATAATTATTGCAAAAAGTTGAAAAAATGATCATTTAGAATGAAAAATAATAAATGATTAATAAATGTAATGTAAATTTTAGGCCTAGATTGGGCCTATGTTGCAGTTGGCAGATGGCAGGTGGGGGATGGGTGATGAGTAGCTTGGGTAATGTTCTTTATTTCAGAGACAGGCTGAGAATGGAATGAGTAATGAGTAATCATTAATGAGCCTGCCTGCCGGCAATGGCAATTAGCTCGGGTTATGCCCACTCAGACAGTCTGAAAAGAATTGAGCCCTCCGGATATCGGAGGGCTCAATTCTTATTAGACTATTCAGTCAGCTACTCATTACTGATTACTCATTACTTATAATGAGTATTCCGGTTTGAATCAACCTAACTGATACATGAGCGAAGCATCCTTCGTTTCCAGCACAGACCCGGTATAGTTATTCAGAAATTCATCCACTTTCCGGGCAGCTTCTCTGCCTTCACTGATCGCCCAAACCACCAGGCTTTGTCCGCGACGCATATCGCCGGCGGTGAATACTTTTGAAATATTGGTGCGGTACTCTTTTTCACTGGCTTTTACATTACCTCTGTCATCAAGTTCAATACCCATGTCATTTAATAAACCCTCCTGCTGGGGATGAATAAAACCCATGGCTAATAGTGCGAGCTCACAGGGAATCTCTCTTTCTGAACCGGCTACTTCCGCAAAGCTGGCCGGGCGGCCATCCACGATCTTCCACTCCAGATCTACAATCTTCAGTGCTTTCAGATTGCCTTTACCATCAGCCATAAATTCCTTGGTGGCAATCGCCCATTTCCGGTCAACGCCTTCCTCGTGAGAAGTAGTGGTCTTTAACAGCATCGGGTAGCTGGGCCAGGGCATATAATCATTCCGGTCTGCCGGGGGCTTGGGCAATAATTCAAACTGAACTACAGATTTTGCACCATGGCGGTTGGAGGTACCCACACAATCACTGCCTGTATCACCACCGCCGATCACCACCACATTCCTGCCCGTCGCTTTTACTTCCTCTTTTAAAATATTACTTTCAATATCCGCATATCCCAATACATCTTTTCCGGCCACCCGTTTATTGTTTTGTTTCAGGAAATCCATCGCAAAATGAACACCATTCAGTTCACGTCCCGGTATATTGAGATCCCGGGGAACGGTACTGCCACCAGCCAGTACAATCGCATTGAATTCACGGACCACATCATTGATGCTGACATTCACCCCAACATTTGCATGACAACGGAAGGTCACCCCTTCCTCCTCCATGACTTTCACTCTTCTGTCGATCACCCATTTCTCCAGTTTGAAATCCGGAATACCATACCTTAATAAACCACCGGGTTGCTCATCGCGTTCAAACACGGTCACACTGTGTCCAGCATAATTGAGCTGGGCGGCAGCGGCCAGGCCTGCAGGACCTGAGCCGATAACGGCAACTTTCTTTCCGGAACGGAGATTGGGTTTACTTGGCTGAACAAAGCCCTTATCAAATGCGATTTCAATAATATGTTTTTCAATTTCTTCAATCGTTATCGCCGGCTGATTGATGCCCAGCACACAGGCGGTTTCACAGGGAGCCGGGCAGATACGGCCGGTGAATTCAGGAAAATTATTGGTAGATATAAGTATATTATAGGCCTCCTTCCACTCCTTACGGTACACCGCATCATTGAATTCTGGTATCACATTCCCCAGCGGACATCCGTTATGGCAAAAAGGAACACCACAATTCATGCAACGGGCCGATTGCTGGTTCAGTTTTTCATCAGGGTAACGTTCTACAAATTCTTTGTAATGTTTCACCCGCTCCGTTACCGGTTGCCTGACCGGTGTTTCGCGGCTATATTCTTTAAATCCTGTTGGCTTACCCATGTTCGGTTTGTAGTTTGTCGTTTGTTGTTTGTCGTTTGTTGTTCTGACTTCGTACTTATTCTTTTAAGCTTTCTGATTCACCGATGCATTTTTCACCAGCAGTACTTTTTTATAATCCCTGGGGAATACTTTCACGAAATGCTGTAACTGGTTATCCAGGTCGCCCAGGATAAACTTCGCTACAGTACTGCCGGTGTATTCCAGGTGCTTTTGCAGTAGGGTGAACAATTCATTTTTATCATTCAGGTCACAGGGATCGAGGTCCACCATTTCCCTGTTACAGTTGCCGGCAAACTGGCCGTTCACATCATAGATATAAGCGATACCGCCACTCATACCTGCCGCGAAATTCCGCCCGGTTGGTCCCAGGATGACCACCCGTCCACCTGTCATGTATTCACATCCATGATCACCTACTGATTCCACCACCACACTGGCGCCGGAGTTTCTTACACAGAACCGTTCTCCGGCTTTACCACGGATAAAGGCTTCACCGGATGTGGCACCATAGAAGGCCACATTACCAATGATGCTGTTGTCTTCAGGGGTATAGGTGGCCGTTTTGGGCGGATAAATAATCAGCCGGGCTCCACTTAGACCTTTACCAAAATAATCATTGGCATCTCCCTCAAGTTCCAGGGTGATCCCTTTTGTATTGAAGGCACCAAAACTTTGTCCGGCCGTTCCGTTGAAACTGAAGTGAACCGTATTCTCCGGTAAACCTTCAGCACGGTATTTTTTTGTGATCTCATTGGACAGTATTGTACCGGCGGTGCGGTCAGTATTTTTGATCGCAAAAGTACCGGTTACTTTTTCCTTCTTCTCAAGGGCTGACGCGGCTGCCGTCAGCAATTTCCAATCAAGGCTACCGGCCAGACCATGATCCTGTTCCTCGCTGTTGTACAGGGTGGTATACATTGAATTGGGTTCTTTGTACAATACCGCAGACAGGTCAATATTCTTATATTTCCAGTGCTGGATATTCTCCCGCATTTCGAGGTTGTCTACCTGTCCGATCATTTCATTCACGGTTCTGAACCCGAGATCTGCCATGATCTCCCTTAATTCCTGGGTGATCATTTTAAAGAAGTTCACCACATGTTCAGGATCTCCTTTAAAACGGTTACGCAGTTCGGGATCTTGTGTGGCCACACCAACCGGACAGGTGTTCATGTGACACTTACGCATCATGATACATCCTTCCACGATAAGGGCGGCTGTAGCAATACCCCATTCTTCAGCACCGAGTAATGCGGCAACAGCAATATCCCTTCCTGTTTTTAATTGTCCGTCGGCCTGCACTACCACACGGCTTCTTAATTTATTTTTCACCAGGGTCTGATGGGTTTCGGCTAAACCCAGTTCCCACGGCAGGCCCGCATGCCTGATTGAACTGACCGGAGATGCCCCGGTACCACCATCGTGACCGGCGATCAGCACCACATCCGCTTTGGCTTTTGTAACACCAGCTGCAATAGTTCCAACACCGGCCTTACTTACCAGTTTCACACTGATGCGGGCAGCACGGTTAGCATTCTTCAGGTCATAAATCAATTGGGCCAGATCTTCAATGGAATAAATATCGTGGTGCGGGGGTGGAGAGATCAGTCCCACACCGGGTGTGGCATGACGTACCCGGCCGATCCAATCATCCACTTTATGTCCGGGTAACTGCCCACCTTCTCCGGGCTTGGCACCCTGGGCCATTTTAATTTGTAATTCATCAGCTTCTGTGAGGTATAAACTGGTTACACCAAACCGGGCGGATGCTACCTGCTTGATGGAACTGCGCATAGAATCCCCATTGGGCAGCTTGTTGTAACGCCTTTCATCTTCACCACCCTCGCCGGTATTGCTTCGGCCACCGAGACGGTTCATGGCAATAGCGAGCGTGGTATGTGCTTCCCAGGAGATTGAGCCAAAGCTCATCGCCCCGGTAGCAAAGCGTTTGTAAATGTTTTCTGCTGCTTCCACTTCATCGATAGAAATAGAAGGCCTGTTTTTACGGAACTGGAAAAGACTCCGGAGGGTGCAGGCTCTTTCGCTCTGGTCATTAACAGCTTTTGAATACTTTTTGAATGTCGCAAAGTCATTCATCTTTGTTGCATGCTGCAGCAGGTGGATGGTCTGAGGATTGAATAAGTGAAATTCACCTTTTCTTTTCCACTGGTAAATCCCTCCCACCGGCAGCCGGTCGGCTGGAATATCTTTTTTACTGAAAGCGAAATTATGTTTCGCCAGTACTTCTTTGGCGATTTCATCCAGTCCCATCCCTTCAATACGCGAAGTGGCACCGGTGAAATATTTATTCACGACATCTTTGTTCAGTCCAAGGATCTCAAAAATCTGTGCCCCCTGGTAGGACTGCAGGGTGGAGATACCCATCTTGGAGAATACTTTCAGTAAACCGTCATTGACAGCTTTGATATAGTTTTTCTTCAATTCATCTTCTGTCAGGCTGGTCTGTAGTTTACTGCTTTCCAACAAATCCCTGATTGATGAAAGTGCCAGGTAAGGATTCACGGCAGTGGCGCCAAAACCCACGAGGCAGGCAAAATGATGTACTTCCCAAACATCACCGGCTTCGACAATAATACCTACCTGTCCGCGCAGCCCTTTACGGATCAGGTGATGATGAATGGCGGCAGTGGCCAGCAGTGAAGGGATCGGCGCGTGATTGGAGTCGATCGCCCTGTCCTGCAGGATCAGTACTTTAAAACCATCCATAACGGCATCTTCTGCATAATCACAGATCCGTTCCACACCACGCTTTAATGAACCAGGCTTTCCATCAGCCCTGAAATAACATTGAATGGTTTTTGCCTGGAATAAACCGGTATCAATACTCCTGATTTTTTCCAGTTCAAAATTACTCAGTACCGGGTGCTTCAGTGCCACACTATGGCAGGTCAGCGGATCCTCGAGTAACAGGTTACCATTATTGCCGGCAAATGTGGCCAGCGACATCACGAGCCGCTCCGCGATCGGATCCAACGGCCGGTTGGTTACCCTGGACAAAAGGTGTTTAAAAAAAATTCACAGGGTTTG
>CAZYTV010000221.1:0-7600 GCA_964650455.1 uncultured Chitinophaga sp. | reverse complement strand
CTGCAGGTAAGCAAGCAGGGTGTATTTTTTCAACTCAAAGTCGATTCGGCCTTCGGCAAACCAGGTTTCGGATAATGACTTCATATTGCGGATTTTTATTAACCTAATTTACAAAAAAGAAGGAGAATCTGCAAATGGGTTTAACTTAAGTTTGTTAAATTGTCAGGGGAAGGTGGGGGATAGCCCGTTCTTGTTTTTGAAAAATTTCTCCAACACAACTTATAATAAATATATTTTAATGAAATATGTTCTTCTCATACTCCTCTTTGCTTTCGCCTCCTGTGGTAATACCATTTATATTGTGCGTCATGCCGAGAAAGAACCGGTACCCGCCGGCGCTTCCCAGATGATGTCCGGCAATCCACCACTGTCTGAATCCGGTAAAATCAGGGCATATGCGTTGCGGGAAAAATTAAGACATGAACATATCAGGTATATATATTCCACCAATACCACACGTACCCTATCCACCGCACAACCACTGAATGAAATGCTGGGAAAAACGAAGATCGAAATCTATAGCAATAAAAAAGATTCGATGGATATTTTCATCAGTCAGCTGAAAACTATCAAAAAAGGAAATATACTGGTGGTCGGTCACTCCAACACCATTGATGATATTGCCAATAAACTTTGCGGGGAGACCGTGGTACCGGGTGACCTGGAAGAGAAGGAATACAGTAATTTATTTGTGGTGAAAAGGAAGGGGGCCAGGTATATTTTCAAAAGAAAAAGGTATGGTAACTAGTTAGTAGATAGTAGTCGGTAGTTAGTAGTCAACAGCCCCTTCTAAGAATGCCCATCTAAACCCTTCTTTAAGCCTCTTACTGCTTTCAGACTTTATAAACCCGATAAACCTTTCTTTCAATCTCTTTCTCCTATAAGACTTTCTAAACACTCTTAATATTCCCTGTCCGGGTTAAAGTTTTCCAGCTCTTTAGCTACGGCCGTCAGGAAGGTAGCTCCCAGGCTTCCGTCCACAATCCGGTGATCGTAGCTCATGCTGAGATACATCATGTGGCGGATGGCGATGCTGTCGCCGGCGGGTGTTTCCACCACCACGGGTCTTTTCTTGATGGCACCAACGGCCATAATGGCTACCTGGGGCTGATTGATGATCGGCGTACCCATCAGGCTGCCGAAAGTACCCACATTGGTCATGGTGAAGGTTCCGCCCTGGGTATCATCTGCCCTGAGTTTGCCGGTACGGGCTGCATCGGCGAGACCGTTTACCTGTTTGGATAAACCGACCAGGTTGAGCTGGTCCGCATTTTTAATCACCGGAACAATGAGATTACCACTGGGCAGGGCTGTGGCCATACCAATATTAATATCTTTTTTCACAATGATCCGGTCACCATCGAGGGAACAGTTAATCAGTGGGAACTTCTTAATACATTTTACGATCGCTTCTATAAAAATAGGGGTGAAAGTGATTTTGGTGCCTTCTCTTTTCTCAAATTCCTTTTTCACTTTTTCTCTCCACTGTACCAGGTTGGTCACATCGGCTTCAGTAAAACTGGTTACGTGCGGACTGGTCTGCTTGCTGCGCACCATATGATCGGCAATCAGTTTGCGCATGCGGTCCATTTCGATAATCTCCACATTTCCAGAGTAGGATGTTAGCTGTTGGCTGTTCGTTGTTGGGGTGGAAGATTCTTTAATGGTTGTCACTTCCAGGGGTCTCGTGGCTCGCAGCTCGCTGCCCGAAACTTTCCCTGCTTTCTTCTCTTGCACATACTGCAAAATATCCTTCTTCGTCACCCTGCCTTCATTACCGGTGCCCGGAATATATTCCAGTTCACTCATGCTTACCCCTTCACTGGCGGCTATGTTGAGGACAAGCGGGGAGTAAAAGCGGTTGGTGCTGAAAGGTTGGAGGTTAGAAGTTGGAACTTCGGGGTTTGATGTAACAGATTGCACCGTTTCTACAACCTGGGCCTGCTGGACAGGTTGAGGAATATAGGTCGTGTTTTCGTCAACGGGGGCGGGGGTTGCGCCAGCAGTTGCTTCCGCGCCGGTTCGAATGCGGGCGATGATGGTGCCGATGGGTACCACGTCGTTCACCTTGAATAAAATTTCTTCGATCACGCCGGCGGCTGTACTGGGCACTTCGCTGTCCACTTTATCGGTTGCGATTTCCAATACGGTTTCATCCATATTTACAGTATCACCAGGTTGCTTATGCCATTTCAGCACAGTGGCTTCCATGATACTTTCGCCCAGTTTTGGCATGATTAAATCGACAATAGCCATAAATCTCCTTTATTAATTAAAACAGCAATCGCAATATTAATGATAGTATCCCGGTCCCCCACATTTCCGTACAAAAACTTCCATTTCCGGGCTTTTTCAAGACCGGCCAAAGGTAATGATTTGCCACTGAAACACTATCAACTGTTAGTCAGCATGAATTTACGTAGAAAATTCAGGGCATTCACGGCGGCGAGTCCAATATTCCTTTGGCGGTCGAAGCGGAGATTGAGCCGGAGGGCTTCTGTTTTCTCTTTATTCCCCACAGCGATCCAAACGGTACCAACTGGTTTTTCAGGCGTACCTCCATCAGGTCCCATAATACCTGAGGTTGCCACGGCATAATCTACTCCGAGTGTGTGGATCGCCCCCTGTACCATTTGTTTTACTGTTTCTTCGCTTACAGCGCCAACTGTTTGGAGGGTGTTTGTGGAAACCCCAAGCACTGAAGTCTTGACCTCATTGGCGTAGCTGACCACTGAGCCTTTGTAATAAGCCGATGAACCGGGCACAGAAGTTATCAGTTGAGCAATATATCCACCCGTACAGCTTTCAGCGGTACCCATAGTTTTGTTTATTGCTTTCAGGATTCTTCCCACCACTTTTTCCAGTCCTTCATCGGTGTCTGTAACCAGGAAGTCTTTCACAATTTCCAGCAGTCGTTCAAAAACCGGGTTGAGTACATTCTCCACTTCTTCTTTGGTATTTCCTTTTCCGGTGAGTCTCAGTTTTACCATTCCGTAATTGGGCAGGTAAGCCAGTTTAACGGATTCAGGCAAACCGGCTTCAAAGTCCACCAGCATTTCTGCCAGCATCGATTCTCCCTGGCCGGCAGTAAATGCTGTCCGGTGCACGATCGCCGGCATCGTGAATTCCTTTAATAAGCGGGGGATTACCTGGTCGGTAATCAGGCCTTTCATTTCGTGAGGTACTCCAGGGAGGGAGATAAAGATGGTCGGGGCTCCACCACCTTCCGAGGGGGGGGCTTGAGACTCCGGTTTTTTAAACCACATCCCTGGCGCCGTTCCTCTTGCATTATGCAATACCGTACATGTATCCGGTACTTCAGCTTGTTTCAGGTTGCGTTCCAGCAGGGCACCTGGCCGGCGGTACACATTTTCAAACAGATTTTTTACATGGGCTTTGACCTCTTCATTTACCACTAAAGTGGCACCAAAGTATTTACAGAGTAATGGTTTGGTGATATCATCGGCGGTAGGACCCAGTCCCCCGGTTATAATGACAATATCAGACGCGGCTCCCTCTTCGTCAAGGGCTTTCCAGATATCTTCATACACATCACCAACGGCTACACGGCGGCGTACCCATACCCCGATCTTGTTCAGTTCCTGGGCTATAAAGGCGGAATTGGTATCGATGGTCTGCCCGATCAGGAGTTCATCGCCGATCGTGATGATGGAGGCATTGATGGTGGCTACACTCATTTAAGAAAGTATTAGCGGGAAATGATTTAATTTGAACCTGCCTGCCGGCAGGCGCGAAGTTATAACCATAAATGATGAAAAAAGTTTTCCTGTTTCTGGCCCTGCTATCAGCCTGGAACCTGCTTCCGGCCCAAACTGTTTCGGAGAATATCCGGAAATCCTTTCAGCGATTTATGTCTGACAGTCAGATGAAGCACGCCGCTGTATCCTTGTATGTCATTGATGCGAAAACAGGTCAGCCGGTTTTTGATGTCAATTCACAGCTTGGACTGGCCCCGGCTTCCACACAAAAAATCATTACAAGTGTGACGGCTTTTGAATTGCTGGGGAGAGATTACCGGTACAAAACACAGTTTGGTTTAATAACTGAACATGGATTAATCCAGACTATTTGTATAAAGCCATCCGGAGATCCAACATTAGGAAGTAACCGGTATGCGAGTACAAGTGGCAGTACGGTGCTTGCCATTAGCTATGAACAGTTGACCAGGAACGGTTATAAAGGCGGGGCACTCAGTTTTTTAATTGACAGCTCCGGTTTTGAAACAAATTCAATCCCGGATGGCTGGATCTGGCAGGACCTGGGTAATTATTATGGTGCTGGTTCAGGAGCTATAAACTGGCGGGAGAATCAGTTTGATATTTCGCTGAAGTCAGGTAATGTGACGGGTGCGAAAACAGAACTCCAGTTATTTAACGGCAGCAAGGAAATGCTTGGATTATTTATAAATGAAGTAAATACTGCCGCAAAGGGTACCGGTGATAATGCCTATATCTACCTGCCTTTGAGTAATGGCGATTACAGGATCCGGGGTACTATACCAGCAGGCGAAGCAAATTTTACGATAAGTGGCTCAGTTTTTAGCGGAGCCGAATACCTGGTTAGTGATTTTGGAAAACTGATCGCCCAGAAAATAAAAGGCAATTATTCAACAAACACCATGTTTGTCTACCGGAAAATACCCGATTCGGTAAGAATTGTTTATACCCACGAATCACCCTCCCTCGATTCCATCATCTATTGGTTCAATAAAAAAAGTATCAATCTTTATGGTGAAGCTTTAATGAAGACCTTTGCCCTGGAGAAACAAGGCTATGCTTCTACAGATAGCGGGGTGGCGATTCTTCGTCGTTTCTGGAAAGACAAAGGTCTTGATCCAGAAGAGTTGAATATGTACGATGGTTCCGGTCTGTCACCCCTCAACCGGGTAACCACCCATGCCCAGGTGGAGATTTTAAAATATGCAAAAAGTAAAAACTGGTTTTCCGCATTTTATGATGCCCTGCCCGAATATAACGGAATGAAAATGAAAAGCGGAACGATCAGCGATGTTAAGGGTTACTGCGGTTATCATAAAGCCAAAGACGGCCGGGAGTATATTTTCTCTTTCCTGATCAATAACTACAGCGGGAAAACGGGGACAGTGGTGAGTAAGATGTTTAAGGTGCTGGACCAACTAAAATAGTTTATCAGTTTAGGTGTTTAGTCATTTAGCGGTTGGTTGCGCGGATAAAAGAAAATAGTCTATATTAGATATACGCCTTTAAGCCTCTAAACGACTAAACATCTAAACCCCAAACATGGCACAAAACTACAGCAACCACACCCGCTACATCCCCTTATGGCATTTTGTTACAAGCACTATTATTCTGGCCATATTGGGTGGGTCCATTGTCAACCTGGTACACGCGAATGCAGCAACCCATTATAGTGCAGCTTTGCTTCTATTGGTTTCAATTGTATTGGTATTATTATTTATTTATGCACGTTGGTTTGCCCTGCGTGCACAGGACCGGGCTATCCGGGCTGAAGAGAATCTCCGGCATTTTGCCCTGACCGGAAAATTGCTGGAAAAGAAATTACGGACCAGCCAGGTGATTGCATTACGGTTTGCTTCGGACGAAGAGTTTCCGGCACTTGCTCAGCGAGCAGCGAGTGAAAACTTATCACAAAAACAGATCAAACAGGCGGTGAAGAACTGGAAAGCGGATTATCACCGGGTTTGAAGAAAGTACAAAGTTAGAAGTACGAAGATAGAAGTACGAGTACGAAGGGTTCCTCCGGAGGCAATGTTTGATATTCTATCTTAATAGTGGCTGTTTCCTGACAACTGGCAGCTGACACCCGACACCCGATTCAGAACCAGAACTGCATCCCGATCAGCCAGGGACTGGCGATACCGGCAGCCCAGACCAGGAAGATCAATAATTTCCCTGCGAGGGATACATCCTGTATCAGGTGACGGTGTAATAAACTTTGTACTGTGGCCATGATTTTATCTTCTTTATCACTAAAAGTAAAGGGCGGGGCAGGGGAGATGTCTTTAAAAGAAGGATGTTCGGCGATCAGGATATTCCGGATCTTCCAGTAATCCTCATCCGGCAGGTCATCGTATTCTGTATCTGCATTAATGCCTGCCTCTTCAATTTTCTTTTCGACAGATCCCAGCCTGGAATCTCCGAATGTACGCAGCAGGATCATAACCGGGAAGAACAACAGTAAGAAATACATACTGTTTTTGGTGGAGTCGTACATGCTCCAGGCAAACCAGGCGAGGAAGCCGATCGACAGAAAAATAAAGAGCTTGCTCCAGATACTTTCTTCATCCAGGAAAACCCGGTTCAGCAGTTGCCCGCCATCCAGCGGATAGATCGGAAAGAGATTAATGAGGTTAAGCAGAATAAAAAACTTAGCTGACTGGCCAAGATCCAGTCCGAATAAACTGGCATCCGGGTATTGCTGATTAATAAAATAACAGGCCGTGCCGATCAGGATGCCGGGCAGGGGGCCCGCCAGCAGGATCACGGCTGATTGAAGCTGTGAAACTTCCCGTTTGGTCCCCGAAACATACGCACCCAGTAAGGGAATAAAAAAAATGCCCAGTTCATTGTAACGAAAAACCTTCATGGCAATAAAATGCCCCATTTCATGGATCAGCACAATGGCGGTGATGAGTAAAAGAATCTTATAACTCGGGAATATATAATAACCCAGGAGCAGGTAAATGGCCAGGCTCATGACTGATTTCAGCCAGATTTGCGGTTTTGCTTCGGCCGGATTGTACTTGGGCGGGTAAATGACCTGCTCTTCATTGAATAAGGTGGGCTCCATCCGATAAATTTAGGGAAAATAAGCTTGCAGCTTTTCCTGTAATTGCTTTGGCATTCCTGTTTTTTTCATTGTCCCGGCTTCCACGAAATAAAGCGTGATTTTCGCCGTGGCCAGATGTTCTTCTTTTTCATTAAAGACGTCGTGGTGGAATTCGATCTTATGCTGCAGGGGCATATCTTTCAGGGTGGTCCTGATGGTGAGCAGGTCATCATATCGGGCAGGTCTTATATAGCGGCAATGCACATCCACCACCGGCATGATGACCCCCATTTTTTCCATATCCGCATAAGTAAATCCCAGTTCGCGGATGGATTCAGCCCGGGCTGATTCGAAATAAGGAAAGAAATTGCTGTGATATACGACACCCATCTGGTCGGTTTCAGCATAACGCACCCTGATCTTTGTATCGGTTATAAACATGCTGCGAAACTACCAATATTTCCGGTTACAACTTAAGGGTAGAAAGGAGCCATACGGTAAATGCACCATATTATGTAATTATTTTAGTTGTAAAATTGACCTCATAAATTACAGAATACCACTGCCGGTCAGTAATAAAATGTTAAAGCCTGCACAATTGCTGACTTATCCACACCTGTTTGGAATGATGTTTGGTCTCCCTTGAAATAATTTGAATATTCGCAACGTTAAACCTCCACCGGTTAAAGGACAAATCAATGAAGAACTTCAGTTTACCTGTAATAGCCATCTTATTCAGTCTGTCCGTTTCCTCCCAGCAGACACGTTTTTATTCAGATCCCGACGAGAAATTCAAAGAAGCCAAGGAGTA